>CACPGV010000006.1 GCA_902633595.1 uncultured Pelagibacteraceae bacterium | reverse complement strand
TGAGACCACAGGTTTATCATTTAGAGATGGACATAAAGTTGTTGAAATAGCCTGTATTGAAACTAAAGATTTAATCGCGACTGGGAAAGTTTTTCATAAATTAATAAATCCTAAAAGAGATGTGCCTGAAGAAGCATTAAAGATACATGGCTTTTCGCAAGAATTTTTAAGCGATAAAGAAACATTCGATCAAGTGGCGGATGGATTTTTAAGTTTCATTAAAGACAAAAAAATTATAATTCATAACGCGTCTTTTGATTTAGGTTTTTTAGATGGTGAATTAGGATCAATACAAAAAGAAAGAATTAATAAAAAGTTAGTAATTGACTCTTTAGAAGTAGCTAGAAACAAGTTTCCAGGGACATCAAATTCTTTAGATGCTCTTTGTAAAAGATTTAATATAGATTTGTCTCGAAGAACAAAACACAATGCGCTGCTTGATTGTGAATTATTGAGGGAAGTCTATATAAACCTTTTAGATGCTAAGGAACCTAAATTTAATCTTTCGAATAGCGTTTCTGAAATAAATATTAAAAAAGCAAAAGATTATAATAAAACAATTGTAAAAATCTCAGAAGCGGAAATAAAAAAACACAAAGAGTTTTTAAAGTCAGAATTAAAGAAGAATTTTTATTGAACTTTCCTCATTTTATATAACTTTTCAAAATCAACACTCTCATTAATCTTTATGTCTTTAAACCCGGAGTTTTCGAATAAAAAAACAAAAATTTGTCTTAACTCAGGATAAATTTTAGAGGGTATATCAATTAAAATAGTTTTCTCCATTTCTTCCTTTGTTAACTCTTTATTGTTAAATTCTACTATGGTTGAATAAATAATTTCAGTATCAATTTTCTCAAAATCATCTTTAGTTGGAGTTAGTTTCAAACTAGTTAAAACTTCGATAATATTTTGTTTCACTTGAACACTATTTATACCAATATTTATTTTATAATTAGCTATATTTTTAGTAAGAAGAAAGAATGTTTTAGGATTTGGAATATTAAATTTTAATTCTTTAATATATTTACCTATAATTTTATGAGTCATCTTTTTTATTATCTATTATTTCTCCATCTATCGTATCACCCTCTTTTTTAATATTTGTCATAGGTTTATTTTTAAAAGCTAATTTAAAGAAAATTTTTCTGGTAAATGGTATTAGCAAAAGAAAACCAATTGTATCAGTAAAAAAACCTGGTATGATAAGTAATAAAGCAGCTATAGCTATAGATGCACCAGACATTATTTCATAAACAGGTATTTTATTTTGATATAGATTTACCATTCCTGATTTAAGAGTTTGGATTCCTTGAAGTTTTGCAAAATATATCCCTATTATTGCTGTCAAAAATATCAGGGCTACAGTGTTTAAAGCGCCAACTTGTCCCCCTATTTTGATTAATAAGAATATTTCCAAAGCCGGCAGACCTATAAATAAGAGAAAAAATGGGTTCATTTGTCTGATACAAAAATATATGATTAATGTATAATTATCAAATTATGAGTAATAGTTTTGGTTATATAGACATTATTTTACTAGGCATGATCGCAGGATTTATTATTTTGCGCCTTAGAAGTATTTTAGGAAGAAAAACAGGCCATGAACCTAAAATTTATCCAAGTTTTGCTGAAAAAAAATTCAGCACACCAATTAATGAAGTAAAGTCCGTTAAACAAAACCTTGAAATCCTAGAAGGAAAAGACAAAAAAGATTTTCTCAAAGGTGCTGAGATAGCATATGAAACTATTTTAACTGCTTTTGCCAAAGGGGAGGTTAAAAAACTTAAAAGTTTGTTAACATCTACAATGAATGAAAACTTCACTGGCGCTATTGAAGCAAGAAATAAAGAAAATATTAAATCAGAATTTACATTTATTGGGATTAAAGAGTCATCAGTTGAAAAATATGAAAAAGTAAAAGATGATTTGTTTGCTAATGTAAAATTTGTTGCCGAGGTAATTTCTGTGAAGAAAGATAAGGATAATAATGTTATAGAGGGAAGCCCTGATAAAATAAAATTTGTTACAGATACCTGGAAATTTACAAAAAATATTAAAAATAATGGTCCCAACTGGTATTTAGCTGAAATTATTAGTCAGTGATTAAAAAAAAAGATCTCTCCAAAAAAGACCTAGAAGATTGGAATACATACATTAAAAACCCATCAGATGTATATGATAAAGATAAAAACAATCGAATAAACAAAGGTAGAAAAGAAAGATTTAGATTTGATCTTCATGGTCACACTTTAGATGAAGCTAATCAGAAAGTAAGCGATGTCATTTTTTCATGTGTAAAAAATAAATATAAAGAAATACTCTTTATAACTGGAAAAGGACTTCACTCTACTTCTGATAGTGATGCTTATGTTTCTAAAGATTTTAGTAAGCTTAAACACTCTGTCCCAAATTTCATAAAATCAGACGAAGACCTAAATAAATTTGTGATTTCAATATCTGATGCAAATATTAAAGATGGCGGTGAAGGTGCGATTTTAGTTAAATTAAGAAACTTATAAAATAAACTTAGATAAATCTGTATCTTTAACTAAATTACCTAAATTATCTTGAACGTACTTTTCGTCAACAGTAATTGTTTCACCCGCTCTATCTGTTGCGTTGAAACTTATATCATCTAAAACTTTTTCAATAATAGTATGCAGCCTTCTTGCTCCTATGTTTTCTACCGAAGAATTTACTTCTGCAGAAATTTTGGCGAGCATATCAATACCATCATTAGTAAATTCAAGATTTACGTTTTCAGTATTAAGTAATTCTTTATATTGTTTAATTAAACTATTGTCGGGTTCCTTAAGAATTCTTTTAAAGTCATCTTCCTTAAGTGCATCTAATTCTACTCTTATAGGCAATCTACCCTGTAATTCAGGTAATAAATCTGATGGTTTAGCTAATTGGAATGCACCTGAAGCAATGAACAATATATGATCTGTTTTAATGGGACCGTGTTTAGTGCTAACAGTTGTTCCCTCAATAAGAGGAAGTAAATCTCTTTGAACTCCTTCTCTAGATACATCTCCACCCACTCTATCACTTCTCGCCGAAACTTTATCAATCTCATCTAAAAAGACTATTCCATTTTCTTCAGTAGCTTTTTTTGCTTCTTTAATAATCTTATCTTCTTCAATCATTTTATCTGACTCTTGAGCTACTAAGATGTCATGAGATTCCTTGACAGTCATCTTTTTCTTTTTACCCCTTTTATTCCCCATGGATTTTCCAAGAATATCACCAAGATTAACCATGCCTACGTTCCCACCTGGCATGCCCGGTATCTCAAAACTTTGAAGGCCAGCAGCAGTACCTTGGACTTCTATTTCTATTTCATTGTTATCCAAATCACCGTTTCTTAATCTTTTTCTAAAACTTTCTCTGGTTGCAACGCTGGCTTTGTTTCCGACAAGAGCGTCCAAAACTTTTTCCTCTGCTTTTAATTCTGCTTTAGCTTTTACTTCTTTTCTTTTTTTCTCTCTTTCCATTGCTATAGCAATTTCAATTAAATCTCTGATGATTTGTTCAACATCTCTTCCTACATAACCGACTTCTGTAAATCTTGTAGCCTCAACTTTGATAAAAGGAGCCTCAGCTAATCTAGACAATCTTCTAGATATTTCAGTTTTACCTACTCCTGTTGGACCAATCATTAAGATATTTTTTGGAAGCACTTCATCCCTCATTTCATCTGATAATGCCTGTCTTCTCCATCTGTTTCTTAAAGCAACAGCAACAGCTTTCTTGGCTTCTTTTTGACCAATTACATATCTATCTAGTTCTGAAACTATTTCTCTCGGCGATAGCGCACTAACCTTTGAATTATCTTTCGATTTATTTTTCACAACTTTTAAATTTGTTACCTTGCCTGATTTAACCATTTTAAACTTTCTCCACTGTAATATTATTATTAGTAAATACACATATATCTGATGCAACTTTAATAGATTTTCTGGCGATATCCTCTGCACCCATATCAGTTTCTGCTAATACCTTCGCAGCAGCTAAAGCGTAATTTCCACCAGAACCAATTCCAATTATTCCATCTTCTGGTTCCAAAACATCACCGGTTCCCGAAATAATAAAGCTGTGTTTTTTATCAGCAACAGCCATTAATGCTTCTAATCTTCTTAAAAATTTATCGCTTCTCCAGTCTTTAGCAAGTTCTACAGCTGCTCTTTGTAAATTACCTGCGTGTTTTTCAAGCTTAGCTTCCAGCCTTTCAAATAAAGTCAAAGCATCAGCAGTTGATCCTGCAAATCCTGCAATCACTCCTCGGCTTTCAATTTTTCTTACTTTCTTGGCTTTGCTTTTTAAAACAGTATTTCCTAGGCTAACTTGTCCGTCTCCAGCCACAACAGTTTCACCATTTTTTCTGAGCAACACAATCGTTGTTCCATGCCACTTTTCAGCTGTATTCATGCAGTTATATGTGGAGATTAATTTAGGATCTTCAATAGCAAATCTGATTTATTGATAAAATGACCGATTATATATATATCAAAGGTAAATCAGCGTGAATTTATGAAAAGAAAAGCTAAAATTATTAGAAAAACAAAAGAAACAAGTATTTCAGTCACAGTCAATTTAGACGGCAAGGGAAAATATAAAATTAAAACAGGAATAGGTTTTCTAGATCACATGTTGGAGCAACTGTCTAAACACTCTTTAATTGATTTAGAAGTTAAAGCAAAAGGCGACACTCATATTGATTTACATCATACTACAGAAGACACAGGCATTGCTATTGGTGAAGCTATAAAAAAAGCTGCGGGCAATCGAAAAGGGATCAAGCGATATGCTTCAACTATGATTCCAATGGATGAAACTTTAAGCAGAATATCTATTGATGTTTCTAATCGCCCTTACTTGATCTGGAAAGTAAATTTAGCTGTAGAAAAGCTTGGTGAAATGGATACAGAGTTATTTAAGGAGTGGTTTCAAGCTTTTTCACAGTCAGCGGGAGTTACTTTACACGTAGAAAATATTTACGGTGAAAACAGTCACCACAAAATTGAATCATGTTATAAAGGTTTAGCTAGATCATTAAAAGATGCTTTAGCCATTGATAAAAGAATTAAAAATTCAATACCTTCGACAAAAGGCTCTATTTAAATTTGATGAACGTCACAATTGTTGACTACCAATCGGGCAACATAAGCTCAGTCATTAATTCTTTTACTGAGGTAGCTAAAGGTAAAGTTAATCTAGAAGTAACATCAGATATTAAAAAAATTAAATCTAGTGATAAAATTGTATTACCTGGCCAAGGCTCATTTAAAAGTTGTGTTGACTCTCTTAATAAGATTAATGGACTAGTAGACACGCTAAAAGATTTCGCAATCATAAATAAGAAACCTCTATTAGGAATTTGTGTAGGCTTACAAATGTTCGCAGATATTGGGTATGAAGAAGCAGAAACAAAAGGGTTAAGCTGGATCCCTGGAAAAGTTTCCAAAATTGATAATCAAAATGGAAAATTTAAACTTCCGCACATTGGTTGGAACGAAATTGAAATTCAAAAGGAAAGTAAAATCTTTAAAGATATAAAAAATAAATCCCACATGTACTTCGTGCACAGTTACGAGTTCATTCCTGAAGATAAATCAGTTATTTCAGCGACAACAGATTATTCATCAAAAATCGTTTGTTCAATTGAAAGAGATAATCTATTTGGAACTCAATTTCACCCAGAGAAAAGTGATAAGATAGGATTAAAAATTATTGAAAATTTTATAAAATTAAAATGAAAATATTTCCTGCAATAGATATTAAAGATAAAAAATGTGTGAGATTAATCAAAGGTGACTTTGAAAATAAAACCGAGTACGAAACATCCCCTATTGATCAAGCTAAGAAATATCAAGATTACGGTTTTAAGGACCTACACATTGTTGATCTAGATGGCGCTTTAACAGGCAGGACTGTAAATCTAGATATTATTCAGGAATTAGTTAGCAAACATGATTTAAAAATCGAAATTGGGGGTGGCGTTAGAACACTTGAAAGTATCAAAAAGTACGTAGATGTGGGTGTAGATAAAGTAATTTTAGGAAGTGCCGCAATAAAAAACAAAGAATTTTTAAAAGAAGCGTGTGAAAAATTTAAAAATAAAATCGCTTTGGGATTAGACGCCAAGAATGGAAATCTCGCTGTATCTGGTTGGAAAGAAAATCTTAATATTAAAACTTTAGACTTTCTTAAAGATGTAAACAGTTTTGGAGTGAGTCGAATTATTTATACGGATATTAATAAAGATGGAATGAAAACTAGTCCTAACTTTGACGATACTATAAAAATCGCAGGGCTTTCTAATTGTCCTGTTGTTATTTCAGGTGGAGTCTCTTCAATAAATGATATTAAGAAAGCTAAAGATTTAAATAATAAAAAAATTGAAGGCATAATAATTGGTAAAGCTATTTATGATGGCGATATTAAACTCGATGAATTAGCAAAGGAAATTAATGCTTAAAAATAGAATTATACCTTGCCTAGACGTTAAAAACGGAAGAGTTGTTAAAGGCATAAACTTTGTTGAATTAAAAGATGCTGGAGATCCAGTTGAACAAGCTAAGATTTATAGTGACGGCGGAGCTGATGAGATTTGTTTTTTAGATATTACTGCTTCAAATGAAAATAGAGAAACTATTTTAGATATAGTAAGAAAAACAGCTAAAGAATGTTTTGTTCCTTTAACTGTTGGTGGAGGTGTTAGAAATATTCAAAATATAACTGACTTACTATTAGCTGGAGCGGACAAAGTTTCAATTAATACTGCTGTAGTAAAAGATATTAATTTTGTTAAAGAAGCTTCGAAAAAATTTGGATCTCAATGCATCGTTGTTGCTATAGATGCGAAGAAAATATCAGATAAAAAGTGGAATGTTTTTACTCATGGCGGAAGAAATAAAACTGAAATTGATGCAGTTGAATTTGCTAAAAATGTTGAAAAAAATGGAGCTGGAGAAATTCTACTTACTTCAATGGATAAAGATGGGACTAAATCTGGATATGATGTTGATCTATTAAAATCAATTACGGAATGTACAAATATTCCAGTAATTGCTTCAGGCGGTGTTGGAACATTAGATCACTTATATGATGGTATAGTTAAAGGCGGCGCAAGTGCGGTATTGGCTGCATCTATTTTTCACTACGGTGAATTTAAAATAAAAGAAGCCAAAGAATATTTGAATTCTAAAAATGTATCGGTAAGATTGTAATATGTTTGAAACCCTTGAACAGCTGATGAAAACCATAAGAGAACGTAAAAGCTCCTCTCCGGACAGCTCTTATACCAACAAACTTTTTAATGATAAAAATTTGAGTGTTGCTAAAGTTAAAGAGGAAATTGGGGAATTAATAGAGGCGGTTGAAAAAGATACAAATAAAATACATGAAGCAGCTGATGTCATATATCATTTGATGGTTTATCTTGAAGCTAATAATATAAAAATTGAAGATGTAATGAGTGAACTAAAAAAAAGACAAAAATGAGTTACGATAAGAATAATATTTTTGCAAAAATATTAAGAGGAGAAATTCCTTGTGACAAAGTCTATGAGAATGATCATGTTTTAGCATTTAAAGATATTAATCCTCAAAAAAAGATTCATGTTTTAGTTATTCCAAAAGGTGAGTACGTCGATCTAGATGATTTTAATAACAATGCTTCAGACAAAGAAATAGTTGAGTTAAATAAAGCCGTTACTCATGTTGCAAATTTAATGGGCTCGAAAGAAAAAGGATATAGAGCTTTAACCAATATTGGTATCGATGGGGGACAAGAAGTTCCTCATTTACATTTTCATATTTTTGCTGGAGAAAAGATTGGGAAGATGGTTAATTAATGGTTTCAAGAGTACAAAGATATTTTTTAGAACTAAAAGACTTTTCAAATACAATTGATTTGAATCTTCCAGAAAATTACCAAATTTTATTGGATGATAAAAACGACTACCAGCTTAACAAATTCTTTTATAAGCAAATAGGCTTAGATCATTATTGGAGAGATAGATTGCTTTGGTCTGACAAGGAATGGATTAAATACGTCACAAATAAAAATTTAGAGACTCATGTTCTAAAAAAAGGCGATGATTTAATTGGTTACTATGAACAAGAATTTCACCCAGCTACTAATGAGGTGGAGCTGATTAATCTAGGAGTATTGAAGGAATTTAGAGGGTTAAAACTTGGAGCCACACTAGTTAATCATGCTATAGCAAGTGCATCTAGAAAGAACCCAGGGAGAATGTGGGTTCACACTTGCAGCTTAGACCACAAACATGCTTTACAAAACTATAAGTCAAAGGGTTTTGAGATTTTTAAAGAAGAAGAAATCGATTTTGTAGCCTAATTTATCTCTGGTATTTTAAAGGTTCCTTTTTGATAAATATCGTTCTTAGAAACAATGTTTAGAGAAAAATTGATATTATTATTATATTGATCAATAATCTTCCAACCTTTTAAGTCTAAAGTTTTTCTATCAAATAAAATATTTATTTCATTTTCATCTAAGTAAGTAAGCTTAATAATTTGATTTTCTTTTTCTATTTCACCAGCTTTAACGATTTCTAAAAGTTTTTCCTTATACAAGATATTTAGAAAAGGAGATTTAGATATGGGATAATAGTAAGTTTTATTATATCTCTTTTGCGTGATAGCTAATCTTTTCTTATTTATAATAAGTTCTTTCTTTTTATCGTCAAAGTATTCACATTTTAGTTTTCCAGGAAATTCTAAAAGGCAACTACCCTTTTCAGTTTTATCATTAATAATTTGATTAAATGTAAATTCTAAAGAATTTAAACTCTTTAACTGACTTATAATTTTAGTTTTCTCGTTTGCGCTAAGATTAAATGAAAAAAGTAAAAATAAACCAATTAAAAAAATTTTATAGAACTTCACGTTTACCAACATGATTTGCTTTACTGACCACCCCTTTTTCTTCCATCATATCAATAATTCTAGCTGCCCTATTGTATCCAATTTGAAGTTTTCTTTGTAAAAAACTAGTAGACGCTTTTCCTTCAGATTTAATGATATCAACTGCTTGAGAATAAAGCTCATCCTCCTCACCATCCTCACCAGAAATAGACGAAGACTCATTACTTGTTTGTGCAGTAATTTCCTCCATATAATCTGGTTCACCTTGGCCTCTAATAGAATTAACGATTTTTTCAATTTCGTTTTCAGAAACGAAAGGACCGTGAATTCTTACTATTCTGTTTGCTGATGACATAAATAACATGTCTCCTTTTCCTAATAATTGTTCTGCACCCTGCTCTCCTAAGATAGTTCTGCTATCTATCTTTGAACTTACTTGGAACGATACTCTAGTCGGAAAGTTTGCTTTAATTGTTCCTGTTATTACGTCCACACTTGGTCTTTGCGTTGCCATGATAATATGAATTCCGGCAGCTCTAGCCATCTGTGATAATTTTTGAATGTAGTTTTCTATTTCTTTACCTGCCACAAGCATTAAATCCGACATCTCGTCTACCACTACTACGATGTAAGGCATTTTTAATTTATGTTTTGCGTTATATCCGTCTATGTTTCTCACACCTACTTTGCTCATTAATTTGTATCTGCTGTTCATCTCTTTGACTGTCCAAGCTAAAGCAGATGTTGCTTTTTTTGCATCAGTAATAACTGGAGTTAACAAATGAGGTATTCCTTCATAAGTTGAAAGCTCTAACATTTTTGGATCTATTAAAATAAACTTACAAAGATCTGGGTTTAATTTGTAAAGCAGAGAAACAATGATGGTATTTATACAGACTGATTTACCTGAACCTGTTGTGCCGGCAATTAAAAGATGTGGCATGGAAGTTAAATCACCAATTATAGGCATACCAGAAATACTTTTACCTAAAGCAATTGGAAGTTTGACATCTTTTTTTTGAAATTTTTCGTATGAAATGATTTCTCTAAGTGAAACACTTTCTCTAGTCTCATTTGGTATTTCAATTCCCACAGTATTTTTACCTGGAATTACTGATACTCTTGCTGAGGTAGAACTAGTATTACGAGCTAAGTCTTCTGATAAATTTATTATTTTGGAAACTTTAACGCCTGGAGCAGGCTCAAATTCATATAAACTTACTACCGGACCACTATTAATGGCTTTAATTTTACCATCAATTCCAAAATCTAATAAAATCTTTTCCATGAATTCTCCATCAGGACGATTCTTATTTAAATCCGTAGCACTCAACTTTGAAGAATTTTTTTCAAGATAATCTATAACTGGCAATTTGTATTTTGACCTTACCGGATTTACTATTTTTTCACTTTTAGATTCGCTGCCAAATGAGAATGATTGTTGAGGCCTTTCAATGATTTCACTTTTTTCTTCAACAGGAGTTGCATCAAAATTTATATCAGGAACAACATTGTTCTTTCTTCTAAATAACAAAGCTATAATAGAATAAGTTCCCGTTGCTATCTTTTTAAAATTTAAATCTGATGAGAAAATAAATAATATTAAAGTGAGCAGTAATAATCCATAAGCAGAGTAGCTATTATCTATGTAAGGAAACCAAGTACTTAAAAACTCATAACCTATCTTTCCAACAAAACCTGCGTTACCATTATCGATAAGCCAGAACGAGTTATTAAAAGTGATGTAGATAAAAATTGTACCTAAAACTAAATAAGAAATAACAAAAAATAATTTTAATATAATTCGTTTGATTTCTTTTTTAATAATCAAATTTATGCCCCAGAAAAGAAAATTAGCTAAAATTAAAAATGAAACGAGGCCAAAGCTTTGCAAAAGAAAATCTGCGACACTACTTCCATAGATCCCAAAGAAATTTTTAATTTCAAAATCTCTATCTCCATAAATAAAAGACGGATCTTCGGGTGAATATGTCGTAAAGGCTATTGCAAGCGCGACACTCGTTGAAATAAGGATTAATCCAATAAATTCAAAGGTTCGTTTTTTTATAAAATTTGTTACACTATTTAAAAAGTTTGTATTCATATCGAATCGTTTTACGTACTTTTTACCATTTTTATGAAAGTGAGAAAAATTTTATAACATGAAAAAACAAAGAATTGGCATAGTTGGTGACGGTCTAGCAGGTTTAATGACTGCTTTAGCATTAAACGATCTGCCTACTTTAGACGTTCAAATTATAGCAAAAAAAAATAAGCTTAAAAAAGACAAGAGAACTACAGCTATATCAGCCTCAAATTATGAATTTTTTCATCGTGTTTTAGACAAATTAGACAAGAAATTATTCTGGCCGTCGAAAAAGATAAATCTTTTTTATGAGTCTAATGAGAAAAAAATAAATTTCTTAAATTTCAATGAAGATAATAACAATCTTTTATACATATTTGAGAATGATAAAATTAAAGATATTTTAAATAGAGAAATTAAAAAAAAGAAAATTAAAATTATAAGAAAAAACATTAATAAATCAGCTGATCTGGATGAGTATAATTTAAAAGTACTCTGTCTAGGAAGAAACTCTAAAATTTACCAAAGCGTTATCAAAAGCAGATCTATAGAAAAAGATTATAAAGAAATTGCTTTAACAGGATATGTTAAGCATAACATAAAAGATATAAGCACTAGTCAATTCTTTTTAAAGGAAGGACCACTTGCAATATTACCCTTTTCTAAAAATAATTTCTCTTTTGTTTGGAGTGTTAAAAAGGGATTTGCAACAGAAAATATTGCCTTTACAATTAAATCTAAAATTTGTGAAATTTTAAAAGTTAAAAATATTAATATTACTAATATTCAATCTTACCCTTTAACGTTAAATTTAAAACGAACTTATTATAAAAATGATGTTCTTATTTTAGGAGAAGGTCTCCATACAATCCATCCGGTTGCAGGACAGGGTTTCAATTTAGTGTTGAGAGATATAAAAAAATTAAAAGAAGTTTTAAAGTATTACACAGGTTTAGGTATGTCGATAAAAAGTAGTCCTGCTCTTGAGGATTTTTCAAATCAAAGAAAATCTGAAAATATTATTACAGGTGTTGGTATTGATTTAACGCATAATTTTTTTAAACAAAATAAATTATTAGATCCTTTAAAAGATATAATTTTAAAAAATGTTTCAAAAAATGATACACTTAAAAAAATAAGTAAATTTATTTCAAATCAAGGCTTATCAATTTAAATCAATGAACATATACGCTCTATCTTCAGGCAGAGGCCCATCAGGGATCGCTATTGTTAGAATCTCTGGAAAAAGCAGTCTTCAGGTTTGTAAAAATTTAACTCAATTAAAAGAAATTAAATCTAATGAGGTTAATTTTTGTAAGTTTTATGATCCTAAAACTAAGAATGTTATTGATCCCGAAGCTATATTATTGTGGTTCCCTGCCCCTAATAGTTATACGGGGGATGATTTGGCGGAGTTTCAGGTTCATGGAAGTAACGCAGTCATTAATGCTCTTTTAAAAGCATTGTCCGAACAAGATGATTGCAGGTTGGCCGAACCGGGAGAGTTTACAAAGGTTGCCTTCCAAAATGATAAAATAGACCTTTTAAAAGCAGAAAGTATAGGTGATTTAATCCATGCTGAAACAGAGCTTCAAAGAGAGCAAGCTGTTAAATTAGTCCAAGGCAATGCTTCTAAATATTATGATGACTTAAGAGAAAAATTAATTAAATCCCTTTCATATATAGAAGCTAAAATAGATTTCGCAGAAGATGATCTTCCTGAAAAAGTTCTTAAAGAAGTACAGACCTCAGTAAAGGAAGTCCATAAAGATATTCATAAAATAATAGAGGAAAATAAAATTGGAGAAAAAATAAGAGATGGTTTTAAAGTCTTTATTACAGGAGAAGTTAATGCAGGAAAATCATCCTTATTAAATTTGATTGCTAAAAGAGACGTAGCCATAGTTTCTGATGAAGCTGGAACTACAAGAGATGTTATTGAGACTTATTTAAACATAGACGGTTATCCAGTAATACTAGCAGATACAGCTGGTATTAGAGAAGCAAAAAACGAAATAGAAAAGAAAGGTATATCACTTGCACTTGGTAAATCCAAAGAAGCTGATTTAAATATTGTGGTTATAGATAATTCTTCCAAAACTATTAATAATGAAATTAAGAATATGATTAATAATGATACAATAGTTTTACTTAACAAATCAGACATACAAGCTAAACAAAATCATAAATTTGATGCAGAAACAGTTTTAGTATCAGTAAAAGATAATAAAAATATTGATAAAGTAATTAATATAATTAAAGAAAAACTTAGTAAAAAATTTACCTTGAACAATTCTGTCTTAATAACAAGAGAAAGACATAGAGTTAAACTACAAGCGTGTTTGAAAGAAATTGATAAATTTTTAAAGAAAGATCAAGCTAAAGAAATCGAACTTGCTGCTGAAGATTTGAGAATGGCCACAAGACATCTTGGAAGCATAGTAGGGAAGGTTGACGTTGAAGAAATTCTTGGATCGATCTTTAAAGACTTCTGTATTGGCAAATAAAATACTACTTGTATTATTAATTTAGACAGTTACATTCTCATCATGAATTTACAAGACTATGATGTAGTGGTTATCGGTGGTGGTCATGCTGGATGTGAAGCAGCAGCAGCATCTGCTAGAATGGGCGTAAATACTGCACTTTTTACACATAAAATAGAGACAATAGGGGAGATGTCATGCAATCCTGCTATCGGAGGGCTCGGTAAAGGCCACTTAGTGAGGGAGATAGATGCTTTGGATGGTGTTATGGGTGTTGTAGCAGATAAATCGGGTATCCAGTTTAGATTGCTTAATCGAAGTAGGGGCCCAGCGGTTCAAGGACCAAGAACACAATCAGATCGTGCACTTTACAAAGAGCATATGCAGAAAATTTTATTAAATTATAAGAACTTGGAGGTAGTTGCTGATCCAGTAATTAAATTTCTTTTTAACGACGATCAATTAGTTGGATTTGTATGTCAGAGTGGAAGAGAAATACGTACTAAAGAACTAATACTTACAACAGGAACTTTTTTAAATGGTTTAATACATATAGGTGAAACTCAAATTCCAGCTGGTAGGTTTGATGAAAAGCCATCCACAGGTTTAAGTGAGCAACTTGCTAAATTCAATATGCAAATAGGAAGACTTAAAACTGGAACCCCACCAAGACTTGATGGTAGCACTATCAACTATGATGATCTTGAAATGCAGCCTGCAGACGATGATCATTATTACTTTTCATTTTTGACTAACAAGATTGATAACAAACAAATTAAATGTGGGATGACTTATACCAACAATGAAGTTCATAAGATCATTAGTGATAACATTTCAAGAAGCGCTATGTACTCTGGAAACATTAAAGGTGTAGGGCCACGATACTGTCCTTCTATCGAAGATAAGATCGTTAAATTTAAAGAGAAAGAGAAACATCAAATATTTTTAGAACCTGAGGGATTAAAGGACAACACTATTTACCCAAACGGTATATCTACGTCACTTCCAGAGGAAGTTCAGCTACAAATATTGTCTAAAATCAAGGGTTTAGAGCATGTTAAGATGAAAAGAGCTGGATATGCAATAGAGTACGATTATGTAGATCCTAGAGAACTTTACGAAACTCTAGAGACTAAAAAAATCAAATCTTTATTTCTAGCAGGACAAATAAATGGAACTACTGGTTATGAGGAAGCTGCTGCACAGGGCCTAATGGCAGGAATCAACGCTGCTTTGAAAGTTAAAAACCAAAAAAAATTTATTTTAGATCGATCAACATCTTACGTAGGTGTGATGATAGATGACTTAATTACGAAAGGAGTTTCTGAACCTTACCGAATGTTTACATCGAGAGCTGAATACCGATTAACTTTACGTGCTGACAATGCAGACCAGAGGTTGACCGATCTTGGTATTGATCTAGATTTAATCAAAGACGAGAGAAAAAACTTTTTTTTAGAGAAGAAAAAAAATATTCTTTCGGTAAAAACTATACTAGATAAAAATAATTTAACCCCTAACGAAGCAAAAAAACATAATATTAAAATTGCCATGGATGGAGTTAAAAGATCATGTATGGAGGTAATTGGTCAACGGAATGTAAATATGGCAAAAATAAGGCAGATATTTCCTGATATTCCTGACTACGGAATCTCTATAGATAATCAGGTTGAAATTGATGCTCATTACAAGGGTTATCTACAAAGACAGTCTAAAGATATTAGCTCATTTAAAAAGGATGAGTCAGTCGTAATACCTGAAAGCATCAACTACGACACATTGAGCGGTATCTCTAATGAAATCAAAAGTAAGCTGATAAAGGTTAAGCCTAAAACCCTCGGTCAAGCAATTAGGATAGATGGAGTGACCCCTGCAGCTATAATAATACTTCTTTCACACATTAAGAAACTCAGGTATAAAGCTTCTGCTTGATGCATGAGCTAGAAGTTATAAAAATTCTTCAACAAGAGCTTAAATTTACTGATCAGTCGATCGATAAACTTAAAATGCTTGAAACAGAGCTCTTGAATGCTAATAAAAAACACAATTTTATTGCCAAAAGCACCGAAGACTCTATTTGGTCTAGGCATATCTTAGATTCTGCTCAATTAGTAAAATATATTAATTTTAAGCAAGGATCTTTATCAGATTTAGGATCTGGAGCAGGTTTCCCTGGGCTGGTATTGGCTATATTTAATCAAAATTTCAATTTTCACGTGAAATTATATGAAAAGTCTCCAGTAAAAAGAGATTTCCTGAATGAGATGATAGATAAATTAAAGATAAAAGCAGAGTCATATCCTAATATTTTTGATGGTATTATCGAATCAGATTACATAGTGAGTAGAGCATTTAAAAAATTAGATAAAATTATACAAGTTTCACGTGAAATGATAAAAAAGCCACATAAATTAATCATTTTAAAGGGTCAAAATGCTCAGGAAGAAGCAAATAAAGCTTTCAAAAGTCACAAATACTCTTATAAATTAGAAGAAAGCATGACAAATAAGAAATCAAAAATAATTATAGCAGAAGTTTTTTAATGACTAATATTATTTCAGTTATAAATCAAAAAGGTGGAGTAGGAAAAACAACGACTGTAATTAATCTTGCGGCTTCACTGTCCATAATGGGTCAAAATAATCTCGTTATAGATTTAGATCCTCAAGGTAATGCAACAACAGGGTTTGGAAAAAGCAACAACAATGAGAGCAACAATGTTTACAATCTCTTAATTAAAAAAATAAATTTAAAAGAAGCTATTCAAAAAACTAACATTAGTAATTTAGAAATCATAGGATCGAACGTAAATTTATCTGGCCTAGAAGTGGAAACCGCCAATGATGCTAAAAGAGCATTTGTTTTAAAAGAAATATTGTCAAATGAAAAACAAAGCACACTTCAAAAATACGATAACATATTTATTGATTGTCCTCCGTCTCTAAGTCTTTTAACAATAATGTCTTTAGTAGCCTCTGACGAATTATTAGTTCCACTTCAAACGGAATTTTTTGCTCTTGAAGGGATAACCCAGTTGGTAAAAACAATTGATAGAATAAAAGAAAACCTTAATCCAACGCTCTCTATTAGGGGTATACTTCTAACAATGTTTGACAAGAGAAATAAACTCTCTTCGGAGGTCGATCGGGAAGCAAGAAATTATTTTAAAGAAAAAGTATACCAAACAGTTATTCAAAGAAACGTAAGATTATCTGAGGCTCCATCGCATGGAATGCCTTGTGTTATTTATGATAAAAATTGTGTGGGTAGTAAATCATATTTTAAATTGGCAGAAGAATTTTCAAAAAAAAATAATATAGAAAGCGCTGCATGAGTACAATTAAGAAAAAAGGCTTGGGTAGGGGTTTATCTGCATTATTTGGTGACGATGCACCACAAACAACTGCTAAAAATATTGAGACTAAAAGAGTTCCTATAAGCGATCTCTCTAGAAATCCGTTTCAGCCAAGAGAAACTTTTAACGAGGCTAAATTAGAGGAATTATCCGATTCAATAAAAAAAAACGGTATTATTCAGCCAATTGCTGTGAGGTCTAAAAAATCAGAAGCAGGAAAATACGAGATAGTTGCAGGTGAAAGAAGGTGGTTAGCGGCCCAAAAAGCCGGATTACATAACATTCCAGTGAACGTTTTAGATTTAAGTGATGTAGAGTCCCTTGAAGTAGCGATTGTGGAAAATATACAGAGAGACGATTTAAACCCCATAGAAGAGGCTAAGGGATATCAAAGATTGTCTGAAGAATTTAATTATGATCACGAGAATATCTCTAAACTAATGTCAAAAAGCAGAAGCCATATCAGTAATACTCTAAGACTTTTGACTTTACCAAAAGACATAATAGGCATGCTTGAAGAAGGCACTTTAACTTCTGGTCAAGCAAGGCCTTTAATAGGACTTGCTAACGCATCACAAATTGCTGAAGAGGTAGTTGCAAAAAATTATAGTGCTAGAAAAGTTGAATACTTAGTAAAGTCAAAAAAAGATAAAAATCCTAATAAGGCTATAGATGCAGATGTGCTCAAGACCCAAGAACGAATTGAAAAAATACTTGGTCTAAAAGTTAATATTATAAATAAAAAAAATAATTCTGGTAAAATTACAATTGAGTATAAAAATCTAGACCAGTTCGAACTGATATCCGAATTGCTTACGAAGCATTAGCTAAGCAGCATATATCCAATAACAACTTCTTTATTAATAAGCTTTGTGTAATTTGAGAATTAGATTTTATTTTTAATTCTATATTATAAGTTTGATCTAATATTTTCTTAAGTTTAACTTTATTCCACTTTCGAGCCTGAAGGTTGAAAATTGCTTTATCCTTCCAAAAAATTGGCGGTTTGATCTTACCTAAAGCCTCTTCAATGTTACCTCCTTTTGCAATTTCAGTAATCTCTAAAAGCTTCATTAATCTTTGATTTATGATACTTAAATAAAACATATTTTTTTCGTTTTCTAAAATAGTGTCACTTATTAATTTGTTTGTTTTAGTCTTGTCACCTATTAAGGCTTGATCTTTTAGCAAATCAAAACTATCACTAACTTTAAAGTTTAAAAGAGCTTCTAATTTATTGGCATCTATATTTTTTTTTTCAAAAAATGTAGCTATTTTAGTGAGTTCATTATTTAATTTTGATCTATCAAGGCTACAATTTTCTAAGATCATATTTAGATTCTGGCTTGATAATCCTGAGTATCCTTTTAGCCTATCTAATATTATTTTTTTTAAGGAAATTTCGTTATCTGCATAGCATGGTATTATTCCTAGTGTATTCGATTTTTCAAAATAATTTCTTAATTTAGATTTTTTTTCTAATAATTCACAGAATAAAAAAATTTTTTGATCATTTTCTTTTCCCTCAATTTCTTTAATCAATTCTAAGATTTTATCATTTGCTTGGTTTATAAAAAAAATTTTTGTATCTTCAAAAAACGATTTGTTCAAAAGTTCAGCAAAAAACTTATTTTTATCGGTAAGAATTTCTTCTTGATCGAAGTTTTTGATCAAAGCTTTTGTGTTAAGATTTCTTATTTTTTTTCTGAAATCATTCTTGAGGCCTAAATTTTCTCCATAAAAAAGAAAGATGTTTCCATTAAGAGATCCTACTTTTTCTTCTACTAAATAACTTTTATGAATCATTAAGTTTAATTGATAAATTAAGTAAAATTTCCTCTACTACATCGTTGATTAAAACTTCAACCAATTTTTTTTCATTATTTAAGGTATTTAAATGTTCTGAAGTTACGCTAAAATCTCCAAATTTCGAAACGGTAAAATCATTCAAATCACCATTTGGTAAAGTTTTGTATTCAATTCTTGAGACTATCTTTATCTCATATTTCGTTATTTGGTTTGCAATATTTTTTTCTTTTATTGTTTTTAATTTTTCAGAAAAAATTTCAATTTCTAATTGATTAGCTTTTTCCTTTGAACCAAAGTTAAGCCTATTTTTAAGAAGGTAACTTATATTTTTATCACCCGTTGCATTTACATTTACAATACTAAAGTTGTAATCGTCTTGAACCAATTTAAACCCACAGTTTGTTAAAATAAATAAACAAAAAATACCACAGACAAACTTATATTTCATTTTCATATTATATAGTTAATTATTTTATTTTTAACAAAAATAGTTTTTAAAATTTTCTTATTCTCTATATATTTTTTGGCTTTAGAATTTTTTAAAACAATTTCATTAATTTTTTCTTTATTTAGATCTTTTTTAACTTTAATGATATCTCTGGTTTTACCATCAACTTGTATTGCAAATTTAATTTCATTTAAAATATCAGTTTTAATCTCAGGCCACTTATCAGGTGTTTGACATTTTAATAGCTCCAAACATTCATTCGCTAAATGCGGGGTAAAAGGCATGATTAATTTCATAATTTTTGTAATATTTAAAATTAACGTTTTATTATCTATCTTTGCATTTAAATACTTGTAGAAAACTTTATAAGCCTCATAAAAATGAGCAATACTTACGTTAAATTTAAATTCTTCAATAGAATTATCAATTTTACTTGCTAAATTTTCTATCTCTAAATTAAAATTATTTGTGTCTTGATTGTCAATTTTACCTTCTTGTCTTGATAGTATCTCAGAATTTAAATTCCAGATTTTTTGGAGAAATTTATTTGAAGACGCTACGCCAATATCTGACCATTGAATATCTTTATCAGGCGGACTATCTGATAAAATAAACCATCTAACGGAGTCAGCTCCGTATTGGTTTATCATTACTTCTGGGTCAATAGTATTTTTTTTAGACTTCGACATTGACTCAGCTTGGCCTATTACTACTTTTTGTTCATTGCTCTTTTTAATAGCTGAATTGTAGGAAGTTTTTTTTATTTCTTCTGGATAAAGCCAATTTCCATTTTCATCTCTATAAGTTTCGTGACACACCATGCCTTGCGTGAACAAGTTTTTAAAAGGCTCTGTTAAATTAATTGTTTTACTACTATGATTTATAGCTTTTGTAAAAAACCTTGAATATAAAAGATGAAGAATAGCGTGCTCTATACCACCAATGTATTGATCAACTGGCATCCAATATTTCAAAGACTCTTCATCAAATGGTGATTTTTTATTTTGAGGCGAACAAAATCTCAAAAAATACCAAGAGGAATCTACAAACGTATCCAATGTATCTGTCTCTCTGAGTGCAGGTTTCCCCGTTAATTTTTGTTTAGTATTTTTCCAAGTTGGATGAGCTTCCAAAGGATTACCTTTTGACTCTAAATCTATATCTTCAGGTAAGAGAACAGGTAAATCAGCTTTATCAACTGGTTCAACGCTTCCATCTTCCAAATAAATCATTGGTATTGGACATCCCCAATATCGCTGTCTAGATATTCCCCAGTCCTTTAAGCGAAATAATGTTTTTCTTTTTCCTATTTTATTTTGCTCTATTTTATCAATTATTTTTTCTTTGGCTTCTTCAATATTTAAATTGTCTAAAAATTCTGAATTAACAATCTTACCATTACCAGTAAAAGCTTCATCTAAATTACTATTCTTTCCGTCTGAAACAACTCTTACAATGTCTAGTTTATATTTTTTCGCAAAATCAAAGTCTCTTTGGTCATGGGCAGGACATCCAAATATTGCTCCAGTTCCATAATCCATCAGAACAAAATTAGCAAAATATACCGGAATTTTTTTATTTTTAATAAAAGGATGTTCTGCGAACAATTTTGTATTAAATCCTACTTTATCTGCATTAGCTAAAGCTTCTTCCGTGGTACCAGTTTTATTACACTCATCTTTAAATTTGATAAATTCTTTTTGATTGATAAATTCTTTACTTAGTGGATGATCACTAGATAAAGCAATGAAACTTGCTCCAAAAATTGTATCAGGTCTTGTTGTAAAAACTTTAATTTTTTCTTTTTTATTTAAAATTTGAAAATTTATTTCACATCCAAACGACTTTCCAATCCAGTTTTTCTGCATAAGTTTTACCTTACTAGGCCAACCCTGCAATTTTTCTAAATCTTTAAGAAGTGGTTCTGCAAATTTAGTTATATTAAAAAACCATTGAGAAAGCTTCTTTCTTTCTACAATTGCGTTTGACCTCCAGCCTCTACCATTAATAACTTGCTCATTTGCAAGAACAGTTTTCTCGACTGGATCCCAGTTTACGTAAGTTTCTTTTCTAGATACTAATCCGTTATTATAAAAATCGATAAAAATTTCTTGTTGATGTTTATAATATTCCTCATCACACGTTGAGATTTCTAAATCCCAGTCTATAGATAAGCCAAGTAGTTTCAGCTGGCTTTTCATTGTATTTATGTTCTTATCTGTCCATTTTTTAGGATGTAGTTTGTTTAGTTTTGAGGCATTTTCAGCTGGTAGACCAAAAGCGTCCCATCCCATAGGATGTAAAACATTGAAACCTTTTAAAAACTTAAATC
This sequence comes from uncultured Pelagibacteraceae bacterium, assembly GCA_902633595.1. Classification (GTDB taxonomy): domain Bacteria; phylum Pseudomonadota; class Alphaproteobacteria; order Pelagibacterales; family Pelagibacteraceae; genus Pelagilacustribacter. The sequence continues at coordinate 10,560 of CACPGV010000006.1, read as the reverse complement.
GAGCTATGACATCCCCAATAGTATAATTACGAACATGACCCATATGGATTTTACCTGATGGATAGGGGAACATTTCTAAACAGTAAAATTTTTTGCCATCCTTGTTATAAAGTTTTTTTTGAGTAAATTTTTTCTGCCATTTTTTTTCAATTACTTGAAAATTAAATCTCTCCATAGCAATTACTTTTTATTTTTATCGGATTTTTCAAGTAAAGAAGCTTTACGAAGAATGGTAGAACGTAGCTCATCTTTTATTAGATCACTTTTAGAAATATTGGTCGTGCAATTGGAGCTTGTAGCACATACTTTTTTATGTACAATTATTTTTAAACTTTCACTTCTAATATCATTAGATAAAAATCTTATTGTAATTTTGATGGATTCATTTGCAGAATTGTCTGAATACCAATCAGTTATTATAACTCCACCCGAATAATCAACTGTTATTAACGGAAGAAAATCTAAAGTTTCTAATGAAGCTCTCCACATGGGGTTCGAAGAGCTGAATTCATAGTTTGTTGAACCCCCTCGGTTTCCCATAATTCCTTTTAAAGAGACGCCTCGACCTTCATCGATATTCTTTCTTCGTTTCTCTTCTGCAGTTATTCCAGCATTCTTTACATTCTTGTTGCAGTTCGCAAGTATTAGAAAAAGAGGAATAAATAAAATTATGACAACTTTTTTAAACATAAATGGTAGAAATAATGATTATACACACAAATTTAATTAATTGAGTTATTAGTACACGATGACCTTGTTATTGTACATTTTTAGGTATTATTGGTCTTAAAATGTTGTATTTATGCAACACCTGCTAACATAAGTGTTTAAATAGAGTAAAGTTGGTGAAATATTGCATGGTTACTGTATTTTCCTACTAAATTGTAATTACAATTTCTAAAAACAACAAAGGAAAAACAATGACAAAAATATCTAAATTATTAGTTGGTATCTTGTTTTCTGCATTAGTTATTTCTCCATCTTACGCAGGTGAGATGACAGTAACTGGTGGTGCTACTGCTACATACTCAATCGGTGGTGATGACTCTGGGTCTGGAAAAACAATAGGTATCTCTAACGAGTTAGACTTCACAGCAAGTGGAGAACTAGACAACGGTTATACTTGGAAATACCAAGTACAATTAGACGGTACGTCAACAGCAAATGACGACACAAGATTAGAAATCGGAACTGACATGGGTGCAGTTGGATTCTACGTATCTGAAGGTGGATTATCTAAAGAGTTACATGGCGTAGGTGCTATGGGACCTGGTTTTGATTATTCTTCTCCAGCGAGTGGAACATCTGGTGCATTCCAAACAGGTTACGATGTTGACGGTTATTCAAACGTTCAGTACCACACACCATCTGGCTTACTTCCATTTGGATTAGGAGTTAAAGTTGGTTATGTGCCTGATATGAATGACACGACATTGCTTTCTGCTAAAGACTCGAATTCGCTTCCGGGATCAGCAGCAACAGGTAAAAACTTAACAATGGTTCAAGTAACAGCATCACCAATTGATGGATTATCAATTCAAGGTGATATAGCAAATACTTCAAATGAAACTGGCGTAGCTGTTTCAGTTGAAGAAGGTGTATCAGGTAACTTAGGTGCTAAGTACACACTTGGACAATTCACTATAGGTTATGTTGAAGGTGGATATCAACCAGCTGTAGCATCAGGCGAAGTTACATACTATGAAAACTCATTCTTGGGTGTTCAATTTGATGTAAATGATGCAATAGCAGTTTCATACCACGTTGATAAGTCTGAGAAAAATGCTAGAGCTGCAGTAGCAGTCGCAGCAACCAAAGGAACAAAAACTGTTACAGAAATGGAACAAAAATCTGTACAGTTAGCTTACACGACAGGTGGAGCAACTATTGGTATACACCAAGGTGACGTATCTAACTCAGATTACACTTCAGGTAAAGACGAGAAACAAACTATAGTATCTTTAGGAATTTCATTCTAATTAAAGAAATAACTAAGAACTTAAAAAAGCCGGTTAATAATATTAGCCGGCTTTTTTTTTATCTCAGATAATAAAGCAAATCCCTCAGAATTTACGTTATTCAAATAATTTAAATTATTAATTGATATTCCCCCAAGAGGTACCAAGTTTTTATTAATTTTTAGATAATTATTAAATTTAATTATTCCAAGATACGAAGCTTTTTTGTCATAATTTACTAAAAAAAGTTTGGAAAATAGAATAGTTTTGCAACCTTGTTTTTTTTTAAAAGCTATTTCTTGTAAATTATGGGCTGATCCAATTATAGTAAAATTGGATTTTTTAAGCGATAAGATTTTTAGGCTCTTGTTAAAAGCAGACATATAAATTCCATCTGAATTTAATAACACCGCAAGTTTAACATCGTTAGCTACATAAAATTTGATTGATTTTAGTTTACAAGTTCTTCTAAAATTTAACAAATCAGACAAATGTTCAATATTATTTTTATTTCTGTAGATTATTGAAAATTTATTTCGCTTTTTTATGTTTTTTAAATCTATATCTTTGATACTTTCAATTATAAAAAAATATTTATTTTTACGTATGAACATATGAATATAGTAGTAGAAAGATATACTAAAATAAAATCGAATATTGTCTCTTTAAAGCCAATAAAACCAGTAAACATAATTGCTGTAAGCAAAACTTTTCCTCTAGATCATATACACCCGTTAATAGAGTATGGACATATTCATTATGGGGAAAACAAAGTTCAAGAAGCCTTGGCTAAGTGGTCGAAAAAAAAAACAAATAATCAAAACCTGAAATTACATATGATCGGTAAGCTGCAAAGTAATAAAGCAAAAGATGCAGTAAAAATTTTTGATTATATTCATTCACTTGATAATCAGAAATTGGCAGATACTTTAGCTAAACATCAAAAAAATTTAAAAAAAGAAATTAAGTATTTTATTCAAGTTAACATTGGAAATGAAATTCAAAAATCAGGAATACCAGTCAATGAATTGGATCCTTTTTATAATTATTGTGTTAATGAAATTAAACTTAAAATTATAGGCCTTATGACTATACCTCCAAACGATAATAACTCAGCTAAATATTTTAAATCTTTAAATGAATTAAATAAATCGCTTGCTCTTGAAAATTTAAGCATGGGTATGTCATCAGATTATGTAGATGCAATTAAACATGGAGCAACGTTTGTAAGGATTGGAAGTTCTATTTTTGGTTCACGATCTTAACTTTAGTATTAGTTTTAATTATTTTGAGAATTTTTAAAAGATCTGACTTACGAATAGCTATACAACCTCGTGTTTTTTTATAATTTTTTTTTGCAACATGAATAAATATTGCACTACCTTTGTTTTTTTTTATTGGATTCATATTATAACTTAATACTAAGATGATATCGTAAATGTTTTCTCTCTTAAAAAGTTTTTCGTATCTAGCACCAAAAGGCAAACTTATTAATTTGTTGTATTCTTTAGATTTTGGGTCATCACACCAACCCATATTTTTTTTAATAATTGTTTTTCTTAATTTTGATTGAATTTTTTTAACACGATCCTTTCTATATAAGATATATTTGATTTTATAATCGCCAATAGGAGTTATTAAATCACCTTCTTTTTTCTTTAAGCCAATTCCCCTTTTACCTACAGCACATTTTACTTTATATTGATTGTAAATAAGATATCTCTTATTTATTAAAATATGCATAAGCTAAATGTTTTAATTTTTGGACCCTCATCATTTATCTCCACACTAGATGAACTAAAACCTTTTTTAAAGTTTAATCCTCTGTACGATAATAAAAACAATAAACATGACGTTATTTTAATTCATAAGGAGTCGCTAGATGATAAAAATAAAAAAAATTTTGTTGAAAAATCCAGAACCATTAAGATCTTTGCTTCTAATAAAAAAGATTTTTTAAGTAATTACGATGCTTATTTAGAACTACCAACAAATTTAAAAGAAATAAATAATGTAGTAGAAAATGTAGCGGCGAAATCTAAATTTAATAAGAATTCATCAATTGAAATTAAAAATTACTTATTAAACAAAAATGAAAAAAAATTATTTAAGGAAAATGATTTTGTAATTCTTACAGAAAAGGAAATTCAACTTCTTGAATTATTCTTGATGAAAAAAAACCCAATTTCAAAGGATAATATTTTATCTACTGTTTGGAATTATTCGTCAGATGCAGATACACACACTGTGGAAACGCATATTTATAGATTAAGAAAAAAAATTAACGATAAATTCATGGATGAAAAATTTATACTTAGTAACAAAGCAGGTTATTATTTGTGAAAAAAAGAAATAAAATTGCGAAAGATCTTTTTACAGCTAAGTACAGAAAAAGAGTTGTTAAACCAAAAAAAGGTAAAGGCAGTTTCAAAAGAAAGAAAAATTAATTAAGTCTAGCTCCAATAATTTGAATTACCTTAGAAGACATTTCTGTTCCAAGGTTTAAACTTTCTCTAGTAGATTTATTATTAATTAAACCATGTAAAAAACCACCAGCAAATAAATCTCCAGCGCCTGTTAAGTCTTTAATTTTAAGATTATCTTTTGCAGAGCACTCTACAACTTCATTTCCATTAACTGCTAAAGACCCTTTTTCGCCGAGTGTTATAATAATCAACTTATTAACCTCTTTTGCAAAATCTATTACATCTCCAAAATTTTTTGCATCAATCAATGATATAATTTCTTGTTCGTTCGCAAAGGTAATATCTAATTTATTTTTAACTAATTCTAAAAAATGAGGTTTATGTCTTTCTACACAAAATAAGTCTGATAATGACATCGCTACTTTTTTAGAGTTTTTTATTGCTTTTTCAAATGCTTTTTTCGGTTCACCTTCATCCCAAAGATATCCCTCTAAAAATAAAATTTCACTTTTTTTAACTGCATTCGTGTCAATATCTTGTTCATTTATCTTTCCTGCAGTTCCTAGAAAAGTTATCATAGTTCTCTCTGAGTCTGGTGTAATTAATATTAAACAAGTTCCAGTTGGTATCGACTCCTTTTTTTTTAAATAGAAGAAATCAACATTTTCTTTTTTTAAACCTTCTTCATATTTATTTCCTAATTGGTCATCACTTACTTTTCCGATAAAACCAACTTTATTACCGAGTTGGGAAAGTCCTACAATAGAATTAGCTACTGAACCTCCAGAAACAGTTTTTTCTATTTTAAGTATTGATAATAGTTTTTTAAATTCTGCTTCATTTACAAGCTTCATGGTGCTTTTTGTAAGATTATTTTCCTTAATAAAGATTTCATCAACTTTACAAATAACGTCAACAATGGCGTTGCCTATTCCTAGTATTTTCATTTATGCTTTTATAGTCTTTATTGGTTTTTTTCTATTTGGATAACAGCTTTTACAAATTTTACAAGCTATTCCAAAGCAGTCTCTAGCTTTACAATATTCTCTACCATACCAGATTATTTGTAAGTGAAGCTTGTTCCAGTATTTCTTTGGAAAGATGTTCTTCAAGTCTTTTTCAGTTTGAACAACGTTTTTACCATTTGTTAAACCCCATCTTTGTGCGAGTCTATGTATATGAGTATCTACAGGAAACGCGGGAAACCCAAATCCTTGAGACATCACTACACTAGCCGTTTTGTGACCAACACCGGGTAATTGTTCTAATTCTTCATAGGTTCTAGGTACTTTTCCCTTATATTTTTCAACTAAAGTTTTAGATAAATAAAAAATACTTTTTGCTTTAACTCTAAATATTCCAATTCTTTTAATTAACCTCTCAATTTTTCTCCTTCCAAGTTTTACAAAATGTTTTGGTTTATTATATTTAGGATAAATGTCTTTTGTTACATTATTAACATTTACATCTGTGCATTGAGCTGAAAGTAAAACAGAAATTAAAAGAGTGAAAATATTTTTATAATTTAATGGTATGGGAATTTTAGGATAAGTTTTATTGAGTATCCTAGATATAATTTTAGCCTTTTCCCTAGTGTTCACTTAAAATTTAGTAAGTCACGCATTGAATAAAGGCCAGCTTTTTTAGACATCAGCCAAGCCGCCGCAGTCAGAGCTCCCTCAGAATATAAAGCTCTATCAAAAGACTCGTGATTAAGAGTTACTATTTCTTTCCCATTTGAGAATTTTACTTCGTGTTCACCTATCACCTCACCTTTTCTTATTGAATTAAAATTTATTTTTTTTGAATATGGAAAAGATTTTTTGTTTAAATATTTTCTTCCCATTAAATTGTGTACATTTTTATTTTGCCCATCCGCAATTCCTTTGCTCAACATCAAGGCTGTTCCAGATGGATAATCAATTTTATGTTTATGGTGTACCTCATAAATTTTACTTAAAAAATTTTTACCTAGAGATTTAGAAGTAATTTCAGTTAAATATATTAATAAATTTACTCCTAAACTCATGTTTCCCGCTTTAAGAATAGGTATTTTTCTTGCGAATTTTTTTATCAAAACTTCATCCTTTTTTGAAAAACCTGTGGTTCCAATCACAACTCTCTTTTTTAGTTTTGAAGCTATTTTTAAAATTTCAATTGTACATTTGGGAATAGTAAAATCGATTATTACATTTGCTTTCTCAAAGGCTTCAATGTTATTAGTTGATGGTATTATACCTGAAATTTTTCTATTTATAATTCTATTCTCAGTTAAAGAAATTAATTTAAAATTTTTATTTCCTTTTGAAGATTTTATGAGCTGTTGACCCATTCTTCCCATACACCCAGAAATTGATATATTTATTTTTTTCATCTAATTATAAAGTACATGATTACTATAATAACTGAAGTAATTATAGCCCAAATGGATAGATTCCTTAAAAATTCTTTTAATTTATTATTTGTAGAAAGAAAATTTGGTAAAATTAAAATTAACACTGCAATTAAAAAAATCGCAGACATTGTTTGATTGATATCCATTAACGTTATGAACTTCTCCAAAACTTTTTAGCTTTTTCGAAGAAATTCTTAATAATTGGATCAGGTTTATTTTTTTCAATTTTACCAAACTCTTCAAGAATTTCTTTCTGTCTTTTAGATAAAGAATTTGGGACCTGAGTGTTTATTCTTATATATAAATCACCAAATAAATTTCTTCTTAAAATTGGCATACCCTTACCTCTAAGTCTAAATTGTTTACCGTGCTGAGTTCCTGCAGGAATTTTAATTTTGGATTTTCCTCCGTCAATAGAGGGTACCTCCACAGAAGTTCCAAGCGCTGCGTCAGTAAAAGAAATAGGCAATTCATAATATAAGTTTTCTTCTGATCTTTTAAAAATTTCATGATTATCTATTGAAATAAATAAATATAGATCTCCACTTGAACCACCTTTAGATCCAGCTTCACCTTTTCCAGAGACTCTTATCCTTGTGCCGTCATCAACTCCTTTTGGAATTTTTACTGTAACATTTTCGTTTGCTTGAACTTTTCCATTTCCATTGCATTTATTACAAGGACTACCAATCATTTCCCCGTAACCACTACATTGTGGGCATGTTTGTTGAACAGTAAAAAACCCCTGATTTGTTCTTACTTTTCCTCTTCCAGAGCAGTAATCACATCTTACAGGTTTAGATCCTTTAGCTGCTCCACTTCCTGAACAAGATGAACAAGTTTTATAAGTGGTATATTTAACGTCTTTTTGAATACCTTTATAAGAGTCCTCTAAATTAATGCTCACATCATATCTAAGATCATTACCTCTATTGCTTGATCTTCTAGAGGAACCTCCTCCACCAAAGTCACCAAAAAAGTCTTCAAAAATATCTGAAAAAGAAGATGTATCAAAACCACCAAATCCTTGCCCTCCACCTCCGGCTCCTTCAAAAGCTGCATGGCCGAATTGATCGTAATTGGCTTTTCTCTTCTCATCTGAGAGAATGTGATAAGCTTCACTAGCTTCCTTAAATTTTTCTTCTGAGGTTTTGTCACCCTTAGTTTTGTCAGGATGATATTTTAGTGCGAGTTTTCTATATGCTTTTTTGATATCGTCTTTAGATGCAGATTTAGTTACACCTAAGACATCATAACAATCTCTTTTAGCCACAGGACGTCTCCTTTATTTCTTAGGCGCTTTTTTCTTTATCTTCTTCTTTATTATCTTCTTTATCTTTTACATCTTCAAAATCAGCATCTACTACATTATCTTTGTCATTAGGTTTCGCGTCTTTTTTATTTTCTGCTTTGTCAGTTCCAGGTTTTTGTTGGCTCTTGTAAACTGCTTCACCTAACTTCATAGAAACTTGAATTAAATTTTGTGTTTTCTTCTTAATATCTTCTGCATCAGTTCCTTCCAGAGACTTTTTAAGATCTGCAATACCGTTTTCTATAGATTTCTTTTCCTCAGCTGAGATTTTATCACCATGCTCTTTTAAACTTTTCTCTGTAGAAAAAACTAAGCTGTCAGCTTGGTTTCTAGCATCAACCGACTCTCTTTTCTTTTTATCTGCCTCTTTGTTGGCTTCTGCCTCTTTAACCATTTTGCTGATTTCTTCTTCAGATAAACCACCTGAAGCTTGGATTTGAATTTTTTGTTCTTTCCCAGTTCCTTTATCTTTTGCAGAAACATTAACAATACCATTTGCATCAATATCAAAAGTAACTTCAATTTGAGGAGTACCTCTTGCAGCAGGAGGAATACCAACTAATTCAAAGTTACCTAAAATTTTATTATCTGCAGCCATCTCCCTTTCACCTTGAAGAACTCTAATTGACACTGCTGGCTGATTGTCCTCCGCAGTAGAAAAAACCTGGCTTTTCTTTGTTGGAATAGTTGTATTTTTGTCAATTAATTTTGTTGATACACCACCTAATGTTTCAATACCAAGCGATAAAGGAGTTACGTCTAATAGTAATACATCCTTAACATCGCCTTGTAAAACACCTCCCTGAATAGCAGCGCCCATAGCCACTACTTCATCTGGGTTCACACTTTTGTTTGGTTCTTTACCAAAGAAATTTTTAACTGTTTCAATTATTTTTGGCATTCTAGTCATTCCTCCTACCAGAACTACCTCATTTATTTCAGCAGCAGAAAAACCGGAGTCTTTTAACGCTGTCTTGCAAGGTTCTAAAGTTTTTTCAACAAGATCAGAAACTAAAGCCTCTAATTTTGCCCTAGTAAATTTTAAATTAACATGTTTTGGACCAGTTTTATCAGCAGTTATAAATGGAAGATTGATTTCTGTTTGAGCTGCAGAAGATAGTTCGATTTTAGCTTTCTCTGCTGCTTCTTTTAATCTTTGTAAGGCTAACTTGTCATTTCTCAAATCAATACCATTATCTTTTTTGAATTCATCAATAAGATAATCTACAATTTTATCATCAAAGTCTTCTCCACCTAAAAAAGTATCACCATTAGTTGACTTAACTTCAAATACACCATCTCCAATTTCAAGTATTGATACATCGAAAGTACCGCCACCTAAATCATATACTGCAATTTTTTGACCATTTTTTTTATCAAGTCCGTAAGCTAGCGCCGCCGCTGTTGGTTCATTTATAATTCTTAAAACCTCAAGACCAGCTATTTTGCCCGCATCTTTCGTTGCTTGTCTTTGAGCATCATTAAAATACGCTGGTACCGTTATCACTGCTTTTGTTACTGCTTGACCTAAATATTTTTCAGCTGTCTCTTTCATTTTTTGTAAAACAAAAGCAGAAATTTGTGATGGAGAATATTTCTGGCCTTTACCTTCTACCCAAGCCTCACTTTTCTCTGATTTAACAATTTTAAATGGCACTCTACCAATATCTTTTTTAACAGTTTCATCTTCGAAGTTTCTACCAATTAATCTTTTGGCAGCAAAAATTGTATCTTGTGCATTTGTAACTGCTTGCCTTTTTGCCGGTTGTCCAACTAGTTTTTCGTCGTTCTCTAAAAAAGCTACTACTGAAGGTGTAGTTCTTGCCCCTTCAGCGTTTTCTAAAACTTTAGCCTGTGAGCCATCCATTATGGCTACACATGAATTTGTAGTTCCTAAATCTATTCCAATTACTTTGCTCATTATTTAAATTCCTTATGTTAATTTGTATATGGGTGTTATTTCATCAACTACAAGGTTATTTTGTCTCTTTTTTATCTTTATTTTTCTCATCTTTTGGCATTTTTTTCTTTGATACGCTCACCAAAGAAGGCCTGAGCAATCTATCAGCCAACATATAGCCTGCTTGTAGTTCTTGCAGGATCGTTCCTGGTTCTGTCTTATCGTTCTCAATTTCTGACATAGCCTGGTGAAAATTCGGATCAAATTTTCTGTTTTTTACTTCAACTTTTTTAATTCTATTTTTCTCAAATATTGAAATTAAATCTTTTTCAATAATATTGATGTTTTCTAAGAATTTATCTAAATCTTCATTCACTTTTAATTTTTCATCATTTTTAATAGCCTCTTTTGCTCTTTCTAAGTTATCAAGAATCGCTAAACTTTCTTTTGCAAAATTAAATGAGCCAAATTCAAATGCATCTTTTATTTCTTTTTCAAACCTTCTTCTTTGATTTTCGATTTCAGCGAGGGACCTTAGTAATTTTTCTTCAGATTCTTTGAGTTTTTCC
>CACPGV010000005.1 GCA_902633595.1 uncultured Pelagibacteraceae bacterium | reverse complement strand
CCCAGCAGTACTTTTGGCTTTATTTAATGCATTAAATTCAGCATGTGGTCTACCATTAATTGATGTAACACCCGATGAAATTACTGTATTATTGTTAACTATAATTGAACCTACAGATGGATTTAATCCTGTTTTTCCGAGATTTTTTTCTGCTATTTGAAAAGCTAGATGTAAAAAAAATTTATGATTTGCTGTCATCTAGATTGCCCACAAACTGTTCAAAATCTTTTGCTTCTTTAAAATTCTTATAAACAGAAGCAAAACGAACATAAGCAACTTTGTCTAGAGAAGACAAACCCTCCATAATGAATTTACCAATTGTAGGTGTCGGTATTTCACTTTCACCAAGACCTTCGAGATTTCTTACGATCTTAGATATAAATTTTTCTATTGTTTCAGTGTCTATTGGTCTTTTTCTAGTGGCTATTCTTATCGATTTTGAAATTTTATCTCTGTCAAAAGGTTCTCTTTTTCCATTTCCTTTTATAACAGTGAGCTCTTGAAATTGGACGCGTTCAAAAGTTGTAAATCTCTCTTTTCTATCACAGCCACAAAGTCTTCTTCTCCTAATCGCAGTTCCATCTTCTGTTGGCCTTGAATCTACTACGGATGTATCTTTTTCTCTACAAAATGGGCAAAGCATAATTTTTATTTAAATATCGTATATAGGAAAAGATGCACAAAGATCAATTATTTCTTTTTTAACTTCTTTTTCTATTCTTGAATTATCTAATTTATTTTCACTCAATCCTTTTATAACTTTATGTATTAATTCTGCAATTAACTTAAATTCCTGTTCACCGAAGCCTCTTGTTGTACAAGCTGGGGTGCCTAATCTAATTCCGGATGTAATCATAGGGCTTTCAGTATCAAAGGGTATACCATTTTTGTTACACGTGATATTAGCTCGTCCTAAAGAGGCTTGAGCGTCTTTACCAGTGACATTAAATGATCTTAAATCAAGAAGCATTAAGTGTGTATCTGTTCCTCCAGAAAAAATTTTAAAACCTTTTTTTGTTAAACTTTCAGAAAGTACCTTGGCATTATTAATTACATTTTTAGTATATTCATTAAAATCTTCCGAGAGAGCTTCTTTAAAACAAACTGCTTTAGCTGCTATTACGTGCATTAATGGTCCACCTTGTAAACCAGGAAAAATTGCACTATTAAATTTTTTAATTAACTCTTCACTGTTAGTTAAGATAATTCCACCTCTTGGGCCTCTTAAAACTTTATGCGTTGTTGATGTTACTACATCAGCATACTTTGTAGGGTTAGGATAAGCTTTTCCAGCTACCAAACCCGAAAAATGTGCCATGTCTACTAATAGGTATGCACCTACTTTATCACATATTTCTCTAAATCTTTTAAAATCAATTATTCTAGAGTATGCACTACCACCAGCAATAATAAGTTTTGGTTTATTTTCTTTAGCAAGTTTTTCGACAGCATCGTAATCAATTAAGCCCGTCTCTTTATCTACTTCATAATGAAGAGCATTAAACCATTTACCGGATTGAGCAGGCTTAGCTCCATGTGTCAGGTGCCCGCCAGAGTTTAAACTCATCGCTAGAGTAGTATCGCCTGGTTTTAATAGGGCTAAATAAACTGCACCATTAGCTTGAGCACCAGAGTGTGGCTGAACGTTTGCAAATTTACAATCAAATAATTTTTTAGCTCTTTTAATAGCTAGATTTTCGGATACGTCTACATGTTCGCAACCACCGTAATATCTTTTTCCAGGATAACCCTCTGCATACTTGTTTGTTAAAACAGATCCTTGAGCTTCTAAAACTGCTTTTGATACAATATTTTCTGATGCAATTAATTCAATATGATTTTGCTGTCTTGTAAACTCATCCCTTATTGAATCATATAGTTCCTTATCAGCGTCCTGAAGTTTTAATTTAAAAAAACTATTTAAATATTTATTTAGTTTTATTACTGACATTATATCTTTTTAATCCTTTTTAAATGTCTACCACCATCAAATTTAGTTTTTAAAAATATTTCAACTAACTTCAGTGATAAACTTTTTTTAGTTAATCTTGCTCCTAATGCAATTATATTAGCATTATTGTGTTGTCTAGACAATCGTGTTGACGAAGCATTGTAGCAAACGGCTGCTCTAATACCTCTAATTTTATTTGCACTTATTGCCATACCGGTTCCAGATCCACACACTAAAATACCAATGTCACTTTTCTGCGCTTTAACACGTTTAGCAAGTTTTTTTGCATAATCTGGATAATCAACTGATTTATTTTGATAAGGACCTAAATCAAATATTGATACATACTTATTAATAAGATGATCTTTAATTTGTTCTTTTAAATTATAACCAGCATGGTCAGAAGCTATGCAAATTTTTTTAAATAAAAAGTTCAATTTAATTAAATTTATAATCTAGTACACAGGCTACAAGATGAATTCTGTTTTCTTCACCGCCATTAAATGCGTTGTGATATTTAGTGTTATTAGTTATCCAAACAGATCCATCTGCTGGCATATGTTTAGCCACATTATCTATAACCATTAAGCATCCTGGGTTTGTAATTATTGGTATATGCAATCTCGGTTCAGGATCCCTATGCCAACTCAATGTTGATCTAGGTTCTTTTAATAAAATTCTAACTCTTCCAAGTTTATATTTAGAGGATATAACATCAAAAACTTCCTTGAAATACGTATTTTCATAATCAGGAATAAACTCTGAATATTCTGACTCATCAATTTTAATATCTCTAGAAACCTCTGCGCCAGATTTGTCTGGTTTTGTCCAATAAATTCCTCTTGCCTTACTTCCCTTTACAGATTCAGGATCTCCAGGCTTCCTTGTTAGACAAATAGCTCCAAAATGAGATATGCCACCACCATCATCAAATTTTTTAGTTGTTATTATTTGTCTGTAAGCTTCTTGTAATTTTAAAATATCAAATGTAATATTTTGTTTTTGAAAGTCGTTAAAATCTAAAATTTTTTGATCTCTTTTTAAATTAAGTTTTACTATTTTGTTTGAATCTGCGTCCATGTGTTATTGTTATTTATCTTTTTGTACTATATATTTGTATAATACATTTGTCGCATTTTAAAATAAAATTAAAGCATGATTACCGGTAAATTTCCAAGCTTAAGACTACGTAGAACTAGAAAATTTACTTGGTCCAGAAGATTGGTTCAGGAAAATAACTTATCAACTAATGATTTCATCTATCCAATTTTTTTAATAGAAGGAAAAAATAACAAACAGGCTATAAAATCAATGCCTGACATTTACAAATATACGATAGACAAACTTGGTGCTTTAGTAGACAAAGCTATAAAAAATAAAATACCTATGATTGCTCTTTTCCCTTCCACGCCTAAGAAAAAGAAAGATTATCATGGCAATGAAGCTTTGAATGAAAATAATTTAGTTTGTAAAGCCATTCGTTTTATAAAAAAAAGATTTAAAAATGATATTGGTATCATGTGTGATGTTGCTTTAGATCCATATACATCTCATGGTCACGATGGATTATTGAAAAATGATTATGTTTTAAATGACAAAACAATTGAAGTTTTGAAAAAACAATCTTTGTTACAAGTTCAGATGGGGTGTGATGTTATTGCTCCGTCGGACATGATGGACGGTCGAATTGGTAAAATAAGAAAATTTTTAGATAAATATGGATACCATGATGTGCAGCTACTTTCATATGCTGTCAAATATGCATCTAATTTTTATGGACCATTTAGAGATGCAATAGGATCTAAAAAATCTTTAACAAGTAATAAAAAGAATTATCAAATGGACTTTACGAATAGTAATGAGTCTATGAGAGAGGTAGCTCTAGATATTAAAGAAGGGGCAGACATGGTAATGGTAAAACCTGGAATGCCTTATTTAGATATTATTAGAACTATAAAAGATAATTTTAAAATTCCTGTTCTAGCCTATCAAGTTTCAGGAGAATATAGTTTAATTAAAAATGGTATTAAAAATAAACTAATTAATGAAGATGCTGTTATCGAAAGTTTAATGTGTTTTAAGAGAGCTGGCGCATCTGCAATCGTTTCTTATTTTGCAATAGATATAGCAAAAAAACTGTAAATTTAATTATAATAATTTTCTAAAATTACTCTAGATTTTGGAAATACAATATTATTTGGAATAAAAAACTTATTTTGAAGAACATGCCTTGTAAAATTAAGTGACTTTTTAATTAAAATATTTGAAAATATATCAGGTATTTTTTTTAAAATAAGAAAATTTGGAACTTCGTAAATATAACTATCAATTTTAATTTTATTTGCATCATTAATATCAATGTTTTTAAATTTATTTTGAGCAAGATTAGTATCATAGCCCAATTCTTTGATAAGATTTAACTCAAAAAAAATATATAAATAAATCCAATTTTCTAAATTAAGAGAATTAATTAAATTTTCAAAAGAATTGTAAATATTTTTATTTGGTTGGGACTCAGGAAGCAAAACATTTAATAAAGAACAAACAGAAATTAATGCTGAAGTTCTCTCTTTATCGCTAAAATATAAAGGTGAAATAGGTTTAATCAATTCTGTCTTTAAGTATCCAATTTTATTTTCACTTTTTGCATTATGTGAAACAAATAGTTTATTTGAAATTTGTAAATAATTTCTTATTTTTCTAGAATTACCGCCATAAACAATACCATCCACTCTTCCTTTTTTTTGAGTAAAGATATTTATAATATTTGCATTTTCCCGAAACTTTTTTTTTGATAATAAATAACATTCATCTTCCCAAATCATATATCTAAGTGTTTTAAAAGCTTCTCAGCGGCGTCTTGTTGAGCTTTTTTTTTTGATGATCCTTCTCCAGTTGCTTTTTTGTAGTTTGGGATTTGAACTTCAGTTTTAAACAATGGTCGATGTTGTGGACCCGTTTTTTTAGAAAAAATATATTTTGGGAGAACTTTGAATCTTTTTAAGCTAAATTCTTGTAGTTTAGTTTTTGAGTCAATGATAGTAATATTGGATTTTAACAAATACTCTTCCCAGAAATAGTGAATAAATTTTTCAGCGGATTTTAAACCCCCATCTAAATAAATAGCTCCCACAATTGCTTCTAAACAATCACTAATAATTTTATCTGAAGATCTGACGAATTTCTTATGAGAAGATCCTAATAATATAAATTTTTTTAAATTAATTATTTTTGCAATATTTGAGCAAGTTTTTTTATTAACCAAGTTTGCAAATTTTTTATCTATCACTCCTTCCTTTTCATCAGGATATTTTTCCAACAATCTCTCTGAAATCGTTAATCCTAAAACTCTATCACCTAAAAATTCTAATTTCTCATTATTAATATTATTATTATAGCTTTTATGAGTTAATGCTTTTTCTAGTATTGATTTTTTTTTGAAATTATATTTTAAAATCTTCTCAAGAATAGTTAATTTTTTTTCCATTATAAAACTTTAAATAATCTCTCAAATCTAAATGAATTTCTTAGATTCCAAAATTTTAATAAACTACTTATATTTGTATCATTTGAAAAAAAAATTAATTTTGCTTCACCCACTAAATTAAGATTACTTACGTAACCAACGCTATTTAAATATCTGCTATCTTTAGAACAATCTCGGTTATCTCCTAATAAAAAGAAATGATCAGAGGGTACAATAAATTCTTTTGTATTTTGTAGTGTGCCTCTTTTTTTATATACTGCCAAATATTTAATTCCATTTGGTAAAGTTTCTATAAATGAATTAGTTTCTAATTTAAATTTACCACATCTAATTAATTTGGTGGATGCTACCTCATCTCTTGGAATTGTAATGCCATTAATTAATAGGTTTCCATTTGTAAATTGTATTGTATCACCTGGCATACCTATTAATCTCTTTATATAATCTGTTCTATTATCTGCTGGGGTTTTAAAAACAACCAAATCACCTCTTTCAGGTTTTTTTGAAAAAAATCGTTTATTAGAAAAATTCGGGCTAAAGGGAAATGAGTGTTTACTATAACCATAAGTATATTTAGAAACAAAAATCCGATCTCCAACTAACAAAGTTGGCTCCATAGAGGAAGAAGGGATATAAAAGGGTTGAAATAGTAATGATCTAATCAAAATAGCTATAATTAATGCTCCTATTAATGTCTTCAAATTATCGAAAATTATATAAGATATTTTTTTTTTCATATTGAAATAGTTACAAAAGCAACAGCATAATCTTTTTCATCAGATAGTGATAAAGAAATTTTAGTTTTTTTTTTTTTAAATATTTTTTCAATCTTTTTTTTTGTTGTACCTATTAGATTGATATACGGTTTACCTGATTTTTTATTTAAAACAATAATTTCATTAAAATTAATACCATTGGAAATACCAGTACCAAGTGCTTTTGAAAAAGCTTCTTTTGCTGCAAATCTTTTTGCATAACAATTATATTGAGTAGTAACTTGTTTGCATTTAATAACTTCTTGCTCGTTAAAAATACGTTTGATAAACAATTTTTTTTTTAATGATGATTTTATTCTTTTAATACTGACAATATCAGTTCCAATTCCATAAATATTCATTATTTTAAAATTTTCCTAAAACTTTTTATTACACTTGAAATACCTACAAAAATAGACTCTCCAATTAAAAAATGTCCTATATTAAATTCTTTAATACCATTTATTTTTGATAATATTTTAGCAGATGTATACGTAAGACCGTGTCCAGCATGTACCTCTAAACCTAATAAGTTGCCCATTTTAACTACTTTTTCAATTTTCTTTATTTCATATTTATAATTTTTTTTTTGATTTATTAAATTACACAATTTACCTGTATGAATTTCGACGCAATCAGCGTTTAATTTTTTAGCTTCTTTTATATCTTTTAAACTTGGTTCAATAAACAAACTTATTCTTAATTTTTTTTTTTTAAGTGTTTTAATTAGATTTTTTAAAAACAGTTTATTATAATTTAAATTAAGACCTCCCTCAGTTGTAATTTCTTTTCTTTTTTCTGGAACTATGCAGATAAAAGGAGGTCTACTTCTCGATGCAATTTTTAACATTTCTTTAGTTGCAGCTATTTCTAAATTAAGCGGAATTTTTAATTTTTTAATAATTTTTTTAAGATCTTGCTCATTTATATGTCTTCTATCTTCTCTTAAGTGTATTGTTATAGAGTCAGCTCCTTTTTTTTCTGCTAACAAGGCAGCTTTTAGTGGACTAGGGTAATTTTCACCTCTGGCATTTCTAACAGTTGCTACATGATCTATATTCACACCAAGTCTAATTCTTTTCATTAAAGATTTCTGCTACCAGGTTTAACTGGATCAATTGATATTAATTCTTTTGGTAAATTCTCTTTTTTATAGGTTGGTATGTTTAATTTTATTTGAGATATAATTTTATCATTAATTTCTGTTTTGCCGTCTGATCTATCTATTATACAAGCATAACCAACTATATTTGCTTTATTTTCTCTAACTAAATTTGAACATTCAATACTAGACTTTCCAGTTGTGATTACATCTTCAACAATCAAAACGTTAGTATCTTGTTTGATCTTAAAACCTCTTCGTAATTGAAATTTTCCATTTACTCTTTCTGAAAAAATAGTTTCTACATCCAAAAGTTTGCCTATTTCATATCCAACAACAATTCCTCCCATTGCTGGTGAGAGTATTAAATCAATATTATTAATCTCAATTTTAATTTTTTTAGCTAAAGATTGACAGATTTGTGCAGCTTTGCTGGGTTTACTCATCAATTGAGCACACTGGACATATTTTGGACTATGTAAACCAGAGGAGAGAATAAAATGACCTTCGATCAAAGCTTTAGTTTCTTTTAAAATTTTCAAAGATTCTTCTAATGAAAGCATTTTTTTTCTGTTTATGTCTTATTATTTTAAAATTTAAATCGCTTTGTTTTATTTCACTTATCAAGTTTGTGAAATTTTTCAAATCTTTAATTTGTAAGTCAAAAGCAAATTTTAAATATTTTTCTTTTCTTTCTAGTAACTCAATATTGATTATATTTCCCTTATTTAACCCAATTAATGAGCTAATGTTACCTAAAGCACCAGGTTTGTGAGGTAAATCTACTTCGATTGTGCTTTTATAATTTTTTTCAACCTTTTTTTCTGTTTCAGAGGATTTATCTTGCCAGTATCTTCTTATAGCTGCTCTTGCTTTTCCTGTCTTTGCCGAACTTAACCAATGTAATGATGGCGATGCATTTTTAGAAGTTTCAATTCTTACCATATCACCATTTTTTATAATATCTTGTAATGTTGTTTCTCTACCATTTACAAAACAACCGATAGCACTGTCACCAATTTTTGTATGCACAGCATAAGCAAAATCGATTGGCGTGGCTAATTTTGGCAACTTAATTACAGATCCTTTTGGAGTAAAACAAAAAACATTCTCCTGGAACATTTGTAATTTAGTAAATTCATAGTAATGTTCAGGACTATTACCAGCCTCGATTATTTCAACTAAATCTCTTAACCAGTCGTATTCTTTCCACGATAAGTCAGAAAATTTTTCAGATGATTTATATTTCCAATGTGATGCTATACCTCTTTCAGCAAATTCATTCATTTCAAAAGTTCTTATTTGAATTTCAATTCTATTTTTTTTTGGTCCTATAACTGCGGAATGTATAGATTGATATTTATTTATTTTTGGTGTTGAAATATAATCCTTAAATCTTCCAGGAATAGTTGGAAATTTGCTATGAAAAATACCTAATGTTTTATAACAATCCTCAACAGTTTTAACTATTATTCTAAAACCAATAATATCTGTTAGCTGTTCTAAAGAAACTTTTTTATTTTGTATTTTTCTCCAAATAGAAAATGGAGTTTTTTCTCTTCCAGTAATTGTCGCTTCTACTCCATTTTTATTTAAAAGTTCAATCAATTCTATAGATATAGATTTGAAAGTATCGTCTTTATTATTTTTTATAAATTGAAGTCTTTCGATGATTAAATCTCTTGCAGGTTTGTTCAGCACTGAAAAAGAAAGATCTTCTAATTCATCTCTTATGGTGTTCATTCCCATTCTTTCAGCTAATGGAGCGTAGATTTCCATAGTTTCTTTTGCTTTTCTAATTTTTTTTTCGTCATCTTTAACAAATTGTATAGTTCTCATGTTATGTAAGCGATCTGCAAGTTTTACTAAAAGAACACGAATATCTTTTGATGTTGCTAAAATTAATTTTCTAAAATTTTCAGCTTTAGAGTCGTCAGAAGCTCGATTTTCTAGTGCAGAAATTTTAGTGACGCCATCAACTAGGTTAGCTACTTCTTCTCCAAACTCTTTTTTAACACTTTCATAGGTAACTTTTGTGTCCTCGATTGTATCGTGGAGTAGTCCAGTTGTAATTGTAGCGCTATCTAATTTTAAATCCGTCAAAATTTTTGCAACAGCCACCGGATGTATAATGTAAGGCACGCCTTCATCTCTTTTTTGATTTTGATGAGCTTCTAGTGCAAAATTGTAAGCTTTGTTAACCGTATCTATATTTAAAAATCTATTATATGATTTTATTTGAGTAATTAATTCGTTGTTATCAATCATGTTTTTATATTAACATTTTTATTCAGCCTTGTAATCTCTATCCTGGATTTTAGGTCTAATTGACCTATTAAAACATTTACATTTTTCTTTAAAATTGGATGTTCCCAGCAAGGGTCGATCTGACTTATTGGAAATAAAACAAAATTCCTTTTATGGCATCTTTTATGAGGAATTATTAAATTATCCATATTCACATTTTCACCATTAAAATCTATAATATCAATATCACACACTCTTGGATTATTTTTTTTAGTTTTAACTCTTCCAATTTTCTTTTCGATGAGAGAAATAATATTTCTGAGTTCTTTAGCTTCTTTACGAAATGTTCCAAAAATACCTACATTTAAAAAATTTGGTAAATTTTTATTTGGATAGGAGGGTGTTTTATAAAAATTAGATATTCTTTTAACATCAAACTTATTTTCAATTAGAAGTTTAATAGCAATTGATATATTATCAAATTTATTACCAAAATTTGAATTTAAATTAGATCCAATATTTAGATGTATCATTTATTATTCTTACTTAACAATCTAGCTTTTTCTCTATTCCAATCTCTAGTTTTTTTTACTTGTCTTTTATCATAAAGTTTTTTTCCTTTTGCTACAGCTATTTCAACTTTAACTTTGCCTTTTATAAAATATAATTTAGTAGGTATTAGTGTTAGTCCTTCCTGGTTGATTCGACCAATAAGTTTATTGATTTCTTTTTTTTTTAATAATAATTTTCTATCTCCTTTAGGATCGTGATTGTTATATGAAGATTGTCGATATAGTGGTATATGTGAATTAATTAAAAATAATTCTCCATTATTATCAACTGCATAAGAGTCAGCGATACTTCCTTTCCCATCTCTAAGTGATTTAACCTCTGAACCTTTTAAAGAAATTCCTGCTTCCAAGATTTCTAAAAAAAAATAATTAAAACTCGCTTTCCGATTTAAACAAATTATTTTCTGTCCGGATACTAATTTTTGTTTCATTAAAGTAACTTAGCTACTTTAAGTGCCTCTGAGACTTTCTTTTTTGTTTCATCTTTTACTTCAACGAGCGGTAATCTTACAGATGGGTTACACATTCCTAATAATGAGGCTGCATATTTGACTGGCGACGGATTACTTTCAATAAACATTGCGTTATGAACTGGTTGTAAAATTTTATCTAATTCTTCAGCTTTATTAATATTACTAGCACAAGCTATTTGAAAATTTGAACAGTATTTTGCAGCTATATTTGCTGTTACACTTATAGACCCAACACCACCTCTTTTATTAAATTCTAAAGAATTGTCATCATTTCCAGTCAATTGGATAAAATCTTTTCCCAACGCTTTTAATTGTTGATCAACTCTGTTTAAGTCACCAGTGGCATCTTTTACTCCAACAATATTTTTTAATTCGTACAACTTAGACATAGTATTGACGCTCATATCTATTACAGATCTAGAAGGAATATTGTAAATAATGATCGGTATGCCAACATTATCGTTAATTTTTTTGTAGTGTTGATATAAACCCTCTTGCGTTGGTTTATTGTAGTATGGCGTTACAACTAACAAAGCATCTGATCCTGCTTTTTCAGCAAATTTAGATAGCTCTACTGCTTCGTCTGTTGAATTAGATCCTGTTCCAGCTATTACAGGAATTTTTCCATTACATTCTTTAATAGCAATTTCAATTATTTTTTTGTGCTCATTATGAGATAAAGTTGGAGACTCTCCTGTGGTTCCCCCAGGAACAACACCATTAGTACCATTTTGTAAATGATAATTGATTAATTTTATATAACCATCCTCACTTAAGTCACCATTATCAAATGGTGTAATCAGAGCTACAATTGATCCTTTAAGCATAAAACAAAATAAGATAAATAAGTCTTAACTTATGACCATTAAATTAATTAGTCTAGCAATAATAACACTTTTTTTACTATCTGGTCACAGTTTTTCAGAGGATCAATTCCTATTTCCTAAAAAAAAACCTTCAATATTTAAAAGCACAGATAATCGTGAAAAAATTGATTTTTCTAAAAATTTACCTCAAAGAAAACCATTAATTCAAAAAGATGAAAATATTTAAAAAAAAAAAATAGTAAAACAAAAAGAGGTTAAAGAGGAAAAAGAAATCAAAAAAAAAGAAATAATTACTCAAAAAAGTTCATTTATTTTTCCTCAAAAAAAACCTGCTATTTACAAAGCTTCAACTAAAGATATAGAAAAATCTTCAATTTTAAATCAAAAAGATTTCACTCGTGCAAAAGAAACTATAAAATTTATTAAAGATAAAAAATGGAATAGTGCGCTTAAGAGTGCGTCAAAAGTTAAAGATGGTGAATTTAGAAATCTTATCAATTGGATGTATCTTAAAACAACAAGAAATGGTGCATCTTTTAGTGAATATAAAAAATTTATTGAACAAAATAGTGAATACCCACGAATTAATAGAATTAGATTTCTTGCAGAGGGAAAAATATATTTAAGAAATAACTCCCCAACCTCAATAATAAATTGGTTTGATAAGTATCCACCGCTTGGAGGAATGGGAAAAATTAAATTAGCAGAGGCTTATCTTGAAAAGGGGCAAACAGAAGAAGTTCAAAAATTAATTAAAGAAGGTTGGGAAACTGCAACAATAAGTAAAAATGATTTAGGTTATTATCGTGCTAAATTTAAAAAATTTATTGACTCTGAAGATCATATTAAAAGGGCTGATTATTTGGCTTGGGAAAAAAAATACTGGGATTTGAAAAGAATGTTAAAATATTTACCTAAAGATCAAAGGGCGTTATATAATGCTCGTCAAATATTAATGAGTAATTCTTACGGTGTTGATAATGCTATTTCTAAAGTTCCAGAATATTTGAAAAAAGATCCAGGGTTAGAGTTTGATAGATTAAGATGGAGAAATCGAAGAGGTAGATTAGAAGGTTCATTAGAAATTTTATATCGTAATTCTATTAAAACTGAACAGCAAATGGTTAGGCCTGATAAGTGGTGGGAGCAAAGAGAAAGTGTTGTAAGAAGTTTAATTTATAAGAAAAGATACAAAACAGCATACAAAATTTCTAGTGAACACGCTTTATCAGCAGGTTCATCATTTGCAGAAGCTGAATGGTTATCTGGTTGGATTGCATTAACTTTTTTGAATTCACCAGAATACGCGATAAATCATTTTCAAAATTTTTATAATAATGTCGGTTATCCGATTAGTTTAGCAAGAGGTGCGTATTGGTTAGGTGCGTCATACGAAAAATTAAATGAAAAACAACTATCTAAGGATTTTTACTCTCAAGCAGCTGAATTTCCAATGACGTATTATGGTCAACTAGCATTTAATAAGATTAATCCAGGTGGAAATTTTGAACTTAAGGATGAGAGTTTTTTTGATAAAGATTATGAAAAAGAATTCAAAAAAAATAAACTAATAAGACACATTATTTTACTAAAAGAACTTAACTCCACTCAATTGGGAAAAGACATCTTTAAACATTTAGCAGGCCTAAATATTGAAAAAGGGAGTGAAGTATTGGCAGCTGAATTAGCTACAAGTGTAGAAAGATATGATTTTGCTATACAGATTTCAAAAAAAGCATCGTACGAAAAACGATTTTATAACCAATTCAATTATCCAATTATAGCAACTCCAAAAATTATTAATAATAAAGTAATGCCAAAACCTGAAGTTGTTTTAGCAATTATTAGACAGGAAAGTGAATTTGATAAAAGTGCAAACAGCTGGGCTGGTGCTAGAGGTATGATGCAATTAATGAAATACACTGCTAAAATTGTAGCCAAACAAGCTAAGCTTCCTTATAGCATTAGCGGTTTAACCCAAGATCCTGAATATAATATAAAATTAGGTTCATATTATTTTAATTCGTTAATTGAGGATTATAATGGAGTTTATCCTTTTGCTATAGCCGCATACAATGCGGGTCCCAACAGAGTTAAAACATGGAGGAGAGTAAATGGCGACCCATCTAAAGGGCAATTATCCTATGTAAACTGGATAGAACAAATTAGATTTAAAGAAACTAGAAATTATGTTCAGAGAGTTTTAGAAAATATAAATGTCTATAAATATATTTTGAATAAAGAACCTGTTCAAATCGATAGCTATTTTAATTAAACATTGGCGGAAGAGGAGAGATTCGAACTCTCGGTACGATGTTACTCGTACGGTTAGTTAGCAACCAACTGGTTTAAACCGCTCACCCACTCTTCCTTTTTTCCAAGGTAATTTAGTACTAATTATTAATTAATTACCTTATAAATCAATCAAAAAAATGGTCAAATGAAGAAAAATTTAATTAAAGGTATTTCATTTACAGTAGGGGCATCCATATGGTGGGGTGTTATTGGGGTAATTTATTTTAAATTTGTTTCTTTTGCTTCTCCTATGGAGTTAACCATTCACAGAACTATTTGGACTGCTTTGCTATTGTTAATTACTACGTCTTATTATTCGAAATGGAGCGAATTTAAAAATGTAATCAAAAAAAAAATAAATATACTGATTTTGCTTATAACTGGACTGCTTGTCTCTTTAAATTGGTTTACATGGCTTTACGCAGTTAAAACTAACAATTTATTGGACTCAGCATTAGGTTATTATATTTTTCCAATATTGAGTGTATTTCTTGGAATAATTTTTTTAAATGAAAAATATAATAGAAATAAAATTATTTCAGTTTTTTTAGTTATTTTAGCTTTACTTTATTTTTTAATTAAACTTGGTCAAATACCCTGGATAGGTATTACAGTTGCTCTTACATTTAGTTTGTATGGATTAATAAGGAAAAAAGTCAAAGTATCCTCTGATATAGGATTGCTGGTAGAAACTTTAATACTTACTCCTATAGCTATATTAATATTTGTTTTTTTAGTCCAAAATAATTTAAATGTTTTTTCTTTAAATGAACCAGTTCTATCATTTTATTTATTCTGGGCGGGCCTTATGACTTTAATTCCCCTTTTTTGGTACACAAAAGGATTTGGACTAATAGGTATAGGTCCGGCAAGTATGATTTTTTTTCTAACTCCAACAGCTCAATTTCTCTTAGGTTTATATTATTTTAATGAACCATTAATATTAGACGAACTAATAGCATTTATTTTTATTTGGATTGCAGTAATAATTTACTTAAATGAATTACGTAAAGAATAAATTGAAATAATTATTAGTGGGATGATTATTGAAATTGCAAATGAAAGAAATAATAAATTCGCAGATATTAAAGGAGTAAAGTGTTCTATAGATATAAGATTACCTACTAAAATACTTGATTGAAAATTTTGACTTGGAAAAAATAACAATCCAGAGAACAATCCAATAAATATTGTATAGGAAGCTAATTTCGTATTAATCTTTTTATTAAAAAAACCATAAAAAATTGTAATAACTGCTGCACAACATAATAGATCTGCTAATAGGAATAAATACAGTATACTAAAACCTTTTGAAGCTAATATAAAAACTAGAACAGAAATTAAAAGTATTATTATATTTGCTTTATTTTTTACTTCCTTACCTTTCAAAGATTTATTTACAAATTTACCATCAATAATTATTAAACTAGAAATAGCGTTAATTAATGTATCGATAGTACTTAAAGTTAAAGACATTGCTAAAATTAATATAGCAATAACTATTGCTGAATTTTTTTTATCTAATAGTAAATCAAAGAATGCTAGATCCGGTATTACTTTTGAATTCAAAGATAAAGATAATAAACCAGTATACCCCATCCAAAAAACAATTATAAAAGTAATTATTGAAGAATAAATTAAACTAGATTTAAGTATCCTATTATTTTTAGCTGAGAACACTCTTTGCCAATTTCCTTGATGAAACAAATTTGTGGCTGCTACTGCAATAAAAAAAGTTAATCCAGCTGTATAATTTGGCAAATAATTTTTATCAATTAAATTTGGTGAATTTTTTTTGATTATTTCAAAACTTGGTATATCTAATTTTCCTAATACTAAAAAAAGTGATGACAAAATAATTACTACTATAAAGCTAAATTGATATTTATCTGTTATAATTGAAAGTTTAAATCCACCTCTTAAAATATATAATAAGCAAATTATCAAAGTTATTGCTGCAGTAACCCATAAGGGAACCTGGGAGGTGTATTTTAAAAGAGCTGCTATTGCTGTCACCTCAGCTATTAAAAATATTGTTAAATAAAAAAGTATTAAAAATAAACAAATCTTAAGTATGTCTGTGCCAAATCTTTTTTTTATAAATTCAGTTAATGTTAGACCTTTTGGAAATTCTTTTCTTATCTTGGGTCCAAAATTGTATAAAAAAAGCATGGGTGCGGCTGTTCCTAAAGCATAGCCAATTACAGCTCCGATACCTCCCCATGTGGCAGCGGAAGCAGGTCCAAACAAAATCCAAGCCCCTAAAGCTGAAGCTGTTAAACTAGCTGTTAATGAAAACGTATTTTCGTCTCTATTTCCAACAATATAATTGTTGTTATTTATGAATTTTTTCGAGTTTAAATATCCAAGTAATATAAAGAATACACCAACTAGGACGATTACTGTTAAAGATGACTGTATTGATAAGTATATTTTTTCCATATTTCCCTTACTGAATTACCGGTCAGGTTCTTCGGGTATAATCTCAGTCTTTTAGACACCCCGCTTAAATTTTATATACTAATTTTTGGTAAAGAGTCAAATGAAGCTGTATCAATTTTTGAAGAGTGTTCTCTTCTCATTTTCCAACTATTGTTTATTCCAGCTTGAGCCACGCTAATTACGTTTCTACCATACTTGGCATTTGTCACATCTATTGCTTTCATTAATGTTTGTGACTTATTTTCTAAAATCGGTGTTAATAAATTTAAATTTTTTTCACCAGCTTCACTCAACTTAGATAAAATTACACCAGCCTTTTGATAAAAATATCCATATTTATATATTTTTTTTAAACCTTCTATAGCCACTTTAACTAATTCTAAACTATTATTCATAGCAACAGGTAAATCTATGGTTAGCGAATTTGAATAATATTTTCTATTTTTATCAAAGGGGCTTGTTCTAATAAATACAGTTATAGATCTAGTTGTTTGATTATCATTTCTAATTTTTTCAGCTGCATTTAAACAGTGTGTAGTAATCGACTCTTTTAATTTATTTAAACTCTCAACTTTTCTTCCAAAAGATCTTGATACACAACAGCTTTTTCTTTTTGTTTCTTCTGTTTCCAAATTAATACAAGGAATACCTCTTAATTCCATTACTGTTTTGGCACCTAATACATTAGTGCTTTTTTTTACCCAGCTATTTGAAATATTCTTCAATTTGTATGCATTATTAATTCCATTTTTTATATAAAGTTTGGATAACTGACGGCCTACTCCCCATATGTCTGAAATATCAAAATTTTTTAGCACATCATCTATATTATCTTTTAGGAAAATAACCCCAGTCTTATTTTTTTTTGCCACATGATTTGCGACCTTACTTAAAGTTT
The DNA here is from genome assembly GCA_902633595.1 of uncultured Pelagibacteraceae bacterium. Taxonomy (GTDB): domain Bacteria; phylum Pseudomonadota; class Alphaproteobacteria; order Pelagibacterales; family Pelagibacteraceae; genus Pelagilacustribacter. Next base: position 17,213 of record CACPGV010000005.1, on the reverse strand, counting down.
TAGTACATGAAATGCCTACACTTGTTGGAATTCCTGTCCACTTAAGAACCCTTTCTCTTATTTTTTTTCCATAATCTTCTATATTTTCATCTTTAATATGTGACAAGTCTATAAATGCTTCATCTATTGAATAAATTTCAATTTTATCTGAAAATCCTTTCAAAACTTTCATTACTCTTCTTGAAAGATCTCCGTATAGTGAATAATTTGATGAAAATATTTGGACATTATTTTTTTTAACTAATTCTTTAACTTTAAAATAAGGCTCCCCCATTTTAATTCCAATTTTTTTTGCTTCTATAGATCTTGATATTACGCAGCCGTCATTATTTGATAACACCACAACAGGTATATTTTTAATCTTTGGATTGAATAGCCTCTCACATGAGACGTAAAATGAGTTACAATCAATTAAAGCAATTTTTTTCTTATTGTTGTTTATGAATGACATATGTCACTACTCCCCAAATTATTATTTCTGGATTGTCTGCTAAATTAATTCTATCTGATGTATTTTTAGATCCTGATGTTAAGTAATTAGCTTCTTTGCTCTTAATTAAAGTTTTTACTACTAATTCTTCATTAACATTTGCTATAACTGTTGAAAAATTTTTTGGATTCAAACTTTTATCTACTATCAATAAATCTCCATCATATATACCGACGTTAGTCATAGACTTTCCTTGAACTCTTATAATAAATGTAGCTGGAGCATTTGTTATTAAATGTGAATTTAGATCTATATCGTCTTCAATATAATCAGTTGCTGGAGATGGGAAACCAGCCCCTACTTTGTGTAAATAAAATGGTATTGTTAGCTTCATAAATGTTCTTGTTTTGTTCTTTATAGTCGATAAAATACTCTTTAGTCAACCCTTTTAATTTTAGTTAATAAACTGGGTCAAATTGCAATTCGTAATGAGAACAAGGATTAGTTAGAAGAATAATAATGTTAAAAAAAATCTTAACAATATTAGCAATAACATTATTTGCAACATCCGCTCACGCGGCATCTAAGTTGGATGCAATTAAAAAAAACGGTGAATTAAGAGTTGGAACAACAGGAGACTGGGATCCAATGTCGATGAAAGACCCAGCTACAAATAAGTATAAAGGGTTCGATATTGATGTGATGAATGAGTTAGCGAAAGATTTAGGTGTTAAAGTAAAATTTGTACCAGCTGAGTGGAAAACTATCGTTGCAGGAATAACAGCTGACAGATATGACATCTCTACTAGTGTAACTAAGACACCCAAAAGAGCTGAGGTAGCTGGTTTTACCGCTACGTACTATAAATACGGGACAGTTCCTTTGGTTCTTAAAAAAAACTTAAAAAAGTTTTCTACATGGGACTCTCTTAATAAAAACGGTGTTACAATAGCTACGACATTAGGTACATCTCAAGAGGAAAAAGCAAAAGAATTTTTTCCAAAATCAAAACTTCAATCTGTTGAAGCTCCAGCAAGAGATTTCCAAGAGGTCTTAGCAGGAAGAGCTGATGGAAACATTACAAGTTCTACTGAAGCGAATAAATTAGTAATTAAGTATCCCCAATTAGCAATAGTACCTGATGGAGAAAAAAATCCTGCTTTCTTAGCAATGATGGTTCCAAAAGGAGACAAAGTTTGGAATGATTACGTAAGTAATTGGATTAAGAGCAAACAATCATCAGGATTTTTTAAAAAATTATTAGCAAAATACAATCTTAAAAGCTTATAATTTAAGTTTCAATCCCTTTTATTAACAAATATAGTCAATTAGTGAAGTTTTTTAAATTTATTGCTATTCTATTTTTACTACAAGGATGTAGCTCAAATTACGAATGGGGTTGGTATATACTTAGTCCAGATAATGTTGAGGGGTTAACTAATATAAAATTTTTAATAAGTGGAATTACAACAACAATTTATATTTCAGTCATTTCAATAATTTTAGCTATGATCATAGGATTAATTGTTGCATTGCCTTCTCTATCAAATAATAGATTTCTAAGTTACTTTAATATTGGATATGTAGAAATTGTAAGGGCAATTCCATTATTAGTATTAATACTTTGGATTTATTACGGTCTTCCAATTATGTTAGGAATTAGTTTCTCACCTTTTGTATCAGGTATAATAGCTTTAACAATAAGTGAAAGTGCTTTCCAAGCTGAAATATTTAGAGCAGGAATTAATTCGATACATAAAGGTCAACACGAAGTATCAGAGTCCCTTGGAATGAATTTTTGGAGAAAAATGAGATTTGTTATATTGCCTCAAGCCATAAAAGTTGTCTTACCAGCTATGGGAAATCAATTTGTTTATGTATTAAAGATGTCTTCATTAGTTTCAATTATAGGAATTGCTGATCTGACACGAAAAGCTAATGAGCTTGTAACAACTACATATAGACCTTTAGAAATTTATACTTTTCTAATATTGGAATACCTAGTCTTAATATTATTTGTATCTTATTTTGTAAGAAAGCTAGAAAATAAATTAAAATACAAATAGTTTTTTAAAACTTATGCTCAATTTTTTTCTTATGAAAAATGGTACAAACGCTAAAACAACAACACCCATTAACCAATTAGTGACCATTATTGTATAAAAAATATCTTGATATTCACCTCCCCTAATATTGATAACGTACCATAAAGATGAAAAAGGAATTAAGGTTAACCTTAAAATAGTCATATATAAGCTCAAGATTGGTAATTTTAATGATTGAAATAAAGCAGAAGTTATAAAAAAAACTGGATAAATAGGTCCAATTAAAGCTGCAACTTGTAAGTAAAGAGCTCCACTATTTATTACCTCTAAATTATCAGTAAAAAGGGATATGACTAAATTTGAGGATAAATAAATAATTATTCCTGCAAAAATCATAAAACCTGAGCCGAATATCAATGCTTTAAAATACACTTCTTTAATACGGTTATAAAATTTAGCTCCAAAGTTTTGACCTGCTATAGACAATACAGCTGTATTTAAACCAATTACTGGTAACAATAACACTTGTTCAATTCTTACAGCAGTTCCATATCCAGCTGTTGCTAATTCACCAAATTGTCCTACAAAGTAAAAAATATTAAATACTCCAAACATTATCATGAGCATAGTGAACATGATGGGAACAGATTGTTTTAAAATATTTATTAATAAATCTAATTTGGGAATGAAACATTCAAAATATAAAAATTTTTTTAATTCACAACAATAGACTTTATAAAGTAAATAAAAAACTCCTAAGGATTGAGCTATTAAAGTTGAAATAGCTAAACCAGAAATACCAAATCCAGGAATAATTCCATATCCAAAAATAAATAGAGGGTTTAAAAAAATGTTTATAAAAAAAGAAAATATTAATATATTTCTGTAACTTTTTGTATCTCCTTGAGCTGATAAAGTGCCATTAAGGGAAAGTTGAACTAGAATAATTATTGAGCCATAAAAAATTATGTCTAAATATTCTCTAGTTAAAATAATGCTTTCCTGAGTGGATCCCATTATTTTCAACAACTCATCTGAAAAATTTAAACCAAATGAAGTAACAAAAAATGAAGTTATAATTGCGAATACAATCGATTGAGCTACATATAACGATGCTGTTTTATTTTCCTTAGCTCCTATAGAATTACTAACTAATGCCTGAGTACCAGCTTGAATACCAATTGATATAGCTAAAGCAATAAAAGTAATAGGCCAAGATTTAGCCACAGCTGCTAAAGCTTCAGGTGAAATTTTACCTGCAAAAAAACTATCTACCAAATTATAGAAAGTCATAAAAAGTGAACCTGTGCTTGCGGGTATTGTTACTTTTTTAAGAAGAGACCAAATTGGATCTTTAGTTAAATTCATTTAATAATATTAATATTCTTTTTGAAACTTATGCTTTTTTCCAGCTTTTTTAGCAAGAAGAATTTGCTTTTGCCTCATCCTAAATCTATTTATTTGTGACTTTGTTAATGTATCATAACATCTTGGGCAAGAAACTCCTTCCTCATATTTTTTAGATCTTTTTTGTTTATTCGAAACCGGTATTCTACAACCACTACAAACTATGTAGGATCCCTCTTGTAAATTATGTTTGAGCGAAACTCTATTATCAAAAACAAAACACTCACCATTCCACTTACTTTCTTCTTTTTTTATCTTCTTTAGATAATTCAAGATTCCTCCTTTAAGTTGAAAAACATTTTTAAAACCTCTCTGCTTAAGATAAATAGAAGCTTTTTCACATCTAATTCCACCAGTACAAAACATTGCAACAGTTTTTTTTTTGCCCAATTTACTTAAATATTTAGGAAATTCTCTGAAGTTTTTTACTTTTGGATTTACTGCCCTTTTAAAACTTCCAATTTCATATTCAAAAGGTTTTCTGGCATCAAGAACAAGAGTTTCTTTATTTTGTATTAAATCATTCCACTCAGATGGTTCTAAATGGTTATTTTTTTTGTTATTTGAATTAATATAAATACCCATGGGTACAACCTCTTTTTTTATTTTAATCTTCGGTTTATGAAATGGCTGTAATTTACTTTTTGATAAATTTTCACTATCAAATTTTTTAATTTTAAATGAATTTTTTATTATCTTACTAATTTTAGAAATATTTTTTGATTTACCCGATAGAGTTCCATTTAGACCTTCTTTAGAAATAATAAGGGTTCCTCTTATATCGTTTTCAGAAAAAAGGTTTTCAAGAATTGTTTTATGTCTTTTTAAGGACTTTAAATTTTTAAATTTGTAAAAACCTAAAATAATAAACATTATAATTTGTTACAAATGGTAAACCCATCTCCAAGTGGCAGAATAATTTGCTCTGTTCTTTCATCGTTTTTAACAAAGGTATTAAAATCTCTTATTATATTAGTAAATTTTTCATTATTTTTCTCATCTGCAACTTCACCATGCCATAAAACGTTATCTATTATCATTAAACCGCCTCTCTTGAGTAAATCAAAACTTTTGTTGTAATAATATTTATAATTTTCTTTATCAGCATCAATAAAAATAATATCAAATATTAAATTTTCTTTTTTTAATTCATTAAGTGTATCTAAAGCTGGATTTACTATAGTTTTAATCTTTTTATCTTGTTCAGCTTTTTTAAAAAATTCTTTTGCTTTGATATTTGTTTCGCTATTTTTATCCAAAGCAATAATCGTGCCATCTTCAGGTAATCCTAAAGCAATAGAGAGAGTGCTCAAACCAGTAAAGGTTCCAATTTCTAATACTTTTTTAGATTTTGAGATCTTTGTAATTAATTCTAAAAAGTAACATTGAGAGATAGCAACCTGCATTCTCTTAACGTCACCTAGGCTTTCATTGTACGAAATGATTTCGCTTTGTACAGGATGAAGTTTTTTACTTAAGTCTTTAATATAGTTTTGTATCTTAAAATTAATAACAAGATCTTTACCCATTATTTCTTTAATTTGTTTTTAAGTATTTGGTTTACTAATTGTGGATTAGCTTTACCACCTGAAATTTTCATAACCTGACCTACAAAAAAACCAAAAAGTTTATCTTTGCCAGATTTGTACTGCTCAACTTTATCGTTATTTTCAGTGAGTATTTTTTCTATAATTTTTTCTAACTCTTTTGGATCGCTTTTTTGTTGCAATCCCTTACTCTCTATAATTTTGTTAGGTTCTTCTCCAGATTCTTTCATTATTTCAAAAACCTCCTTAGCTGTTCTACCTGATATAACTCCTGAACTAATTGAGTCTATTAATTGAGACATTTTCTTAGTTGTAACTGGTGATTGGGAAATTGAGATATTTTTTTCATTTAATGAAGCAAATAGATCTCCCATTATCCAATTTTTTGCTAATTTAATATCTGAAGTTTTAACCACTTCTTCAAAATAATCTGATATTTCTTTCTCTGAAACCAAAACATTAGCTTCATATGCAGTGAGCGAATAGTTGTTTATAAATCTCTCTTTTTTTTGATCAGGTAATTCAGGTAAATTTTTCTTTATATTTTCAATGAGCTCTTTGTTTAAGTTTAAAGGTAACAAATCGGGATCAGGAAAATATCTATAGTCATGAGCATCTTCTTTTGATCTCATGGATCTTGTCTCATTCTTTTTAGTATCAAATAATCTTGTTTCTTGATCAATTGATTTTCCGGCTTCTAAAAGTTGTACTTGTCTTTGAGCCTCACAAATAATAGCCATCTGCATAAACTTAATAGAATTAACATTTTTAATCTCACATCTAGTTCCTAATTCCTTATTACCCTCTTTTCTAACAGAAACATTTACGTCAGCTCTTAATGAACCCTCTTGCATGTTTCCATCGCAAGTTCCTAAGTATCTCATTATTGACCTTAATTTTTTGATATAAGCGTTTACTTCATCTGGAGAACTTAAATCTGGTTTGCTCACAATCTCCATAAGTGCAACACCTGATCTATTTAGATCAACATATGTATTGCTCGGATCTAGATCATGAATACTTTTACCCGCATCTTGTTCTAGATGAAGCCTCTCAATACCTATAATCTTTGTACCATTTGGTAAGTCTAAAGTAATTTTGCCTTCACCTACTATTGGATTCTTATACTGAGAAATTTGATAACCTTGAGGTAAATCAGCATAAAAATAATTTTTTCTATCAAAAACTGAGTGCAAATTAATTTTTGCATTTAAGCCTAGCCCTGTTTTAATTGCTTGTTGAACGCAAAATTCATTTATAACAGGTAACATCCCGGGAAAAGCAGAATCGACAAGACTGACTTGAGTATTCGGTTCAGCTCCAAATTTTGTAGAAGAACCTGAAAAAAGTTTAGAATTAGAGGATACTTGTGCATGGACCTCTAAACCAATAACTACTTCCCATTTCCCTTTTTCTCCTTCAATTAGATATTTTCCTTTTTCTCCATTCATTACTTTTCCCACCATCTATTAAGATTTTGTTTAAAATTTATTTTTTTTTCAACTGCAAAAGCGATATTTAAAAGTTTTTGTTCATCTAAAGTTTTGCCTATAAGCTGTAAACCAAGTGGATAATTGTTGTTGTCTGTTCCTGCAGGGATTGATATTGCAGGTATACCTGCTAAATTTACTGGTACAGTAAATATATCATTTAAATACATTGATATTGGATCATTTTTTTTTTCGCCTATTTTAAAAGCGGCACTTGGTGTTGATGGTGTAAGAATAGCATCAACTTTTTTAAAGGACTCATCAAAATCATTCTTTATTAACTGTCTAACTTTCTGAGCTTTAATGTAGTAAGCGTCATAATAACCAGATGATAAAACATATGTGCCTATTAAAATTCTGCGTTTTACTTCATCTCCAAAACCTTCAGACCTGGTGTTTTCATACATCTCTATTAAATTAGTTCCTTTATTAGATCTAAACCCATATTTAACCCCGTCGTACCTAGCTAAATTTGAAGAGGCTTCAGCAGGTGCAACTATATAATAGGTAGGCAACGCATATTTTGTATTAGGCAAGGAAATATCAATAATTTCTGCACCTGACTCTTTTAATATTTTTTTTCCATTTTCCCAAAGTTCATCTATTTCCTTAGGCATACCATCTACTCTATATTCTTTTGGTATACCAATTTTTAAACCTTTGATGTTATTTGTTAAATTTTTTGAGTAATTTTCTTTTTTTTTGTTAATAGAAGTAGAATCTTTCTCATCAAAACCAGCCATTGCTTCTAACATCAGTGCACAATCTTCTACAGTTTTAGTCATTGGACCAGCCTGATCTAATGATGAAGCAAAAGCTACTATTCCCCATCTTGAGCACAACCCGTAAGTAGGTTTTAAACCTACTGTGCCAGTAAAGGATGCCGGTTGTCTAATGGATCCTCCTGTGTCTGTTCCAATAGTAGTTGGAGTAAGATCGGCAGCTAAAGCACTTGCCGAACCTCCAGAAGAACCTCCCGGTACAGTATTTTTTGCAACAGGATTCATTACGTTACCAAAAAAACTAGTTTCATTAGACGAACCCATAGCATACTCATCACAATTTAATTTTCCTAATAAGAAAGCTCCTTCATTCCATAAATTTTTTGTGATTGTAGACTCATAATTAGGAATAAAATTATCTAACATTTTACTTCCAGCAGTTGTTTTCACACCTTCAGTACAAAATAAATCTTTAACAGCTATTGGTATACCTGGTAAGAGAGTGTCAAGTTTAGGATTTTTGTCAAATTTTTTTGCTTTTTTAATTGCATGTTCATTACAGTTGGTAATAAATGAATTTAATTTTTTATCATTTTCAATATTTTTTATAAATAAATTTGTAACTTCTTCAGATTTAATTTCTTTTTTTTTAATTAAACTTACTATTTCAGTTAAACTTTTTTTTGTTAAATCCGCCATTATTCAATAACCTTGGGTACAACAAAAAATTCTTCATTCTTTTTGGGCGAGTTTTCTAAAATCTTATCTCTAATTTTTCCATCATTAATTTCGTCTTTTCTAGATCGCAAAGGTTCATTTAATATGGAAGAAAGAGGTTCTACTTTATCTGTATTTAATTCATTAAGTTGTTCGATAAATTTAAAAATTGAAGAAAGATCTTTAGTCAAATCATCAATTTTCTTCTCATCTACCGAAATTCTCGCGAGTTTGCTAACATGTTTAATTTTATCTTTATCTATGGACATTAGTGAATTATGTTAATTTTACAGGAAATTAATATATAAAAATATAACACAATCATGCTTGATATTGAAGATTTTAAGAAAAAACTTGATAAAAAGTCTAGGTTAATGGGAATTGATCCTGGAAAAAAACGAGTTGGTATAGCTATTTCAGACGAAAATAAAATTATTGCTACTCCTTACACTACAATTGTTAAAAATAAATATTCAGATTTTGTTAAAGAAATAATTGAGATTTTTAAAGAAAATCAAATTAAAGGTATTGTGGTAGGCAATCCTATTAACATGGATGGAACATCTAGTAACTCCTCACAATCAGCTAAAGATTTGGCTATTAATCTTTCAAAAGATGTTACCGAAAATGTCGTGTTATGGGATGAAAGATTGTCTAGCCAGGGAGCTTTCAATTTATCTAATGATTTGGCGTCAAATACTACTAAAAAAGTGAGCAAATTAGATCAGAATTCCGCTCAATTTATACTACAAGGAGTGTTGGACTATTTAACTAAATAATTACTTGATCTGATCCTATAAAACGCCTATAGAGTTGATTTTAATGGCAGTTAAGAAAAACAATACAGCTATTAAAAACACCCCTAAGCACCTCCTTGGAATTCAAAGTCTATCAATATTAGAAGCTAAATCAATTCTTGATGAGGCAAAAAACTTTATTAAATTAAATAGAAGTAACTCGAAAAAATTGGATGTTCTAAGAGGAAAAACACAAATAAATTTATTTTTTGAACCATCGACAAGAACTCAAAGTTCTTTTGATTTAGCAGGAAAAAGATTGGGTGCAGATGTAATGTCTATGAACATGGACAACTCAGCACTTAAAAAAGGTGAAACTTTAATAGACACTGCAATGACTCTAAATGCAATGCACCCAGATTTAATTGTAATTAGACATCAAGACTCTGGAGCACCAAATTTGTTATCTCAAAAAGTAAATTGCGCGGTTATTAATGCTGGTGATGGTAGAAGAGAACACCCGACTCAAGCACTACTTGATGCTTTAACTATAATTAATAGAATAGGAAAAATTGAAGGATTAAAAATAGCTATTTGTGGAGACATTCTTCATTCGAGAGTTGCAAGATCTAATATTTACTTAATGAACATGTTGGGGGCTGAAGTAAATGTTATTGCTCCTAAAACTTTAATGCCAAAAGGAATAAATAAAATGGGTGTAAAATCTTTTACTGACATGAAAAAAGGTCTTGATGGATGTGATATTGTAATGATGTTGAGGTTACAAAATGAGAGAATGCAAGGATCTTTCTTGCCATCAAAAAGAGAATATTATGAGTTTTATGGTTTAACACCTGAAAAATTAAAGTACGCAAAAAAAAATGCTTTAATTATGCACCCCGGTCCAATGAATAGAGGTGTAGAGATAGATACAAAATTGGCTGATGATATAAATGTAAGTTTAGTCAAAGAACAAGTTGAATTAGGTGTAGCAGTAAGAATGGCATGTTTAAAAAAATATTGTAAATAAATGAAAGAAAAAATTTTCATTAATGCAAGAATCATAGATCCTTCTCAAAATATGGATGAAAAAGGATCATTAATTTTAAATGACAATGGTAAAGTTAAAGCCATAGGAAAAAATGTAAAGAAAAGTGATACAAGTTCCAATACTGAAATTGTTGATGTTAAAGGAAATATTTTAATACCAGGTATAGTCGATATGAAAGCCTTTGTTGGAGAACCTGGCTTTGAATATAAAGAAAATTTTAGAACATTAAGTCATGCTGCATTATCAGGGGGAGTTACATCGATTGTTACTATGCCTAATACAAAACCAATTATAGATAATGTGTCTATGGTTGATTTTATTATTAGAAGAGCAAGAGACAAAGCAAGCGTCAACCTTTTCCCATGTGCTTCAATTACTAGGCAAACAGAGGGTAAATTGATGACTGAATTTGGTTTGCTATCTGGTAGAGGAATTATAGGATTTAGTGATGTTAACAGAACAATTCAAAATACAGAATTAATGGCAAGGATAATGGACTACGCAGCAGATATTGGAGTTTTAATTATGCAACACCCTGAGGATTATGAATTATCAAAAAATGCATGTATTAATGATGGAGAGATAGCAACGAGGTTAGGTCTAGAAGGTGTATCCTCTATTGCAGAAAAGATTATTATTGAGAGAGATCTAACTTTATTAAGTGAATATCCCTGCAGATATCATATCAACCAAATTTCATCTAAACAATCAATAGAAGTAATAAAAAAAAACAAGAATAATGGAAAAAAATTTACTGTTGGAGTTTCAATCAATAATTTATCCTTAAATGAAAATGATATTGGTGAGTTCAAAACATTTCTAAAATTATCTCCGCCCCTTAGGTCAGAAGAAGACAGGTTAGCTTTAGTGCAAGGTATAAAAGATGGATTAATTGACGTAATTGTATCAGATCATTTGCCAGAAGATGAAGAAAGCAAAAGACTACCTTTTAGCCAGGCAGCAGCTGGAGCGGTTGGTGTTGAAACGTTGCTCCCTTTATCATTAGAGATGTTTCACAATGAGTCACTTCCACTAAATAAAATTATTGAAGCCCTGACCATAAACCCAGCCAAAATTTTAAAAATTAATAAAGGAACACTGTCAAAAGGTTCGGATGGGGATATTTGTATATTTGACTTAGAGGCTCCATGGAAAGTTGATGCAAATAAATTAAAATCAAAATCTAAAAATACCGCTATTGAAGGTAGAAATCTTCAAGGGAAAATTCTTATGACTTTCTTAAATGGTCAATTAGCTTTCAATCAATAATGAACTTGGATATTTTATTCGTTATCATTTATTCCTATATATTAGGATCAATTCCTTTTGGATTGATAATTACAAAATTTTTTTTGGGTAAAGATATTAGAAATATTGGCTCAGGTAATATTGGAACTACGAATGTATTAAGAACTGGAAAAAAGTCTCTAGCAGCCGCTACATTAGTTCTTGATGTATTTAAAGGATATATATCTATTATTATTGCCCATAAGTATTTCAATGAATTGATTTATTTATCTGCATTGATTTGTTTTATCGGACATATTTTTCCATTGTGGTTAAAGTTTAATGGAGGAAAAGGTGTTGCAGTTTATCTTGGTGTCATTTTAGGAATTTCTTTTTCATTTGGAATTATTTTTGGTTTAGCTTGGTTGCTAGTTGCTATTGTTTTTAGATATGCATCTTTGTCGTCTATTATTGGATCAATGTCAGTTTGGATTTATTCGATCTTTATGGATAATGAAATCCAAACTTATCTTTTATTTATTATTTTCATAATTATTATCTATACTCACAAAGACAATATAATCAGACTCAGAAACTCTAATGAGAGCAAAATAAATTTTAAACGTTAAATTATCCGCGTCTATATTGTATTTAAAATATAAAAATTGACAAAATCTATTTTATTTGAAAATAAAATAAGATAATGAATTTAGTAATTGTTGAAAGTCCTGCAAAAGCAAAAACGATAAATAAATATCTTGGTAAAGATTATTTAGTTTTAGCTAGTTACGGACATATAAGAGACCTTCCCTCTAAAAATGGATCTGTAGATCCTGAAAAAAAATTCGAAATGTTATGGGAAATAGACTCTTTTTCAAAAAAATATCTTAAAGAAATTACTGATGCAGCTGAAGACTCCAAAAAAATTATACTTGCTACTGACCCAGACCGTGAAGGAGAAGCTATAGCATGGCATGTAAAAGAAGTTCTCGAAAAAAAGAAATTATTAAAAGACAAACACTTAGAAAGAGTTGTTTTTAATGAAATTACAAAAAAAGCAATTTTAGATGCAATAAAAAACCCAAGAAAAATTCATCTTCCTTTAGTAGAGGCTTACTTGGCAAGACGTGCTCTTGATTATCTTGTTGGATTTAATATTTCTCCAATTTTATGGACTAAATTACCTGGCTCAAAGTCTGCTGGTAGAGTGCAATCTGTAGCTTTAAAATTAATTACAGAGAGGGAAAAGGAAATAGAACTTTTTAATCCTGAAGAATACTGGACTCTAACTTCTGAATTTACAAATAAGGACAATAAAAATATTCTTTCAAAATTAAGTTTATTTAATGGAGAAAAAGTTGAAAGATTTACATTCAAAAATAAAGAAGAAATTGATAAAGCAATAAATATCTTAAACAAATCTAAATTTAAAATTTCAGACGTAAACTCAAAAGTGTTCAAAAGAAATCCATTGGCCCCTTTTACAACATCAACTTTACAGCAAACAGCTTCAGGGAGATTTGGATTTGGAGCTTCACGTACTATGCAAATCGCACAAAGACTATATCAAGGTATAGATATTGAAGGTGAGACTACAGGTTTAATTACTTATATGAGAACAGATGGAACAAATATTTCGAAAGAAGCTATTGATGACTTTAGAAAATTTGTAATTGATAATTATGGTAAAAAATATTTACCAGACGATCCAAATAATTACAGTGGGAAGAAAGCAAAAAATGCTCAGGAAGCTCACGAAGCTATTAGACCTACAAATATTACAAGAAAACCCTCAGAAATTAAAAAGTATATAAATGCAGATCAATTTAAACTTTATGAGTTAATTTGGTCTAGAGCAATCTCATCTCAAATGACCCCAGCTGAATTTGATCGTAACACAATAATTATTGCATCAGCAGATAATAAGATTAATTTCAGAGCGAGTGGTTCAATAATTAAGTTTGATGGATTTTTAAAAGTTTATCAATCACAAGAAACAGATGAGGACGCAAAAAATATTTTACCAGAAGTTAAATTAGGTGAAGAAATAAGTATATTAAAACTTATTGATGAACAGCACTTTACAGATCCTCCACCTCGTTTTTCAGAGGCAAGTTTAGTGAAAAAAATGGAAGAATTAGGTATAGGTAGACCGTCAACTTATGCAAGTATTATATCAGTTTTGTCTACTAGAAATTACGTTGAACTTATTAATAAAAGATTTAACCCAACTGACCGTGGTAAATTAATCTCAGCTTTCCTTGAAAAGTTATTCTCCAAATATGTAGATTATAATTTTACAGCAGATCTTGAAAATCAATTAGATGAGATAACTAGTGGAAAAATAGAATGGGTGGAAGTTCTTAATAATTTTTGGAAAGACTTTTACCAAAATGTTGGTGTAGTTAAAGAAAAAAGAACTAGGGAAGTTTTAGATTTACTTAATGAAAGTTTAGGGGCTTTAATATTTGATCGTGATGAAAAAGATGGGATAGATAGAAAATGTAAATTATGCTCAAACGGAGAATTAAGTTTAAAAAATAGTTTTAGAGGTGGAGCATTTATTGGTTGCTCGAACTATCCAGAATGTAAATTTACTAGACCTCTATCAAAGAGTAAAGCAGCTGCTCAATATAATTTAGCAGAACCGAAATTACTTGGTCAAAATTTAAATGGTAAAGATATATTTTTAAAGAACGGAAGATTTGGTCCCTATCTTCAATATGAAAAAGAAAAAGAAGGATTAGAGCCTAAAAAGAAAAAAAGAAAAAAGAAAAAGAACGAAAATGATCATTTAAAAAATGTTTCAATCCCTAAAGGTATTGAGATTGATAGTGTGGACTTAGATAGAGCCAAATTTCTTTGTTCTTTGCCTAAAGTTTTGGGGCAACATCCTGAGAGTGGAAAAGATATAACTTTAAATTCGGGAAGATTTGGCCCTTATTTAAAATGTGAGAATAAATCAGCAAGACTTGAAAATGTTGAAGATCTTTTCTCAATAGGTTTAAACAGAGCAATAACTTTAATTGCTGAGGCTAAACCTGGAAGAATTTCATCATCCTTAATCAAAGATTTAGGCGAACATCCTGAAGATAAAAAACCAGTTAGAATAATGAAAGGTCAATATGGACCGTATATAAAATATAAATCTCTAAATGCAACTATTCCTGAGGAAAAAGATCCCACAGAATTAACTATGGAAGAAGCATTAATTTTGATAGAAAAGAGAAAAGAATATGACAAAGCCAAAAAGAAAAAAAAATAATTTTATTATTCCAATTTTTTCCTTAATATTTTTCTTTTCATATATTTCATTTTTAAACTCTGAAGAAATTTCTTGTAAAAAATTTGATTTAAAATGTAAAACAAATAAATTTATTGAGAAAACAAAGGAATATCAAAAAAAAGGTTTAGAAGATGGGAAAAAACAAATTAAAAAAACTAAAGAAGGAATTATAAAATTAGTTCCTAAAAAAAATTAATTATGTCTGCTTCTGCAAAATTAAAAGATTTGGGAATTGTGCTACCTGAACCAAAAGGACCTGTAGGTTCATATGTAGCAACAAAAATAATAGGAAATTTACTTTTTATATCAGGGCAAATTTCAATAGATGAAAATAGCAACTTAATAAAAGGTAAATTAGGTGAAGATCTATCCTTAGATCAAGGTTATAAAGCTGCAAAAAGATGCGGCTTAAGTCTACTAGCTCATGCTAAAAAGGCATGTAATGAAGATTTAGATAAGATTACATCATGTATAAAGTTAACTGGTTACGTTAACTCTGTAAATGACTTTGTAGACCAACCTAAAGTTATAAATGGTGCATCAGATATAATTTCAGATATATTGGGCAAAAGAGGCCACCATACTAGAGCGGCTGTAAGTGTAAATAGTCTACCACTTGGAGTAGCGGTCGAAATTGATGGAATATTTGAAATTAATTTGAATTAGGTCTGCCAACTGAATAATACTGAAGTTTATTCTTTTTCATCTCCTCAGGAATATATAAATTTCTTAAATCATAAATCTTTAAATTCTTTTTTTTATTAATTTTCTTAAAGTCAATAGATTTAAATTCATCCCATTCAGTAAGAAGTATAATAAGATCAGCATTAACACAATTCTCTTTAATACCTTTTTTATATGTACAGTTTTTAATTTTCTTAAATTCCTTTTTTTCTCCGGATGGATCGTAGTAGGAAACCTTTGCTCCACTTTTACAATAGTAAGGAATCATTTTTAAACTGGTCGAGTCTCTCATGTCATCTGTATTTGGTTTAAAAGTAACACCTAAAATGCTTATTTTCTTATTCTTTAAATTCTTACCAAGAATGCTATGAACACGCTCAGTTAGTAAATTTACTCTCTTGTGATTTGAATTAATTACAGATTTAACGATTGATAAGTTTGTTTTATGTTTTTCAGCAGCTGAAACTAATCCTTTTGTATCCTTTGGAAAACAAGAACCGCCGTAAGCAGGACCAGGACGCAAAAATCTGCTGCCAATTCTAGAGTCAGATCCAATGCCTAAAGATATATCTTCAATATTGATGCCGGTTTTTTCACATAAATTTGCCAGTTCATTAATAAAAGTAATTTTTGTTGCTAGAAAAGCATTTGAAGCATATTTAATTAATTCTGCACCTTTTCTTGATGTGGTAAAAAATTTTGCTCCTTTACTTATTAAAGGAGAGTATAATTTTCTCATCGTTTTAAATTCATTTTTATTATCAGATCCTATAACTATACGATCTGGATATCTAAAATCTCTAATAGCCTCACCTTCTCTTAAGAATTCAGGGTTTGAAATAATAGTAAATAATTTTTTTTTTTTTTTTATGATTTTCTCAATTTCATCGCCGGTTCCAACTGGAACTGTAGACTTGGTTATAATTATCTTTTTTTTCTTTGTATATTTTAATATTTCTTTTACACATTTATAAACGAAAGATAAATCAACTTTTAATGATCCTTTTTTTGATGGAGTCCCCACACAGATAAATATCAAATCAGAGGAATTGATAGCTTTTTTTATATCTGTAGTAAAAATTAAACGATTAGCATTATAGTTTTTTCTTATTAACTCATCTAAACCTGGTTCATAAATTGGAGAAATACCTGAATTGAGTTTATTAATTTTATTTTTATCTTTATCTACACAATAAACTTGATTTCCAATATCAGCAAAACAGGTACCACTAACTAAACCAACATAACCAGTGCCTATCATACATAATTTCATTTTCGTCCTTTAAATATTTTAATACTTGATTGAATGTATCCATTAATTGTACCGCAATCTAAATATTTTCCCATAAAAATATTACCAAAAAAGTTTTCACCTCTGTAAATTAAATTTTTAACAGCATCTGTAATATGAATTTCTTCACCTTTCCCAGGTTTCAAATTCTTAATTTCAGAAAATATCTTTGATGGTAAAATATATCTACCAATTATGGCATAATTAGATGGAGCTTGTTTGATACTTGGTTTTTCTATTACATCTTTAATTTTAAAATAATTTTTTTTCTTTGTTATGAGAGATAATATACCCCATCTAGACACAGTTTTTATATTAACCCGTTTAGTTGCAATTATTGAACCTTTTGTTTTCTTATGTAAATTGATCATTTCTTTAGAGCAATTCTTATTCATAATTAGATCGTCTGGTAAAAGCATTAAAAAAAATTTATCTTTAATGTATTTTCTGCATTTTAAAACCGCATCCCCAGTTCCTTTTGGCTTATTTTGATAAACAAATTTTATCATTTTTCGGTATTTTTTGATTTTTCTAAATTCTTCAACTATTCTTTTATCGTTTTTCTTTTTGATTATTTTT
>CACPGV010000004.1 GCA_902633595.1 uncultured Pelagibacteraceae bacterium | reverse complement strand
TACTGCTACTACGTTTGATGTGATTAAAAATGGCAAATACGAGGGAGGTGTAATCGCTCCAGGAATAAAACTTTCAATGAAAAATTTGATTAAATCAACTGCTTTACTTCCAAAAATAAATTTAAAAAATCATCAAAGAACTTATGGAAAAAACACAAAAGAAGCTCTTAATGCTGGTTTTTTATGGGGTTATGAGGGTTTAATAAACAATATTATCAACAAAATTATCTCTAAGGAAAAACTTAAGTATAGAATCATACTTACGGGCGGTTATGCAAATTTTTTTAAAAAAGTGATAAGAAGAAAAATTTTTGTTGATCAAAATATTACTGTTAAAGGCATCTCAAAAGTTTATAAAGAATTTATATGAGTAAAGAAGAACTACTTTTTTGTCCTTTAGGTGGCTCTGGTGAAATAGGAGCAAATATGAATCTTTATGCTTATGGAAAAGAAAATAATCATAAATGGATTATTGTGGATATGGGTGTTTCTTTTGCTGATGACTCTATTCCTGGAGTAGATTTAATTATGCCTGACCCAGGTTTTATAATTGATAAAAAAGATGATTTGCTTGGTATAGTTTTAACTCATGCTCATGAGGACCATATAGGAGCTGTAGCTCATATTTGGCCAAAACTAAAATGTAAAATTTATGCAACCCCTTTTACAGCGACATTACTGATTGAGAAATTTAAAGAAAAAAAAATAGACATAGTTTCACATTTAAAAATTGTAGCACTAAATAGTAAAATTAAACTTGGTAACTTTGAGATTGATTTTGTAACTTTAACACATTCTATTCTAGAACCTAATGGTCTTTGCATTAAAACTCCACTAGGGACCATATTGCATACTGGAGATTGGAAAATTGATCCTAATCCATTAATAGGCGGGAAAATTGATGAGGCAAAACTTAAAAAAATTGGTGATAACGGAGTTTCAGCTATGATTTGTGACTCAACAAATATATTTAGCCCAGGACGAGCAGGTTCTGAATCAGACGTAAGAGACAGTCTTTTAAGAATTATGGAATTAAAAACCAACAGATTACTTGTAACATCTTTTGCCTCTAACGTGGCAAGGATGGAGTCTATTTTTTATTGCGCAAAAAAAACTGGAAGAAATATTTGTTTAGTTGGAAGGTCAATGCAAAGAATTTATAAAGCTGCAAAAAAGTGTGGTTACCTTAAGGGGTTGATTAATCCTGTTGAGCCAAGAGAAGCAAAAAAAATTGAAAAAAATAAAATCTTATATTTAGCAACTGGAAGCCAAGGAGAACCAATGGGAGCAATGACTAGAATAGTTAACGGAGTGCATCCAGAGGTTTTTTTAGAATCTGGAGATTGTGTTATTTTCTCATCAAAAATTATTCCCGGAAATGAGAAAAAATTATATCAACTCCAGAATTTGATAGTAAAAAATAAAATAGAAATTATTACAGAGGAGAACGCATTTGTTCATGTGTCAGGTCATCCTAATCGAGACGATTTAAAAGATATGTACAAATGGGTGAAACCTAAATGTGTTATACCTGTTCATGGAGAGCATAGACATATGGTAGAACATGTATCTTTTGCAAAAGAGATGCAAGTTCCAAAAGCCTTATTAATAGAAAATGGAGATATCATCAAAATCCTTCCAAATGAAAATCCAGCAATTATAGATAAAGCACCATCTGGACGTGTTTATTTAGATGGAAATGTTAATGTTGAAAGTGATTCACAATCAATTAAAGAAAGAAAAAATCTATCACTGAATGGCTATTTGGAAATTACTCTCATTGTTTCAAATAATGGAAAAATTAAAAAACCCATTATCTCATTCAAAGGCATTCCAGAGAATAATGAACATGAACATTTTATCTTTGACATAGAGGATGAGATTTTTAATATTTGCAGAACTTTTTCCTTGGATTCTAAAAACCAACAAAATAATTTAATAGAAACTATCAAGCAAAATTGCAGAAGAATAGTCAGAGAAAAAACAGGAAAAAAACCATTCACAAACATTAATATAGCGAGAATCTAGTGGGTATAACTGGATCTATAATAGTTTACGTACTAATTTGGTGGATAATTTTTTTTTCAGTTTTACCAGTCGGAATTCAATCAAACAAAGAAAAATTTAGGGAAAAATTAGAGGGTATCGATCCAGGAGCGCCAAAAAATCCTGAAATAGCTAAGAAATTTTTAATTACAACGATAATTACTTCATTAATTTTTATTGTAATATATTATCTTGTTAAATTCGATTTATTAAATTTAAGAGAATACTTACAATAGAATGTATCTTTCACAATTATTTATTCCAGTTACAAAAGATTTACCCGCAGAAGCAAAAATAAAATCTCACCAACTGATGTTGAGAACTGGCATGATCAAGCAATCATCAGCAGGAATTTATTCATGGCTTCCACTTGGATTTAAAGTAATGAAAAAAATAGAACAAATTGTTAGAGAAGAACAAAACGCAATTGATGCTCAAGAGATGTTGATGCCAACTATTCAATCCTCTGAAATCTGGAAGGAGAGTGGGCGGTATGATGATTATGGCGAAGAAATGTTAAGAATTAAAGATCGTCAAGGTAGAGAAATGTTGTATGGGCCAACTAATGAAGAATTAATTACAGATGTCTTTAGATCTAGTATAAAATCATATAAATCTCTTCCTCAAATTCTTTATCATATACAATGGAAATTCAGAGACGAAATAAGACCTAGATTTGGAGTTATGCGTTGCAAAGAATTTTATATGAAAGACGCTTACTCCTTTGACCTCACAGAAAATGAAGCAAAAAAATCCTATAACAAAATGTTTTTTTCTTATTTAAAAACTTTTGAAAGATTGGGGTTAAAAGCAATACCCATGGCAGCAGACACTGGCCCGATTGGGGGTGATCTTTCACATGAATTTATTATTTTAGCTGAAACAGGTGAAAGTCAAATTTATGCTGATAAAAGAATATTCCAATTAGATCTAAGTAAATACGAAAGTACCGAAAGTTCTCTCTCACAAATGAGAAAAGATTTTTCTAATTTTTATTCTGCAACAGATGAAAAATTCGATGAAACAAAATTCAATGAGTCAGTAGAGAAGAATAATCAAATTAGAACAAAAGGTATAGAAGTGGGGCACATATTTTATTTTGGTGATAAATACTCAAAACCTATGAACTGTCTTATAGATGATAAGAGCGGAAAAAAAATATCTGTAAAAATGGGATCCTACGGTATAGGAGTTTCTAGACTTGTTGGAGCAGCGATAGAAGCAAATTATAATAACGACGTAATGCAATGGCCGAAATCCATATCTCCATTTGATGTAGTAATTATACCCAGTATAAATAAAAATAATAAAGATAACCTACAAAAAGCTGAAAAAATATACCAAGAATTAAAAAAACAAAATATTGACGTATTGTTAGATGATGTTGATGAGAACATGTCTAATAAATTTAAAAAACACGACTTAATAGGTATTCCTTTTCAAATAATCGTTGGATCAAAATCCGAAGAAAATAAGTTTGAATTTAAAGAATTAAACTCAAAGAGCGAATTATTAAGTTTAGAAAATATTAAATCTAAACTTAAAGAATAAAAAATTGTTCACAAAAGTAGAAAGATTAATTTCATCAAGAAACCTTAAACCCAAAAAAAAAGAGGGGTTTTTAAAAATAATTTCAATTTTTTCTTTTGTAGGAATAATGTTGGGAGTAGCAATCCTAATAATTGTTATGTCAGTTATGAATGGTTTTAAAACTGATTTAACTAATAAGATTTTAGGTTTAAATCCACATATCATAATTCAACCTAATAGCTTTATTATCGACAATGACTACGTTTTAAAAATTAAAAAAAATTTCAAAGAAGCCTCTATTAGCAAAACTTATTCAGGAGAGGGGATAATAATAATTAATGATAAGGCAAAGGGTATTATTTTTAAAGGAGTTAATATTCAAGAAAAAAAAATAAAAGATTTTTTCGAAAATAATATTGTTAGTGGAAATATTAATCAATTTGAAAAAAATCATATATTTATCGGAACTGAGCTAGCTTTTAATCTTGATTTAAAAGAAGGAGATAGCATCAATTTAATGTCCTCAGCTTTTGTTGCTACACCTCTAGGAAGTCTTCCAAAGCAAGAAACTTTTAAGATTGCAGGAATATTTAACACTGGATTTGTTGAATTTGACCAAAATATTATTTTCTTAAATATTGAAGATGCTCTATCAATCTTTGATAAAGATACTAAAGATCAAAATTTAGAAATTTACTTAAAAAATCCACTAGAAGCTAATATATATAAAAAAAAAATTGAAAAATTAAATCAAAATTATTTTATTTATACATGGGCTGACTTAAATAAATCTTTTTTTAGTGCCCTTAAAGTTGAGAGAAATGTCATGTTTATAATACTTACTTTAATAATAATTGTAGCTGCATTTAATATTATTTCCGGTCTAACAATATTAATTAAAAATAAGACTAAGGAGATAGCTATCTTAAAAACATTAGGTTTAAACAATACCTCAATAAAAAAATCATTTTTTTTAACAGGTTTTACAATAGGTTTTTTTGCTTCAATAAGTGGTATTATTTTAGGGATATTGTTCTCGCTAAATATTGAAAAAGTTAGAATATTTCTTTCATCAGTCTTAAACGTGGAGATATTTCCAAGTGATATATATTTTTTAGAAAAGTTGCCAAGTGAAATAAATTTATTTTCAATATTTATAATTTTTATTTTATCACTTTTAGTTTCAGCAATAGCCTCTTATATACCTGCTAGACATATTTCTAAAATGAAAACATTTAGAGCATTAAAATATGAGTAAAATTTTATTAGAGACAATAAATCTTAAAAAAACTTATAAGCACGTTAATGGAAATATTAATTTGTTTAACAATCTTAATTTGAAGATAAATCAGGGAGATCTTGTAGCTTTAGTAGGCCCATCTGGATCTGGTAAATCATCACTACTTCATTTATTAGCTTTATTAGATGAACCGACTAAAGGAGATATTAAGATAAATAATATTTTTACTAGAAAATTTGCAGATGTAGAAAAAGATGAAATAAGAAGAAAAAATATTTCAATTATTTTTCAAGATAATAATTTGTTGAATGATTTTACAGCTATTGAAAATGTAATGATGCCATCAATTATTAAAGGTGAAAATACGGAAAATGCAAAAAATAAAGCTAAAACAATTCTTAAAACAATAAAAATACTAGATAGATCTCAACATTTTCCTAGAGAACTCTCTGGTGGGGAGCAACAAAGGGTAGCTATTGCTAGAGCAATAATAGCTGAGACAAATATAATTTTAGCAGACGAACCGACTGGTAATCTAGATTATAAAACTTCAAAAGAAATATTTTCTTATTTTTTAAAATTAAAAAAATTAAAAAAAACAATAATTTTTGCAACTCACAATAGAGAACTTGCTAACAGGGCTGATTACAAGTTGTTTATTTCTAATGGTGATATAAAACGAGTTAATGCAAGGCAATAATAAGAATTTTAATCACTTAAAAGTTCATACCCAATATTCAATATGCGAAGGTGCTATCAAAATTGACGAGTTGGCTGATTTTTGTAAGTTAAAAAAAATTAAATCCTTAGGCCTATCCGATAGTTATAATTTATGCGGAGCTTTAGAATTTTCAGAAAAAATATCTAAAGTTGGTACACAGCCAATTATTGGGACCCAAATAAATATGAATTTAAAAGATATATTTGGAAAGATCTCATTATATGCAACATCTGAAATAGGATACAAAAATTTAACAAAATTATCTTCAATAAGTTATTTAAAAAATGATGGAACAACAGAACCAACCTGCAATTTTAAAGATTTAAGGGAAAATAATAGAGATTTAATATTATTGACAGGAAATTATAAAAACTTCTTTGGTCAACTTTTCTATAAAAATAAACTTAAAGATTTTGAGCAAATACTAAATTCTTTAAAATACACTTTTAAAGATAGATTATATATTGAAATTCAACGCCATAATGAACATCAAGAAAAGAATTTTGAAAATTACCTTCTTAATATCTCAAAATCTTTAAAGCTTCCATTGATTGCAACTCAAGAAATTTTTTATTTAAATGAAAATATGTATGAGGCGCATGATGCTCTAGTTTGTATTAAAGAGAAAAGCTTTATAGATGATAAAAATAGATTTAGATATAGCAATCAGCACTATTTGAAATCTCAAGAAGAGCTAGAGAAACTATATTCCGACATTCCGGAAGCACTCGAAAACAATTATAATTTTCATTTAAGATTTAACTTTAAACCTAAAAAATCTAAACCAATCTTACCATCTATCGCAAATAAAGAAAGTAGTTCCCCAGAAGAAGAATTGTCAAAACTAGCAAAAAAAGGATTAGAAAATAGATTAACAAATTTTATTTTAAAAAAAAATAAAAATGAATCTGAAGAAAAAATTAAAGAAACTTATGAAGATAGGTTAACCCATGAAATAAATATTATAAATTCAATGGATTATGCTAGCTATTTTTTAATTGTGTCTGATTATATAAAATGGGCAAAAAAAAATTCTATACCAGTTGGCCCAGGAAGAGGCTCAGGCGCTGGATCTTTAGTGGCATACTGTTTAGATATAACAGATTTAGATCCAATTGAATTTGATTTAATTTTTGAGAGATTTTTGAATCCTGATAGAATTTCCATGCCAGATTTTGATATAGATTTCTGTGAGGAAAAAAGAGATCAAGTATTTGAATATTTGAAATCAAAATATAAAAATGGCGTGGCACATATCATCACTTTTGGTAAATTAAAAGCCAGAATGGTTTTACGAGATGTAGGACGAGTTTTGGGCCTCTCTTATGGTCATGTAGATAGAATTTGTAAAATGGTACCCTTTGATCCTTCTAGACCTCTTTCATTACAAGAGTCTATTGATAGAGAGCCAAGGTTTAAAGAGGAAATAAAAAATAATTTTAAAGTTAAAAAACTCATAGAACTCTCGTTAAAATTAGAAGGTCTTAACCGTAATATGGCAACCCATGCTGCTGGGGTAGTAATCGCTGGAGACAAATTAGCAGAACAGTTTCCATTATATATTGATCAAAGTTCAAATTTAACTTTGCCATCTACCCAATACGATATGTATTCATCAGAAAATGCTGGACTAGTTAAATTTGATTTACTCGGCTTAAAAACTCTCACAGTTATTGATAATACTATAAAAAGATTAAAGTTAAAAAAAATTGATTTAGATATTTCTAAAATTAATCATAACGACAAAAAAGTTTTTTCTATGCTTTCAACTGGTGAAACAACCGGATTATTTCAGCTTGAAAGTGCTGGGATGAGAGAAGCTATCAAGCAAATGAAGCCAAACAAATTTGACGATATAATTGCATTAGTAGCCTTATATAGACCGGGACCGATGAGCAATATTCCTATTTATAATGATTGCAAAAATGGAATAAAGGAACCTGATTATATTCATCCAACTTTAAAAGAGATACTAACACCAACTTATGGAATTATTATTTATCAAGAGCAAGTAATGCAAATTGCTCAGACATTAGCAGGCTTTACAGCAGGCGAGGCGGATATTTTAAGAAGAGCTATGGGTAAAAAGAAAAAAGCAGAGCTTGATAGACAGAAAGAAAGATTTATTAATGGTGCTTTAAAAAATGGAATCGCTAAAGATGTTGCTAATTTTGTTTTTACAAAAATAGAACCATTTGCGCAGTACGGATTTA
Source organism: uncultured Pelagibacteraceae bacterium (assembly GCA_902633595.1). Taxonomy (GTDB): domain Bacteria; phylum Pseudomonadota; class Alphaproteobacteria; order Pelagibacterales; family Pelagibacteraceae; genus Pelagilacustribacter. The sequence goes on along the minus strand of CACPGV010000004.1, from coordinate 41,067 downwards.
ATAAAAGCCACGCTGCTGCATATGCCTTAATTGCATATCAAACTGCTTATTTAAAAACTTATCATAAAGAGGATTTCATAGCAGCTACGATGTCAATGGAACTTACTAATACTTCTAAATTAAGAGAATTTATAGAAGAGCTGAAAAAATTAAATATTGAGATAGTCAAACCTTCAATAAATAGATGTTATTCTGATTTTAAAGCTATTCAAGGAAAACTATTTTATGGACTTGGAGCTATCAAGAATGTTGGATTTGAGGCCATAACTAATATTTTGAATGAAAGAGAAAACAACGGAAAGTTTAAATCATTTTTTGATTTTATTAATAGGGTAAGTGCGAAAGATGTAAACAAACTTCAACTAGAAGGTTTAGTAAAAGCGGGAGTATTCGATGAATTTGATAATGATAGAAATAAAATTTTAAATTCAATTCCGAAGATTATTCAAAAAATTAAAAATATAAATGATGATAAAGATAATAATCAATCTAACCTTTTTGACGAGCAGGATAAAGATAAAGAAGAATTTGATTTTGAACCTTCTTCATCTTGGTCAGTTAAAAAGTTATTGTCCGAGGAATTTAAATCTATAGGCTTCTATTTAACTAATCATCCATTGAATGAATTTGAGGAAATATTTAATCAATTAAAAATAAAATCTTATAAACAATTTTATGAGGACGATATTAATGAAGGCTTAGTAGCAGGTACGATAATGTCTATACAAGAGAAGAAAAGTGCAAAAGGAACTCCATATGCTATTGTTAAGTTTAGTGATAAAAAAACCGAATTTGAACTCTTTTTATTTGCTGAAACCCTAGTCGCTAATCGTGATAAATTAATAGAGTCAGAGTCCTTTGTTTTAACTTTACAAAAAGATAAGATTACAGGAGCTGACTTAAAAAAAAGAGTAAATGTAAAAAAAATTTTAAATCTTGAAGACGTTATAAATAAACCATATTCCAGAGTTACTATAGAGCTTAAAGATAATTATAATTTAAACGAAATTAAACAATTATTGTCCAGCAAAGGTGAGACTGAGATTAATTTAGTGGTTAAAGATAAAAAAAAACAGGTCATTTATTCATTGCAAGAAAACAGAAAATTTGATCTTAATCACCTTAAAGCGTTAAAAGCCAAGAAATACATTGAAAAAATAACAGTTTAGAGAGTTGATTTTTTGATTTGATTGTATATATCAGAGACTAATTTCGCACACAGTTACAAGGGCATTGCCCTACCGGTCCATTTGTTTGGAATTACTGTGGTGGATTAACCGGAAAATATGAACGTACCAAAAGTAGATATAAAACAACTATTAGAAGCAGGCGTACACCTTGGCCACAAAACATTAAGGTGGAATCCAAAAATGAAAAAATATATTTTTGGAGAAAAAAATTCAATACATATTATAGATTTAACTCAGACTGTTGATTTTATTAAAAATGCTCTCGTAGAGGTTCATAAAGTAATATCAAAAGGTGGGAAACTCTTAGTTGTTTCAACAAAAAAACAAGCATCAGAACAAATAAGTGATTTAGCTAAAGAGACAGGTCAATATTACGTGAATTATAGATGGCTAGGTGGGATGCTTACAAATTGGAATACGATTCAAAATTCTATTAAAAGACTCAAAAAGTTAGATGATCAACTTTCAAAAGAAAATTTAGGTTTCACAAAAAAAGAATTACTTAAATTTGGTAAAGAAAAAGAAAAACTTCAAAGATCTTTAGGTGGTATTTCTGAAATGAAAAAAACGCCAGACCTAATTTTTATTATTGACACAAATATAGAGTCTTTAGCAGTAGCAGAGGCCAAAAAATTAGGTATACCAATTATAGCTGTGTTGGACACGAATTCCGATCCCACTGGCATTGATTTTCCAATCCCAGGAAATGATGATGCAAGAAGATCAATAAATTTATATTGTGATCTTTTAAAAAATACAATTAAAGATGCAGAAAAATTTATTAAGGGATCTGAAGAAAAAAAAGAAGATAAAAGTTCTAAAAATACAGTTTAATAATTTTAATTATCATTTCATGTCAAACAAAGATTTATTAGATAGTATTAAAAAACTAAGAGAAATGACTGGTGTTGGTTTTAAAGACTGTAAAATTGCACTAGATGAGAATAGTGGCGATATAGAAAAATCAATAGAGTTTCTAAGAAAAAAAGGAATTGCTAAAGCCTCAAAAAAAATGAGTAGAACCGCTTCAGAAGGATTAGTATTAGTTGAGGAAAAAGGAGGTCAGATCTCTTTAATTGAAATAAATAGCGAAACAGATTTTGTAGCAAAAAATTACGACTTTATAAATTTTTGTAAGGAAATTTCAAAAATAAATTTTGATTGCAAAGGAGATTTAAAAAAAATAGATGAATCTAAAATGACCAATGGGTTGCTAGTAAAAGATAATTTAGTAACTTTAATTGCAAAAATTGGTGAAAAGATAACTATAAGAAGAGCTAATTTTTTTGATAACTCACAAGGTTTTAATTTTTATTATATCCATTCTGCGATTCAAGAAGGTATAGGAAAAATTATTTCTATTGTAAAAATTGATGGTATATTTAAAGGCGAAAATGATAATATTGGAAAAAAGATTGCAATGCACATCGCAGCTTCAAACCCATTAGCTATAGACAAAGAAAATATAAGTAAAACTATTGTTGATAAAGAGCTTGAAATTATTAAAGCAGAAATCACTAACTCAGGGAAACCATCAGACGTAGCCGAAAAAATTTCTAAAGGTAAAATAACAAAGTTTTTAAATGATAATTCACTTTTAAACCAAATATGGATTATGGATCCTAAAAAAAAAGTTTCAGATATACTTAAGGAAAACTCTTCTAAAAAACAGATTAAAATTCTAGAATTTGTTAGATATAAAGTTGGAGAAGGGATTTAGAAAGTGAGTGAGAATTTCAGAGAACAAAATTATTCATCAAAAATGGATAAAAGTATCCAATCTTTAAAAAAAGATATTTCAACGCTCAGAACTGGTCGAGCCAATATAAATATGCTTGATACGATTAAGATAGATGTTTACGGGCAGTTAATGCCCATAGACCAAGTAGGCACTGTTAGTGCTCCGGAAGCGAGATTGATCTCAATTCAAGTATGGGATAAGGCCAATATAACTTCAATTGAAAGTGCAATTCAAAAATCGGAACTTGGAATTAATCCTGAAACAGATGGACAAATAATAAGATTAAGAATTCCTGATCTCACAGAGGAAAGAAGAAAAGATTTAATAAAAATTTTAAAAAATATGGGTGAAAAAGGAAAAATTTCAATAAGGAATATAAGAAGAGAAGCTAATGAAGAACTTAAAAAAAAACTTAAAGAAAAATTAATTTCTGAGGATGAAAGTAAAAATTTTGAAAAAAGCATTCAAAAGCTTACTGACTCAAATATAGAAAATATTGAAAAAATTTTATCTCAAAAAGAAAAAGAGATAATTCAAATATGAATTCCCTCAACCATGTTGCTTTTATCATGGATGGTAATGGAAGATGGGGTAAAAAAAAGGGAAAAAATAGAAATTACGGCCATCTTAAAGGAGTTGAGACTGTTAAAAAAATTGTAAAGGCGTCAATAAAAATAAAAATCCCAATGCTTACCTTTTACGTCTTTTCATCTGAAAATTGGAAAAGACCTAAAAGTGAGATTAAGTACTTATTTAATCTTATAAAAATTTACTTTTTAAAAGAAATTAAAAATATTCGAAAACAAGGAATAAAATTAAATATTCTAGGCGAAAAAGAAAAACTCTCTTCAGAAATTAGAAACGTTTTAAAAAAATCAGTCTATGCTACTAAAAATAACAAAAAGATTATTGTAAATTTAGCAATAAATTATGGATCAAAAAATGAAATTTTACTAGCGTTTAAGAAGATAAAAAAAAAAATTGATATTAAAAATCTTGAAAAAAATTTATACACCAAACGAATGCCTTTTCCAGATATTCTAATAAGAACTGGAGGTCGTCAAAGACTTAGCAACTTTATGTTGTGGCAATTAGCATACACAGAACTATTTTTTTTAAAAAAATTATGGCCAGATTTCACCCCTACAGATTTTATGCGTGTAATTCACAAATATAAAAAGATTAAAAGAAATTTTGGAAAAATATGATTAGTAAAAATATAAGGCTAAGATTATATACTTCTTTAATATTATTATCTTTATTTTTAATATCAATAAAATTTAGTTTTTTATTTATTTACATTTTAATTATTTTTGGTGTTCTTTCCGCTATAGAATCCTTATCTATTTCAGAAAAATTGTTTAATAAAAAATCTTATAAATTTTTATTAAGCCTTTTTTTAATTCTATATATCTTTTCATTTTGTTATTTTTTCTTCATTTTTTTAAATTTTTTTCAATTAAAAATTATACTATATTGCCTTTTAATTGGATGTGTAGCCTCTGATATAGGTGGATTTATTTTTGGTAAATTGCTTAAGGGGCCAAAGATAACTAAAATTAGTCCAAATAAAACCTATACTGGCGCAATTGGTTCAATTTTGCTAACAGCACTTGTAATTAGTATTTTTTTTACATTATATATTGGTCCATTCAATTATAATGTTATAATTTTATCAATTATCACATCTTTGGGATGTCAAATAGGTGATTTATTTTTCTCGTATTTAAAAAGAAAAGCAAAAATTAAAGATACAGGTAATATTTTACCTGGTCATGGCGGTATATTGGATAGAGTTGATGGTATACTGTTAGGGATGCCTTCTGGATTTGTTTCCTTAGGATTTTTATTTTAAATGAAAAAATTTATATCAATTCTTGGTTCTACCGGATCAGTGGGCTCATCAACTTTAAGTATTATAGATTTAAAAAAAGGTTATTTTACACCCCATATCTTCTCAGCAAATAAAAATTACAAATTAATATGTCAACAGATTAAAAAATATAGACCAAAGATATTTGTAATAACAAATTTAAATACTTTCGAAAGAGTATTTAAGAAATATAAAAATAGTGAAGTTAAATTTTTTAAAGACTTTAAATCTATAAAGGTTAAATTTAGATCTGATATCACAGTCTCTGCAATACCAGGGCTAGCGGGCCTATATCCAACTTTGAAAATGACGCAACTAAGTAAAAAAGTATTATTAGCTAATAAAGAGTCCATAATTTGTGGATGGGATTTAATATTAAAAAAGTCAAAAAGATACAAAACAAAACTTGTACCTATAGACTCAGAGCATTACTCCATTTTAAAATTATTAGAAAATCAAAATATTAAATCTATAAAAAAGATTTATTTAACAGCTTCAGGGGGACCATTTTTAAATTATAATAAAAATCGTTTAAAAAAAATTACGCCAGCGCAAGCACTAAGACATCCAAAATGGAAAATGGGAAAAAAAATATCAGTAGACTCCTCAACATTGATGAATAAAATTTTAGAATTAGTTGAGGCGCAAAAATTATTTGATCTACCGATAAACAAAGTAGATATAATTATTCACCCCAACTCTTTAGTTCATGCTATTTTAGAGCTAAAGAATGGTCTAATGAAATTAATTTATCATGAAACTTCGATGAAAATTCCGTTAGCAAATGCAATGTTTAATGGTGAATTAGATATTAAAAAATTTTATATAAATAATTCCTTTAAGTTTGAAAATTTGGTTTTTAAAAAAGTTGATAAAAAAATCTTTCCTATAATCAAATTAAAAAACATCATAACTAAATATCCCGCCACACCCATTATAGTTAATGCTGCTAATGAGGTATTAGTAAGTCAGTTTTTGAGTAAAAAAATACCTTTTTTGGACATATATAAGTTTATTTTAGCAATTTTGAAAGATAGCAATTATAAAAAATATGCTATAAAAAAACCAATCACTATAGATCAAATAAATGTAATAGATTTATGGGCTAGATCAACTACAATTAAAAAAATTAAAAAAAAATATGCCTAAATATATATTATTGTTAATACTTTCATTTTTTTCTTTTTCACTATTGAACGCTGAAATGATTAACAAAATTGAAATAAATGGTAATAGCAGGATATCGAAAGAAACTATCAAAATTTATGGAAATATAACTTCTGGAAAAAATTATACAGAGTCAGATTTGAATAAGATTCTAAAAAATTTATATGCAACAGATTTTTTTGACGATATAAAGATTGATATTAAGGATAATACACTAAGTATAACTCTTAAGGAGTACCCATTTATAAACCAATTAGTAATTATTGGTGAAAAAAGCAATAAGTACGTAAAACAAATAAAAAAAATTATTAAATTAAAAGAGAAGAGATCATTTATCGAAGCTTATCTAATAGATGACATTGAAAATATAAAAAATTTATATTCTTCTGCTGGATATAACTTTACAGAAGTAGAAGTTAAAACAAAAAAAATAACAGAAAATAGTTATGATTTATTAATTGAAATTAATCGTGGTGAGAGGACTAAAATTAAAAAAATAAATTTTTTTGGTAACAAAAGTGTAAGCAACAGAAGACTAAAAGATATTATTGCTAGTGAGGAGGATAAATTTTGGAAAGTATTAACTAAAAATACAAATTTCAGCAAAAATCTTTTAGAATTAGATACAAGGTTGTTAATAAACTATTACAGATCGAGTGGTTTTTATGATATTAAAATAAATACAAAGTCAGCAAAACTAGTTGACACAGGTCAAGTTGAATTAAATTTTACTATTGACGAAGGTAATAGATATACGATAAGTAAAATTTCCACAAATGCAGATAGCGTCTTCGATAAAAAGATATTTTTACCTTTAGAAAAAATTTATAAAAAATATGTAGGCGAATATTATTCACCTTTTAAAATAAAAAGGTTACTTGAAGATTTAGATAGTTTAATTGAGGAAAACAATTTGCAATTTGTTGAACATAATGTTCAAGAAATAATTAAAAACAACGAAATTAATATAGTATTAAATATTTTCGAAGGTGAAAAAAAATTAGTAGAACTAATAAATATTACTGGAAACACGATCACCAATGAAAGTGTAATTAGGGGTGAATTGATTTTAGATGAGGGAGACCCGTACTCAAAACTTAACTTAGATAAGTCAATATCAGAGTTAAAAGCAAGAAGTATTTTTAAAAATGTAAAATACGAGGTGCTTGATGGTACAGAAAAAAATTTAAAGATAATAAACATTAATGTAGAGGAGCAACCCACCGGAGAAATCACCGCCGGAGCCGGAATAGGTACTGATGGAGGATTATTTGCATTCGGTGTAAAAGAAAATAATTGGCTTGGAACAGGAAAATCAGTTGCAATTGATTTTGAAATTGATAGTGAGTCATTGTCAGGAGTGGTAAGTTACCGTGATCCTAATTATGATTTTCTTGGAAATACTTTAAACTATTCAATTTCAAATGAGTCAAATGACAAGCCAGATCAAGGATATGAAAATACTCTTACTGCAGCAGCCATTGGAACTTCATTCGAACAGTATAAAGACATTTTTCTTTCTCTTGGATTAAGCGCTAGTTATGATGATCTTAGGACAGATTCAACTGCTTCAGATGCACTAAAAAAACAAGAGGGAACATATAGTGAGTTGACTGGAAACTATGGTTTATCCATGGATACTAGAGATAGACCTTTTATGCCTACAAGTGGTTCAGTCTTTGCATTTTCTCAAAGTTTGCCAATATACGCTGATAAATCTTTTATAGCCAATAGGTTTACTACGAGTAATTATAAACAATTAAATGAAAATGTTGTTGGAGTTGGAAAATTTTATCTAGCAACTATTAATGGCCTTGGATCTGACGATGTGAGAATTAGTAAGAGGCAAAGTTTGAGTTCAAACAGATTAAGAGGATTTGAGAGAAATAAAATCGGACCAGTTGATAGCAATGATCATATAGGTGGTAATTATGCAGCAGCTGTTAATTTCGAAGCTAATTTACCTAATATTTTACCAGAGAACACTAACGCAGATATGAGTGTTTTTTTGGACTTTGGAAATGTATGGGGAGTAGATTATGACAGTGGATTGGATGATAGTAATAAAATCAGATCCTCAACAGGCATAGTTGCTAACTGGATGTCACCGGTTGGACCAATGAACTTTGTTTTTTCTCAAAATATATCAAAAGCTGAAACCGACAAAACGCAAGGATTTAAATTTAACCTTGGTACCACGTTTTAAAAATGAAGAACTTTTTAATTATTTTTTTTATATTATTTTTTGCACCAAAAAGTCTTCACGCAGAAAATTTACATTTTATAGACTTTAAATATATTCTGAACGAGAGTGATGCAGGTAAAAAAGCGCAGAATTTTCTAAAATCTAAATTAGAAAATGGAATTAAAAAATTAAAAGATAAAGAACTAAAGATTCAAGAAGAAGAAAAAAAAGTTATTCAGCAAAAAAAGATAATTTCTGCAGAAGAGTACAAAAAAAAAGTTACTGAGCTTAGAAATAAAGTATCCTCACTCCAAAAAGAGAGGAATTCTTTATTAAATGATGTTTCAAAACAAAGGTCAAAAGCTAAAAATGAACTTTTAAGAAATCTAAATCCTATTCTAGAAACATACATGAAAGAGAAAAGAATTAGAATTGTTTTGGATAAAAAAAGTATTTTACTCGCTGATGAAAATTTAAATATTACAAGGGATATTATGAAAATACTTAATCAAAAACTTAAATCAATTAAGTTAAATTAATTAGATGGGCTCGAGTATTTTTTTTAAAAAAAAAAATATAAAATTTAATGATTTATTTCCAAAAGAAAAATATAAATTTAATTTTAAAGTAAATGATATTAAATCCCTAGATCTTGCCAAAAAAAATGAAATTACTTTTTTCGACTCTGTTAAGTATAAAAACTTGGCATCTCAAACCAAAGCTTCTGCTTGTATTACTACTAAAAAACTAAAACAATATTTACCCGATAATACATCTAAAATAATTGTTAAAAATGTTCTGTTTGAGTTAGCAAGAACTGCTAAAGCTTTATATCCTGACTCAGACATTGATTATCCTGATCTCCAATTAAAAAAACCAGTAAAATCAGAGTATAAAAAAGTAAAATTTGGTAATAATGTTTTAATTGGTAAAAAAGTTAAAATAGGTAAAAATTCTATAATTGGATCTAATTGTATAATTGAGAGTAACGTTATAATTGGAAAAAGTTGTATTATTGGTTCCAGCGTGATTATAAAAAATTCAATCATAGGAAATAATGTTGTGATACAAGATAACTGTAAAATTGGTCAAAAAGGGTTTGGATTTATCCCTTTAAATGGTAAAAATCTTAAGTTTCCACACATTGGGCTAGTAAATATTAAAGATGAAGTGGAAATAGCATCTGGTTGCACTATAGATCGCGGTTCTATTGATAATACGATAATCGGAAAAAATACCTATTTAGATAATCAAGTTCATGTTGCTCACAATGTACAAATTGGTTCAAATTGTATGATTGCGGGACAGGTGGGTTTTGCTGGAAGTTCAAAAATTGGTAACAATGTTTCTATTGGAGGTCAAGCTGGTGTTTCGGGTCACTTGAAAATTGGAAATAATGTTAAAATTGGTGGAGGTAGCGGTGTGGTAAAAAATATTGAAGATAACCAAATTGTCATGGGTTATCCAGCTATACCGCTTAAAGAATTTATTAAAAAAAGTAAAAAAGATTATTAAAATGATTGAAATAGATAAAAAAAAAATAAAGGCTTTATTACCACATAGAGAGCCGATGTTACTAATTGATAAATTAATAAATATCGTACCTTTAAAATCTGCAACTGCTATTATGTATGTAAAAAAAGACGGATTCTATGTTCAAGGTCATTTTCCAGGACAACCAGTTTTACCAGGTGTTTTGATTGTAGAAGCTTTTGGTCAGGCAGCAGCAGCTTTAACTGCACATGGTATTGATCCCAAAGAATATGCTAACAAATTAGTTTATTTAATGGGAGTTGATAAAGCCAGATTTAGAAACCCAGTGCTTCCAGATTGCGAATTACATTTAGAAATAGAGGCAATTAGGTCCCACGGAAGAGTTTGGAAATATAAAGGAACTGCAAAAGTAGATGGAAAAAGAATGGCTGACGCTGAATGGTCAGCAACAATAGTAGATAGAAAAGAATGATACATAATTCAAGCGTAATTGATAAAAATGCCAGGGTTTCTAACTCTGTTAAAATAGGTCCTTTTTGTTATGTTGGACCAAACGTCGAGCTATCTGATAGAGTAGAACTAATTTCAAATGTTCACATTGAAGGAAATACCAAAATTGATAATGATACTAAAGTTTTTCCATTTGCCAGTATTGGTACCCAACCACAAGATCTTAAGTTTAAGAATGAAAAAAATAGTTTATATATTGGCAAAAAAAATACAATACGAGAGTATGTGACTATCAATCCTGGAACTGAGGGCGGTGGATCTAAAACTATAATAGGTAATAATTGTTTATTTATGATTTCCTCACATATTGCTCACGATTGTAAGATTGGTAATGATGTAATCATTGCTAACAATGTTCCGCTAGGCGGTCACGTAACAATCGAAGACAATGTTGTAATTGGTGGTAATTCTGCTGTCCAGCAGTTTACGCGAATAGGTAGACTCGCAATGATTGGAGGAATGACAGGAGTTTTAAAAGACGTAACTCCATTTGCATTATCGATTGGAAACAGAAATTACTTGCAAGGATTAAATTTAATTGGTTTAAGAAGAAAAAAATATGATAATAAAAAGATAATGGGGTTGGATAAGGCCTATAAAGAAATTTTTTCTTCAAAAAATTTACATGAAAATTTAAATAAAATTAATGGAGAATATAAAGATAATGAACTTGTATCTGAAGTCATAAGATTTATTGAAAAAGACAAAAAGAGACCTATTTGTTCACCGCAAAATTAAACTATGATTGGGCTTATTTTTGGAGAAACTGACTTTCCAAAATATATATATAAAAAGATTAAAGAAAAAAAAAAGTATCTTATAATAGATCTCACAAAAAAAAAATTATTTAGAAAAGATAAAAATTCATTTTCAGTATCAATAGGTCAACTCGGTAAAATAATTTCAATATTAAAACATTATAATTGTAAAAAAGTTTTGTTTGCAGGAAAAGTTAAAAAACCAAATTTTTCTAAATTAAAATTAGATTTAAAAGGAATTTATTATATACCAAGAATAATAAAAAAAGCTAAATTAGGTGATGTAGCAATAATTAAAGAAATAATAAATATTTTTAAAAAGGAAAGGATTCAAACTATTAGCTCAACTACCTTTACCCCAGAGTTAAATTTATCAAAAGGGAATTACTCTAAATTAAAACCTAATCTTAAGGATAAAATTGATATTAAAAACGCTCTTAAAGCATTAAATAGATCTAATCAATATAGTCATATCCAAGGAGCTGTTAGTAGAAATAATACTGTTATTTTAGAAAAAAAAGAAGGTACACAAAAAATGCTTAAAAAAATTAAGAAAATTAAAAATATTGTAAAAGGAGTTTTGGTAAAATTTCCAAAAAAGAAACAAGATAACAGAATTGATTTACCTACTATAGGATTAAAGACTTTAAAACAATGTAAAATATCTGGAATTAAAGGAATAGTTTTAAAACATAAAAGAAATATTTTCTTAGATAAAATTAAGTCTATTAATTATGCAAATAAAAATAAGATGTTTATTCTAGTAAAATGAAAAAAAAATTTTTAATTTTAATAATTTTTATAATTTTTATAATTCCATTTTCAAGTTCAGTTTCAAAAGAACCGAAATTAGAGGAAATACTTAGTGGTTTAAAAGGACCTTGGAGCTTATCGTTTATTGATAATAGCAGAATATTAGTTACTGAAAAACAAGGTAATTTTTTTTTAGCAGATTTAAAGAATAAAAACCTTAGTAAAATTAATCATAACTTAAATATTCTTGTAGATGGGCAGGGAGGGTTACTCGAAGTCCTATATTCTAATGATAATGTATTTGTATCATATTCTGAGAATAGAGGAAAAGGTAAATCAAGTACTTCTGTAGCTAGAGCTTCATTTAATAAAAAAGAATTAAAATTTAAAAATATTTTTAGAGCAGAACCACCAATTAATTCAGGTTATCATTTTGGCTCAAGGCTAGTTATAAAAGATAATTTACTTTATATAACGGCGGGTGAGAGAGGTGAAGGTATGATTGCTCAGGATCCTTCAAAACATCCAGGAAGTATAATTAGAATTCATTTGGACGGGAAAATTCCTAAAGATAATCCAAAATTTAATGGTAAAAAAAATTGGTTACCGGAAATCTTCCAAATTGGTGTTAGAAATCCTCAAGGAATGGATTTATCACCTTTTGATAATAAAATTTATTTAACAAATCATGGGGCTAAAGGGGGCGATTGGTTTGGTGAGGCAAAATATGGAGAAAACTATGGATGGAAAATATTAGGATGGGGTGGCACAAATTATACTGGTACAAAAATAGGACCAAAATGGAAACCAGGTTTCACTAAAGCGATAAAATATTGGGTACCCTCAATAGCTGCTAGTTCCATGGTAATTTATAAAGGGGAAGAATTTAAAGAATGGAATGGTGATGCCTTAATTACTTCACTTAAGGATCAATCATTAAGAATAATAAAATTTAAAGATGACAACTTTATTAACGAAAAAATTATTTTTAAAGGAAGTATTGGCAGAATAAGAGATATAGAAATTCAAAAAAGCACCGGAAAAATATTTCTGTTAACAGACCAAGGATCAATATGGAGGCTTCAAAAATGAAAAAGATATTCATTGTAACTGGAGAAACCTCAGGAGATAGATTGGCTTCAAAAGTGATAAATAATTTGAATAAATTAAATCCAAATATTGAATATCTTTCAGTAGGTGGAGAAAATTTGAAAAAATTAGGCATCAAATCAATTTATGATCTCAAAGAGATTACTTATTTAGGTTTTACAAATGTTATTATGAACATATTTAAAATAAAAAAAAAGATTAATGATACTGTAAAAGCAATAGAAGATTTTCAGCCTGATATATTATTTACAGTTGATAGCCCTGATTTCACACTTAGAGTTGCCGAGAGGGTTAAGAAAAATAATCCTAATATAAAAACAATTCATTATGTAGCTCCTCAAGTTTGGATATGGAGAGAGGGTAGAGTTAAGAAAATAAAAAAATTTATAGATCACATATTGTTATTATTTAATTTTGAAAAAGCATACTTCGACAAAGAGGACATGAGCAATGAATTTGTAGGACATCCATTACTAGATGACAAAGATGATAAGGCAATAGATGTAAATCAAGTTATAGGAAAAAATAAAGCTTTAATATCTGTCTTCCCTGGGAGCCGAAAATCAGAAATTGAAGTTTTAACACCTATTTTATTAAAGGCAATAAAACTATTAAATGAAAGCAATAAGGATATTACTTACGTTTTCCATTCCACAAAAGAATACTCATCTTCCTTACAAACTTATATCTCTAAAAGTGAATTAATAAATTGTGAGATAATCAGTGACGATAAAATTAAATCTCATATACTTAGAAAGTCAATATTTGCTATAGCAAAATCTGGAACAGTTTCTTTAGAAATCTCTAATTTCAAAATCCCTTCTATAATTTTATATAAAATGAATTTTATTAATTTTTTGATTGTAAAAATGCTAGTGAAGACAAAATTTGCTAATATTATTAATATAGCTGCTAAAAAAGAAATTATACCTGAATTGTTGCAAGGAGATTGTAATCCAAAAAACATCTATAATAAGACAATTAATTTTTTAGATAACCCAGATAGAATGGAAGAACAAATTAAGGAAACTCAATTAATTTTGAAAAGTTTAAAAAATACTAATTCTTCTGCACATCAAGCAGGATTATCTTTAAATAAATTTTTGTGAAATCTAATTAAGTCTGGCAGACTTTAACACTTCGTCACAAATTTTTTGAGTTTGAATTCCTTCATTTAATAGTAAGTTTTTATTTAAATAAACAAATTTTTTTAAACATCTAAAGTAGCTCTCTTTATGCTTTATATCAAAATTCTTATAAATTATTGACTTCTTAAAAAACTTGTCGGAGTCAATCTTAAATCCATTGCCAAATAATTTGACACTTTCTTCGTGACCAAGTCTACTATTTCTACTGAATATATATTCTACTATTACCTTATTTTTAAATTTCATATTTACAACTGCATCTGAGTAGTCATTATTTTTGAGAAATTCTTTAGTACTTAAGGGATTAGCAATTGTGATTATTTTATTTGGAAAGGAGTTAGCAAACCAACAAGCCAAGTCAAAAAAGTGAAATCCTTTATCCATAAAAAGACCTCCATTCCTAACAGATTGCTTGACATTAGCATTTGACGATCTTGATATAATCTGAATAATTTTGACATTCTTACTATTAATTAATTTCTTCATTTTAATATAAGCATCAGAAAATCTTCTATTTAGCCCAATACATATTTTAATCCTATTTGATTTAATTCTTCTAACTAAAACGTCCAGCTTTGATGCATTTAGAGATATCGGTTTTTCACAATAAATCATCTTCTTGTACTTTATTAGTTTATCTAAATAATATTCATGAGTAGTAGTTGGAGAAGCTATAATAAATAATTTCACTTCTTTATTTCTCAAAATTTCTTCAAAGCTATTAGAAGTCTTACACTTAAACTTTTTGGCAGTTTTATTTCTTAAAGTAAAATCTTTATCGTAAACATAATTTAAAGATGTATTTTTTATTTTTTTTAAATTAGAACAATGAATTTGACCAATTTTAGATAACCCTATTACACAGGATTTAATCATTTAAAATTGTACCCATTTTTTTTTTGAGGAAGATTTTACACAACCATCAATAAACTTTGCGGTAAGCAGACCTTCATAGGCAGTTGGAAAATAAAATCTTTTCTTGGATTTCTTTAAATTTATCTTTTGCGCAATTTCCTTATACAAATTAGAAAAAGCACTTAAATATCCTTCAGGGTGACCATATTTAATTCTTGAAAAAGATTTAGAAAAATTACTTTCATTAAAACCTCTTTCTAAAATTTTTGTTGCACCAGTTTCACTGCTATATTTTAAATAATTTGGATCATTCTGAACCCACTCCAGGCTACCTTTTGATCCAAACACTCTAATTCTAAGACCATAAATTCCACCTTTTGCTGTAGTTGAAGCCCAGAATAATCCTTTAGCTCCATTTTCGTAATTTATAAAAACTTGGGCATTAGTATCAAATTTAATTTTTTTAGAGTACTTTTTTATATCTGCAAATAAAGATTTACCTTCGAGGCCAGTTATATAGTTACAAAGATGATAAGCATGAGAACCTATTTCATTTAATACTGTTGATACACCTGCAATTTTTTTATCTAATTTCCATCTAAAAACTTTTTTAGCATTTTTAGTAGTAACTTTGACACCATTAGACCAGTCTTGAACATACTCTACATTTATATACTCGACATTTCCTAGTTTTTTATCTTCGATTAATTTTTTAGCATGTCTTACCATTGGATAAGCAGAATAATTATGTGTCAACCCGTAAACTATTTTATTATTTTGAATTATAGTTTTGTAAAGTTTTTTAGCCTGTGGAAGTGTACCTGCAAAAGGCTTATCTGATATGACATGTATGTTATTTTTAATGAAAAGTTCTGCTATTGCTTGATGACTTCCAGGAGGCGTCATAATTGCTATTACTTCAATACCATCTTTTCTTTTTTTTTCTTTATCGCATAGTCGTTTAAAATCTTTATAACATCTATTTTTATTGACACCTATGCTTACACCAAATGATTGATTTATTTTAAAATTTCTTGAAAAGACGCCAGCAACAATTTCATATTTGTCGTCAAAACGTGATGCAATTCTATGGACATGTCCTATCCAAGATCCAGGACCCCCACCTATGATACCCAATCTTAGTTTTTTCATTTAATTAATTTTTATTTTTTTTCCTGATTTAGTGCTTTTAAGTATTGCATCAAATATTTTTAAAGATTGCAAGCCGTCATCACCTGTTACTTTTGGCTTAGCTTTATTTAGAACCACATCACATAAATG
Source organism: uncultured Pelagibacteraceae bacterium (assembly GCA_902633595.1). Lineage (GTDB taxonomy): Bacteria > Pseudomonadota > Alphaproteobacteria > Pelagibacterales > Pelagibacteraceae > Pelagilacustribacter. The sequence continues at coordinate 25,002 of CACPGV010000004.1, read as the reverse complement.
ATTGATTTGATTTATTAAAGTAAATCTACTTAATCTAACATTCATATCTTTATGAAATATAGGTTTCCACCAACTTCTCTCACCTTTATTGAACCAATGTTTTAAATTTGGAAATTGAATAGAGCCCTTTGTGCCCCCAATATAATATGCTGATTGATTAGTTATTGGATAAGCGGGGTTTTCTCCTGCTGTTAATTCATAGCTCCAAGGACCAACAATAGTATCTGAAACACTTAGAGTGCATAATGCACCAGATTTAAAAGTAAAATTAACTATAGCCGTGTCTTCAACATCATATTTTCTAATTTTATTTGATGTAGAGGCTTGAACAAATTGAACAGGACCAAGTAAATAACAAATAAGATCAATGTCATGAACAAGGTTAATGCCTAATGGACCGCCACCTTTGCTAATTCTCCATTTTTCTTTATACCAATCTTTATTTTTGTATAACCAACACATAACATTAACAGCAACAATTTTTCCAAGATTTCCACTATCAATCTGTTTCTTTACTTTTGTTACGATAATATTGTGCCTTCTATGATAGCCAATAAGGAGATGAGTTTTATTTTTTTTTGAGCTTTGAATAATTTTTTTGGCCTTTGAAATATTATCGGAAATTGGTTTTTCCAATAAAACAGGTATTTTTGCGTTTAAAAAACTAATCGTATGTTTTTCATGAAACTGATTAGGCGTAGCTACAATTACAGCATCTGGTTTATTATTATTAAGTAATTCAGTCGAAGATCTATAGAATGGAACTTTAAATTTTTTAGCATGAATTATAGAATTTTTACTTACATCTACAATTGAGTGGAGTTTTGCTTTTTTTGAAACTCTTAAAGCTTTTAAATGTTGACTACCCATCAAGCCAATCCCAACAACTGCAATCTTTATTTTATTTTTCACTTAATATTTAAAATTGAATTTATAATTGTTTTGTCGATAACCGCTTTTCATAACATTTAGGTAATATTTTGCAGGCTTTAAAATAGGGGTTTTTCTTTTCATAAAATAATACATTACATTTTTTCTATTTTTAATAAAAAATTTTTTTATATATAACTTAGGATAGTCTTCGTATCTATCTAATTTTTTCTCTGTTGCTTTATCTATTTCATAGATTATGCCTTTTACACTTGAGCTCTTTTTTTTTTGTATATCTGGTACTCTATATTTTGATCTAAAAACTAGCTCAAAATCTTTCAAAATATACTTGCATAGATATTTTGCATTTTTATATTTTTTTAAAAAAATTTTTTTATTTAGATTTGTACCATAAGCAAAATACAAAATTTTCTCAGTATTTTTCATTAAAAATTTTGTTGGAGATCTTTACTTGGTCTGGATGAATACAAGCTTTACCTCCAAAACCTAATTTTTTAACTAAATTGCAAGAGGTTTCAAACCCATTTAAATCTTTAAAATTTAAATAAGATGTATCTATTGGACTCTTAATATTCTTAGATTTATTTACTATGTTTTTTCTAAATTCTAATATTTCCTTTTCATCTTCTGAAATTTCAAGGTTTATTGATTTAGCTAAATCATGTGAACCAAAAGATATAATTTGAATTCTTTCTGAAAAAGAGCAAATTTCATCAAGATTGGCTAGTCCGTTTATACTTTCTAATATTGGTATCACATCAGTCCTTAATTTTTCTTTTTTTTTTAATAATTCATCTATCTCAAGTAACTGTTTTTTCGTTTCTGTAAAAGGCAAGAATATTCCGACAAATTTTTCTGATGTTACAAATTCTATATCAGAATTATTATTTATTCTTATATATGTTCGATCTTTATTAACATTGCATTTCTTTATTATTTTTTTCGCTTCTTCTCTCTGATCCTTGGGAACAGTTGACTCTAAATCAAGCACAATTAAATCTGCGTTTAATGTATATGCTTTTTTTATTTTTTTCTCTTCATGACCAGGCACGAATAAAACTGATCTATATTTCATATTTGCTAAACTTATTATAATCTAAATCAATACCAAGACCTGGTCCCGGAGGTAATTTATATTTACCATTTAATGCTCTTTTAAAATTTGGGTAAAATTCCTGATCAATATTTAAATAGAATCTTTCAATATAGGTTTCCTTTTGCATCAATGCAGCTAATTGAAGTGTAGCTAAAAAACCTGGCCCAAAGTATGCAGTATGAGGCATTACAGAGATATCATTTTTTTCTGCATGCTTAATAATTTTGTACATCTCATAAATACCACCAACTTTAATTACTGATGGTTGAACAAAAGTGACTGCTTTTTGTTTGATCATTGATTTAAATTCAAATTCTGTACACGCATTCTCCCCACATGCTATGGGTATTCCAAGTTCTTTATTTAATTTTGCAAGAGTTTCATAATCTTCTGGTGGGTAAATAGGTTCTTCCAACCAGGTAAGTTTCATACTTTTTAAAAAATCTTTTTTGGATAGTGTTTCTTCATAAGTCCAAGGACAATTGGTATCTAACATTAAAGGAAAATTACCTGTTCCTTTTCTTCCAGCCTCAATACAGTCATTCTCTATTTCGTGAAGTTTTATAGCTTGGTAACCGTCATCCAATGATTGCTTACATTTTTGCTCTATAATTTTTGGATCTCCATATCTAAAAAGACTTGAATAGGCTTTAAATATATCTTTATTTTTTTTTCCTAACAATTCATGAATTGGCTTATTTTTTTCTTTGCCTAATGCATCCCATAATGCAATTTCAACACCAGATATCGCAAACATTGTTATTCCGTATCTACCGAATAAGTGCAAAGATTTTTGAAGAGTTAAAAGAAGTTCAGGTATATTACTCATATCTTTTCCAACGAGTAAAGGAGCCACCATTTCTTCAATTGCTATTTTTATTGCTTTCCAACTTGTATAACCAAAGGCTTCACCCCAACCAGTGATACCTTTATCTGTTTCAATTTTTACCAGGTTAAATTCTAAACTTTTCCATTCTTTTCCATGAAAAATTACCTTTTTTCCTCCATGGCTAAACGGCATACTCAAAGTGATTGCTTTGATTGATTTAATTTTCATTATCTAAATTTTTTGAAATTTGGCTTTCTTTTTTCTAGAAAAGCCTTAGCGCCTTCTGCCTGTTCTCCAGTTTTAAAATAACCAGGGGAAACTTCTTCAACCATACCTTTTTGGGTAATTTTTAAAATTTCTTCAAACTGTTTTCTAAAACTAGCCTTTAATATCTTCAAACAAGTTGGTGCAGCTTTTAAAATTTCATCACCATACTTTTTAACTTCCTTTTCTAATTTATCTTTCTTCACTACTGAATTTACCAAACCCCAATTCATCATCTCTTTTGCCGAGTACCTTTTACAAGTCATCCACATTTCTCTTGCACGTTTATGTCCTAAAATATTCGCAGAATGTGCAACGATAGCTCCTCCCGCAGGAGAACCAACTCTGGGGCCATTTTGGCCAAATATAGAATTCTCACTTGCAATAGTTAAATCACAGAAATAAGCCATATGATTTCCACCACCAATTGCGTATCCATCTACTTTAGCTATGATTGGTTTACTACATTTTGTTAAGTGAATATGAAATTCGTATTCATGATCTTGAAACTCCTTAGAGCTCTCCCAGTTCATATCTCCACCAGAGCAAAAAGCTCTATCGCCTGAACCCGATAATACTATCACACCAACTTCTTTATCTTTTTCAGCTGCATCTAAAGCGGTCTTCAATTCTTGAAGTGTAACGGGAGTAAAAGCATTCAGAACTTTAGGTCTATTAATTGTTAAATGAGCGTAATCATCTTTAACTTCATAAAGAATATCTTTAAATTGCATGCTGTTTTATCTCCTCAACGGATTCTGGATTAAGTAAAGTAGAAACATCTCCAGGATCATCATTTGTTAAACAAGATTTTATAACTCTCCTCATTATTTTCATATTTCGAGTTTTAGGTAAATCTTTTACAAATATTATTTTATCAGGCTTAAATGACTTCCCTAAATCTTTAATGATTAAATCAGCAAAAAAATCAGCTTTTAGTTCGTCTTTTTCAGCCAAAGGAACAATGGATAGTATAATTTTAGACCCTTTACTTTCATCAGGAATACCAACCGCAGCTACTTCTTTAACTTTTCCACTTTTAACAACAACACTTTCTAATTCAGAAGGACCTATTCTTTTTCCTGAGACTTTTATTGTGTCATCAGACCGACCATGAAGATACCAGTGGCCATCTTTGTCTCTACTAGCTAAATCTCCATGTACCCAAAAGTTTTTTATTACTTTCCAATAATTATTTATATAACGATCATCATCACCCCATAAACTTTTAGTTAAACCAATGGATGACTTTCTCAGAATTAATTCACCTATTTGATTTACTTCTACCTCTTTTCCATCACTAGTAATAATTCCTGGACTCATTCCGGGAATAGGTGCATTAAATGAACCAACTTTAAAAGGTCTATGTAAACAACAATGAAGTATAGAACCAGATACTTCAGTTCCTCCCGCTGAGTTCATTATAGGAACTTTTGATTTACCAATAAACTCAAATAACCATTTCCAAGGTTTCTCAGTCCAAGGTTCACCACCAGTACAGATAATCCTAAGCGAACTTAAATCTATATCTTTAAATAAATTTTTGTCTTTAATCATTTGAGTTCTAATTAATGCTGGAGATAATTCAGTCCAAGATACTTTATATTTTTCTATTAATTTCCAAAATCTAATTTCGTCAGGAAAATCTGGAACACCTTCTGCAATTAACATTTTTGCACCATGAGACGAAGCGATAGTTGCAGATTTAGAACCAACCATCCATCCCATATCCGCCATACATAAATGAACATCAGTTTGTTTAAAATCTGCTAAAACTCCCTCATCGAAAGACATCTTAGTCACTAAACCAATATGTGTATACACACACCCTTTAGGTTTACCAGTTGTCCCAGATGTAAAATGAATTATCGCTGGGTCTTCAGCTTCCATTTCTTCAGTCTTTAACTTTTCTGAAACATTTTTAAAATTTTCCCAATTAAAAATTTTCTTACCTTTTTCATCACCTAACAAAAAAACTTTTTTTAAAGAATTTACTTGATCTAAATCATTTTTGATAAGATCAAACATCTTTATTTCTTTTCCTTTTCTAAAAGTTTTTTCTACAGTAAAAATACCTTTTGCATTTGCAATATTTAATCTCTCAATTACAGCATCAGAACCATAACCAGAAAATAATGGAAGAACGATACAACCGATTTTTAAAATTGCAAAATAAGCAATGTAGGTTTCTATAAATTGAGGCATATAGAGTGCAATCACATCACCTTTTTGAAAACCATTAATCTTAAGAGCATTACCTATTTTAGAGATTTGCTTATTAAATTCCTCATAAGTAATTGAACTTTTAGTACCATCCTCTTTTTCTGCAAAAATAAAATTTTCGCTAAAGAATTTTTTTTCTTTATGCCGATCAATACAATTAAGAACAATATTAGTTTTTCCACCCACACACCATTTTGTCCATGGTGCTCCTTTACTATCATCCATGATTTTCTCATAAGGTTGATAAAATTTTAGATCAGAAAATTTAATAACATTATCCCAAAGCCAACCAGGATCAGCATAACTTTTTTTTTCAAGCTCATCATAATCGTTTAACTTACAAAATTTTAAAAATTTGGTTAATTTTGAGCTATTTACTATTTCTTTCGGAGGAGACCAGACGATTTCATTACTCATGTATATTTAAGTATACATTCCCTCTTTAATTTTAATAATATTATACATTAAATCATTCAAAGGTGTTTTCACTCCGTGCCTTTTACCTATTCTTGAAACAGCTCCACTAATGAAATCAATTTCAGAGGCTCTTTTTTTCAAAACATCAAATGCCATTGAAGATTTATTTGTTTGTCTAGAGTCCACAATTCGATTGAACATATCTAAACATTCATCTTCTGTAACGTCAACTCCATCAGCCTTAGCAACATTTCTTGTCTCAAGAATGATGTCCTTGCCTAATTTTCTAGACATTACTTGATTTTTGTTAGAGATGTATAAATCTGTATGGTGTAAATCAAAAATAGCAGATAGCGGCCCTATTGCTGTAAGAGCAAATAATTTCATCCATTTTCTCTTTTTAATATTCTCCTCAGTCAATGTTTCCAAACCATAAGCAGTAAAGGTTTCTGCTAAATCTTTTACTCTCTCACTTGCGCCTCCGTCGTATTCACCAATCCACGAAGGTAAACTTGCGTGATTTTGAATTATCCCAGGACCTTGCACGCTTGCAGCTTGAGTTGTAGATCCGCCTAAAACTTTTTCTTTTCCTGCAATTTCCTGCATTATTTCTTCGTGCCCTATACCGTTTTGAAAAGACATCAACATTGTCTTGTCTCCAATAATATTTTTTGCGTTTGTAAGTGCTGTTTTTAATGCAGTAGCTTTACACATTACAATAATTGCATCTACTTCACTCAGTTTTTGAGGTTCAGTTGTAGCTTTAATTTTTATAATTCGGTCACCACCATGACCCATCATTTTTAGACCTTTTGAATTAATTTCTCTGACATGTTTTTCCCACACATCTATTAGGACAACATCAAGTCCTTTTTCTGCTAATAAGCCTCCAAACAAACAACCCATTGCTCCAGCACCCAATACAGCTACTTTTGTGTCTTTTTTAATCATTAAGCTTTCATTTTTACTTGTACACCAAAGAAACCAGTTGGTTTGATCATAAGAACTATAATCATTAATAAGAATGCATATAAGTCTTTGTGACTTCCAGAAACATAAAAAGAAGACGCAGTTTCAAAAATTCCAACAGTGAAGCCTCCAACAATTGCCCCAGGTAAATTACCAAAGCCACCAACTACAGCAGCTGCAAAAGCTTTCATTAAAATTATGTAACCCATAAAAACAACAACTTGGTATGTCGGTCCAACCAAAGTTCCGCCTATACCAGCTATTGCACAAGCGATACCAAAAATTATTGAGATATATAAAGGAACATTAATTCCAACTAAATTTGATACATCTTTTGAGAATGCTACAGCCCGTATTCCTAATCCCATTTTTGTTTTATTTAAAAAGAACCAAAGACCTCCAGCAACAAATAAACCTACGAAAATCATCCACACATAAGTGATAGGTAAAAATAATCCCCCAATTTCCATTGGTAGACCAAGCTCAGCCGGAAAAGGTTTAGCTACTGGGTTCCAAATTAAATAGGCAACATTAATTAAAACAACCGAAAGACCAAAACCACAAATGATTATTCCCATTCCTGCAACTGTGTAACCACCACCTTTTTTTGTAAGTGGTCTTAAAAAAATTCTTTCAATAAAAACACCGAATAATCCCATTGATACAAATGCTGTAAAAAGACAAATTACATAAATAATCCAACCATAAGCTTCAGGAAATAAGTTGAAAATCCAATCTTGATTGCCCAAAATATTAAACATGGTTAGGCCTGCGAAAGCCCCAATCATGAAAAATTCACCATGAGAAAAATTAACAACATCTAAGCCTGTATAAATTAATGAAATACCTAGAGCTACCAATCCATAAATAATCCCTACAGATAAACCAATGGTTAGCACTGTCTTAAAAGATTCAAAACTCATATCAGGACTATTTAGACAATAAGCAACATACATTAATATAAAAATGGTAAATATGATATTTTCTCCTCTTTTTCCTAACCTAAATTTTTCAAACATTAGCTTTGGTACCTCCTAAATAAGATTCTTTCACGCTTTCGTCATACATAAGTTTCTTACTTTCTCCTTCAACATTAATTACGCCATCTTTAATAACGTAACCATAATCCGCTAAAAGCAAAGCCATTCTCACATTCTGTTCTACAACTAAAACTGTCAATCCATCTTTTCTAATTCTATTTATATTCTTAAATATATCTAAAACAATTTGAGGCGCTAAGGCGGCACTAGGTTCATCCAACATTATCATTTTAGGATTTGACATTAAGCCTCGGCCGATACACAACATTTGTAGTTCTCCTCCAGAAAGAGTAGCAGCTAATTGATCTTTTCTTTCATTTAATCTTGGAAAATAATTAAAAACCTTTTCTAAATTGTCTTTTAATTGTTGTTTTGTTTTTAAGATAAAACCACCTAATCTTAAATTTTCTGTGACTGACATTGCTGGAAAAACATCTTTACCTTGTGTTACTTGAACTAAACCTCTTGCTACAATTTCGTGAGGAGGTAAATTTTGAATTTGTTCGTTGTTGAATTCAATAGTTCCTTTCCATGATCTAATTAACCCTGAAGCAGCTTTTAAAATTGTTGATTTGCCTGTTCCGTTTCCACCAAGTAATGCAACTATAGATTGTTTATCAACTTTCATGTTTGCACCATTCAAAATTTGGACGGTTCCGTATCCAGAAACTAGTTGATTTACTTTTAACAATCTCCCCCCAAAAAATTTTGATTAATTAAATTGTTTAACGTTTTGACAATATAACTATTTTTTTATAGCCTAAGCAACAATTAAATAACAAATGGGGGAAATATGAACAAACTTAAATTTGTTTTTTCGACAATTATCTTTTCCGTAGGTTTAGTAATCACGACATTAGCACAGGCAGAAACAATTAAAATTGGTGTTTCATTCAGAATGCTTTCAGATGTTGGATATAAACACGGAGAGTTAATTACTGATACGGTTGCTCTATGGAATAAAGAGGGCACTATTAACGGTCAAAAAGTTGACTTAACACTTTATAATGATGAATGTAAATCTGAGAAAGGTGTAGCAAATGCAACAAAACTTGCTTACCAAGATAAAGTTCACGTTATAATCGGATCAAGCTGTAGTTCAGTTACATTACCAATGGTACCAGTATCTGCTAAAGCTAAAGTTCCACAAATCATACCTCACTCTACAAATGCAGACATTACTAAAAAAGGTAGTGAATACATTTTCAGAGTGCCTGTATCATCTAGATTTTACAAAATCGTACAAGGTAAATACACTGCAGAGAACCAAGGTACTAAAATAGCTTATATCTATGGTCCTGATGCAGCTGGTAAAGATTTTGCATTATCATTAGCTGATTACATGAGAGAAAACTATAATGTTGAGCCTACTTATATGGTTCAGTCAGGTGAGAAAGAGACTGACTTTAGAAGTTACTTAACAAAAGCTAAAGCTACTAATCCAGAAGTGCTTGTAATTTCAGCGCTGATGGATGAGACAGTACGTGGTCTAGTACAATCATATGAAGTTGGAATTCCAAAATCTGTACACAGAGTAACAGCTTCAATTGGTTCGAAAGTAGAGATCCCAACAAACGCTGGATCTGCTGCTAAAGGTGTAACATATGCTGCTGCATTTGCTGCGTCTGACAAAAGACCTATAGCTAAAAAATTCGTGAAAATGGTAAAAGACAAATACGGTGTTGTACCAGGACACGACTTTTCTCAAATGATGGACTTGTTAGATATTTTAGAGATAGCTCTTAAAAAGACTAAATTCTCTGGAGATCTAGCTGCTGATAGAAATAGTTTAAGAGACGCGATTGCTGCTACAACTGACTTTAGAGGTTTAGCATCTGGTCCAATTAATTTCTGTAAATCAGGAACACCTGAGTGTAGAGATGGTAACAGAACTCCTGTTATGATTGAGTACACAAGAGGTGGCAAAAACTTTAAAACAGCGGTTGCAGGTACAGTTACTTTCAACGCTAGTGCTGGTTTATAATAAATAAAAATTAATGAGCGGTAGGTAAAATTACCGCTCATTTTTTATTAGGTAATTACAAAAAATGATCGAAGTTAATAAATTATCAAAAGTTAAAAGTAATTTTCCAGTAATGATTGGAAAAAAAGCTATATCAGCAAGAGATTGCGAAACACTTATTAATGAAATTAAAAAAGCTAAATCTTTTGATGATCTTATTCAAGGTGGAAGAAATAGAATTAATAAAGGCTCAAAAAATTTTAAAAATTATCTTAAAAAATCTAAATTATCGAGAAAATTATATAATCAATTCAATAGTAAATCGTTTTATAGAAAAGTTGAAAATTGTTTTAAAAGGTCGTTTAAAACTTATGGCTGGTCAAATACTTTCTTACCAAAGAAATTCTTAGCTCAAAAATATACAAATAAAAAATTAATGAATTCGAAAGAATTAGGAAAAATGCTAGGAAAATCCTATAAAAATCCAGATGTAAATTTAGATATTGATTTTTCCGTATCCAGAGGAGGCTATAGATTAAGACCTCATAGAGATGATGTGACAAGACTTTATAATTTTTTAATTTACCTAAATGATATCCCTAAAAAGAATGGTGGATCATTAACAATATTTAAAAAAAAAACAGATATGAAACTAAGAAAAAGTTTTAAAAGGTTCCCAAGTATTTCAGAATTAACAAAAGTTAAAGAATTTACGCCTTCAAGAGGTAGCGTTATATTCTTTCAATCCACTCCAAATTCCTACCACGGAGTAACATTATTTAGAGAGGAAAAAGGTAAAAAAAGATTTTTCATTTATGGAAGTTATGCGCTAAGCAAACCTGTCGTTTGGAAATATAAGAATGTAAGCTATCTTCCAAAAATTAAGAAAACTAATAAAAAATTACTTACATCAAGCCATGATTCAGATTACTTTTTGAAAGAAGCTGGTTAATGGAAAAATTCAAAATATTAATTAGAAACTATCCTTTTATCGCGTTTATAATAGCTTTTTGTATTCTTGCCCTTGTGCCGTCTGTAATTTTTACAGATGTATATCAATCTCATTTAGCAACTCTTATTTTTGTTAACATAGTAGTTGCAGCAGGATTGAATATTGTTAAAGGATATTGCGGACAAGTAACAGTAGGCCACGTCGGACTTTTTGCAGTTGGTTCTTATACTGCTGGAACGTTGTTTCTTTATTTGGGCTTAGGTTTTTGGGTCACATTACCAATAGCAATCGTGGTTACTGCATTTTTTGGTGTAGCCATGGGTATACCATCTTTTAGATTAGAGGGACCTTATTTAGCCTTAGCAACATTAGGTGGAGGAGAGGCAATTAGATTATTTATTGAAAATGGAAATTTCTTTAGATCAACGTTTGGTATTTCAGATATTCCAACTCCATCTTTAATGGGATTTAATTTTGACTCACCAGATAGATATTATTTTATTTCAATGACTATAATGATAATCGCCGTTTATTTTTCATTTAGTATTTTGAGATCTGGAATTGGACGAGCATTTATGTCTATACGAGAGGATCCAATATGTGCCGCCGCTGCAGGAATTAATGTTAAGAAATATAAAATATTAGCATTTATTTTAAGCGCTATGTTCGCTGGTGCTGCGGGAGCTGTATATGCCCATATGCCACCAGGATATATCCATCCAAATAACTATACAGTTATTGAGATGGTAACTTTTTTAGCGATGGTTGTTCTCGGTGGGTTAGGACATATCTGGGGAGGAATAATTGGAGCAGTCATTATTACAATTGTTTACGATTTAACACGTCCTTTATACAAATACCAATTGTTAATATTTGGTCTAACTATAGTTTTAACTATTTTATTTATGCCAAAAGGTATTGGTGGTTTTATTGACAGATACTTTTTAGAGAAAAGATTTAAAAAGAAAACAGGAACAGAAAAAACTTAATGATTTTAAAAACTAAACAACTAACAAAATCTTTTGGAGGTTTAAAAGCTATGGATAAAGTAGATTTTGAACTTAAAAAAAATGAAATAAGAGGCATCATTGGACCAAATGGTTCTGGCAAAAGCACATTCTTTAACTTAGTCTCAGGAATATATGATAGCGACCCAGGAAGTTATATTGAGTTTGATGGGCATGATATTACCTTCACACCGCCATATAAAATAGCTGGATATGGTTTATCTAGAACTTTTCAACTTTTAAGACTTTATCAAGACATGACAGTAATTGATAATGTGATGGCTGGTTATCATACCAAAGTTCCATATAGTTTTATTGATGCGGTGGTAGGAAGAAAAAAAATTTGGGATCAAGAGAGAGCCATCAAAGAGGAAATGATGGAACTTTTATCATTTGTTGGTTTAGCAGATTATGCTGAGCTAAACGCAAGTGAACTTTCTGGAGGTCAGAGAAGATTATTAGTATTAGCCAGAGCTATCGCTATGAAACCAAAGTTGTTGATGTTAGACGAACCAGCAGCAGGATTGTCACCAGTTAACGTAGATAACCTTATGAAGATTATTATGCAATTAAAAGACAAGTACGGTCTTACTTTAATTATTATTGAGCACATTCTTAAAGTAGTGATGGATACTTGTAATACAGTAACAGTATTTGATCATGGTCAAAAAATAGCTGAGGGAACTCCATCGAAAGTTAAAGACGACAATGCTGTGATCGAGGCTTATCTTGGTAAGAAAATGGATGATGAGGAGATGAGAAAAGCACTTGCAGTATAATTTGGTTTTGATATTATTTTTGTAATTATCTTAAGATTCCATGGTTCAAAATATTAAAAAAGAATTCGAGAAAAACGGTTTTGTAAGAATTCGAAATGTTCTGGATTATAAATTAGACTTAGAACCAATTTTAAACGACATGGCTTTCATCATGAACAGACTAGTTCATAGATTCGTTCCTAAAAAAGATAAAAAAAGAGTATTAGGGCTAAGCTTTAAAAAAAAATACTCGCATTTAGTTAAATTGAATATTCCAGAATTGGATCAATATTTTAATATAAGACTTCCACAAAATGTTAATGTAGACAGCGATTTTTTTGCAAGCCAATCTATCTTTAATCTAATTAAAAATAATAAAATTCTAGAAAAAATTTCTAAAATAATTGGACAGGAAATGTCTTCTAATCCTTGTCAAAATTCTAGAATAAAACAACCTGAAAAAGCAATTTCTAAAAAAAATTTACATGATGGTTTAGTTGGAAGAACCCCATGGCACCAAGATGCCGGTGTAATGAATAAAAAAGGTCAAAAGGGCACAGAATTAGTTACTTGCTGGATACCTTTTACAAAAACAAGAATAGAAAATGGATGTATGTTGGCTGTTAAAGAAAGTCATAAATTAGGTTTAGTAAATCATGATACAGGCAGCAAAGGTCAAGTTGAAATTAAAGGTAAAGAAAAAATAGATGATTTAAAAACTATTGCATTAGAGGCCAATGTTGGTGATATTATTTTATTAAGTAGGTATTTAATCCATTGCTCTCTTCCAAATAAATCAAAAAATTTTAGAATAAGTATGGATTTAAGATTTAATAAAACAGGACAACATTCTGGTAGGGATCCATTACCAAGCTTTGTAGTAAAAAGTAAAAATAGAAAAAATATTAAAGTAAATAATTACAAACAATGGATAGCAATGTGGGAAGAAGCTAAAAATAAATGTATTCCAAGAAAATGGACTTATAAGTATCCATTACCAACTTTTAAAAACTCAAAAAGAGATTTACCAAACGTCATATAATTTATTAAATGCAATCCGTAACTAAGCGGGTCAACTACACAAATTTTGTGTTAGCTTTGTTAGGCTACTTTCTATTTGTATGTCAGGACACAATCTCAAAAGATTTAATTAATAGATATCACTCCACTCAAATTGTTTTATTTTCTTCATTTGCAGCATTAATAACTGTAGTAATTTATACTCAATATAAACATGCTTGGCATAAATTAAAAAAGGCAAGTTTCACTGTCCATTTTTTTAGAACCCTAACAATGTTTTTGGCTATGAGTAGTTTCGTTTATTCAACTTATTATTTACCCCTTACTACACTTTACAGCATTATTTTTACTATTCCTTTATTATTAACAATTGGGGGCGCTATCTTTTTAAAAGAAAAAGTTAGTTGGAGAAGATATTTGGCAACTATAATTGGATTTATTGGAGCTATCATAGCTATTGATCCTTTTAGTAATGAGTTTAGTAAAATAGGAATACTGGCTATCATAATGCCGTTCCTGCCAGCTGCTAGTTATTTAATAGTTAGAAAATACGGACAACAAGAAAGTTTGTTTTCTTTTCTTATCTATGGAAAATTATTGATGATTTTATTTGCTGGAATTGTTGCTGTTTACTTTTATAAACCGATGCCAATTAATGATTTATTTGTAAACTTGATAGGTGGTACATTTAGAGGAGTAGCTATAATTTTTGTTATAAATTCAGCTAGACATTTACCGTCATCAATATTTGCTTCCGCTCAATACATTCAAATAATTGCTGGAGGAATTATTGGATACTTTGTGTTTCAGGACATTCCAGGTCTTAATGTCTACTTTGGAAGTCTTTTAATAATTGGAGCTGGATTATATATTATATTAAGAGAGGCAAAGCTTGGTGTAAATATTGTTACATCTACAACTAGGCACCCAACCATCCCGATTAAGAAAATATAAATTAAATTTTTTTATTTTGAAGCTAGCTCTTTGTATATGTTATTTACTCTGTGTACCTCAGGAGCAATATTAAAATAACACTCATATTCAATATCATTAGGTGTTACATCGAAATGATAATGACCAGCATCTTGGGTTCCTTTATAGGAGTGAAAATGTGTGTGTTCACCTGACTCTCTTAAATTCAGTTTTCCTCCTGTAGGATCACCAGTCCAAAGAATTGAGTAGCATTGAAAATGAGGCCCAATAGGTTCGTAGAACTGTAAAAAATCTTTCACACATTTCATTTGTTTTGGGTCGTAATATTCATGTTTAATAGTATCGTAGTCTGGTTGAACATGAGATTTAATTTTACCTTTTAAAATTCTAAAAATACCTGCTACGGCCACATGATTGTTGTTTGCAATTGTAAGATTATCACTCAAAGCTTTACGCATGGCTTGAGGTAGAGAACCTTGTTCACCAGATCTTCCTTTAATTATAATCTTAATAACTTTTCCAATTTTTCCATCAGAGTAGTAAATATTTCCTAAACCACCATGTTTGCGAGCTGAATATTTTGATGCTTTGCAATTATTTTGCTCGTCTACTTGAGCAATTATTGATCTAGACTCATTATTAATTAAATTTTCATTAATAACTAATTCACCGCAATGTCCATCTAAACATGACATAGCACCAGATCCTGCTCCTAAAGCATAAGATTTTTCAGATCCAATTCTTTTTGCAATCTCTTCAAAATCAAATTCAGCACCTATAAATCTTTTATCGTGCATATAAGGTTCGCCTCCAACATCAATAATTTTTTGATTTCCACTTAGGCCAGATGCCGGACAGTCCCATTTTGTTAGATCAGGACAATTTTCGATAGATATTTCAACTGACTTATAGTTTTGAACTAACCCTTTTTTTAAAGCTTCTGATATTTGTTCAAGTGAAGTCTTAGCAAATTTAGCTTTATCGATTGATAATTCCATGCTGTATTAATATCATTATTAAATGATAATCAAATTAAATATAGTTATTAAATATATTTTATATGAATAAATTAAGTGATGAATTAGCCAATGCTTGGGTGTCTAAAACCCAAATTGATTTAAATAATTTTGATAAGAATGAAATTCCTTCGTCAAGAGAGGAAGCGTACGAAGCATTAAATTTATTTTATAAAAAAATTAAACAAAAAACAGTAGGTTGGAAGATTGGTGCCGTAGCTAAAGAGGTACAAATTGAAGAGGGTTTTGATGGACCTGTACCAGGAAAAATATTTGAAAATACTATTCTACATTCAAAATGTGAAATAAATTACAAGGATATACCCTATTCAAATATAGAATGTGAGTACGCTTTTAAGTTTGATCAGGATTATAAAATTAATGATGATCTTGTAAATAACTTAGAAAACATAAAATTATTTACAGCTATTGACATAACTTCATCAAGATACGAACAAAATTCTAAATCTAATTTTAATAAATTAACCCAAATGTATTTAGGTATTGCTGACCATGGCAATGGAGGCAAGATAATTATAGGAAATGAAATTAAAAATTGGATAAATATTAATGTAAATAACGTTAAAATTAAGCTTAATATTAATAATAGGATGACAGAACCCTTTTTTACAGGAGTGAAAAGAATAGATCCTAAAATGTCATTAAAGGTTTTTATTGATGAGTTTAAGGATAAAGATATAGCATTTAAAAAAGGAGATTATCTACTATGTGGATCATTAATTCAGCCTTACAATATAAAAGAAAAAGATCAGATTAATATAAATTATGAAAACTTAGGAAAATTTGAAATAAAGATTATATGAGAACAATAATAATAACAGGTGGTACGAGCGGTATAGGATTAGATATTGCTAAATTTTTTTATAAAAAGAATTATAACATTTCAATTGCTGGATTGATAAATAAGAATGAAATGAAGAAAATTAAGTTATTATTTAACTCTAATCGATCGATTGTAATGAATGCCAATCTATTAAATAAAAAAAATCTTTATAAATTTGTAAAAAACACCACTAAGAAATTTAAAAAAATTGATGTCCTTGTTAATTGTGCTGGAAGACAGCACGTTGCACCAATAACTAAATTTACTGATGATATTTGGGAATATATAATTGAATTAAATTTATCAACTCCATTTAGAATGATTAAAGAGGTTTTGCCGATTATGAGAAGAAATAAATGGGGGAGAATAATTAATATTTCATCTGTTCATGGAAAAGTAGCTTCGAAGAATAAATCTGGCTATGTATCGTCCAAACATGGATTGGTAGGACTAACAAAAGTTGTAGCCTTAGAGACAGCTGAAGAAAATATAACCTGTAATGCAATAGGTCCTGGTTTTGTTTTGACAGAGCTTGTTATTAAACAAATAAAAAAAATAGCTAATGATAGAAAAATATCTTTTAACAAAGCTAAAAAAGATCTGATAAAAGAAAAACATCCTTCCAAGGAATTTATTAAAAAAAACGATGTATCGAGTTTGGCTTATTTCTTAACAACCAATGAAGCAGACCAAATTACTGGATCAAATATGATCATGGACGGAGGCTGGTCAGTTCAATGAAGATAGCTTTAATCACGGGCGCAAGCCAAGGAATAGGTTCGGCTATAGCCCAAGAATTAAATCAAAAAAAAATTAAAGTTATTTTAGTTGCAAGATCAAAAGTTAAATTAAAAAAAATTCAAGCTAATTTAAAATTTCCTAAAAATTCAATAATAATTTCAAAAGACTTACGTTCATTATCTGCATGCAATTCTATTGGAGCCAAAATTAAAAAAATAAATTATCTTATTAATGTTGCCGGAGCTACAAAAGGTGGTAGTTTTTTAAAGCTTAAAGATAATGTTTGGGATGACGGCTTTAATCTTAAATTTAAAGCAGCAGTTAGATTAAGCAGAAACTTTTGGAAAATTTTAAGAAGAAATAAGGGAAAAGTAATAAATATTGGTGGAGGAGCAGCTAGAAATCCTTCGAATACATTTATGATAGGGGGTGCAGTAAACTCTGCACTAAATAATTTTTCTAGAGCATTAGCAATGCAAGGTAAAATTGATAAAGTATCAGTTTCAATAATTCATCCAGGCATGACATTAACAAGTAGGCTTAAAAAACTCCTAGAGACAGACTCTAAAATCTTAAAAAAAAGTGTGAAAAAAATTTTAAATCAGAGATGTAAAGCTGATAAAATTAAAAGGCCCACTAAACCAGAAGAAGTTGCAAAGTTAGTTTATAGTTTAATAAGAAGTTCTAATTTAAATTTTAATAATATTGCAATTGATGGTGGGAAAGTTAAACGATTAAAAACCCATATTTGACCAATTATCTGGATCGTTAAATTTCTTTATCTCTTTTTTTGTCACAGGACGAAAAAGGTAATATGCAATATATATAGTTAAGAAAAATAAAAAAATTGTTTTCATTTAATTATTATAATAAATAAATATGCGTTTATTCAAAAGAAAATTTATTAAATTATTAGCACTTTCATTAATTTCTTCAATATTTCCTACTAGCTTTTTAGTTGCATCAGCTAAAAAAGTTATCAATCCGAATTTATCTAAAAAGCAAAAAGAGATCATGTTTAATGAGGGTACTGAAAGACCTTATACTAGCGATCTTTTAAAAGAGAAAAGAAAAGGTTTTTACCACTGTGCTAATTGTGGGAATAAATTATTCGCTTCAACAGCTAAATTTGATAGTGGAACCGGTTGGCCATCTTTTTCAGAGGCCTTACCGGGGGCTTTTAAAACTAAAATTGATTATAGTTTTGGCATGGAAAGAGTTGAGTATCATTGTGCTAAATGTGGAGCGCATCATGGACACGTTTTTAATGATGGTCCGAGAGAATCAGGTAAAAGATTTTGTAGTAATGGACTTTGTTTGATCTTTAAACCTGAGTAGAATTAATTGATCTAAATTAAAAAACTCATATAATTATCACTTTTTTGTACACAGACAGCACCCAATCTGTTCATGTTAATTGCTGTATTTAGATATTTAAAGTTTAAATTAATTTTATGGACTTTTTAGTCGTAGTAATTATTGGTGTTATTGTTGCTTCAACTGGTATAATTGATCCAAAACCTAAAGATCCGGAAACAGTTGCAAAAGCTCCAGAAACACAAGTTACAACACCAGTAGTTGAGGCTAAACCCGAACCAGAACCTGTTAAAGAACCTGAACCGCAACCGGAGCCAGCTAAAGAACCCGAACCGCAACCGGAGCCAGCTAAAGAACCCGAACCAACTCCCGAACCTGTTAAAGAGTCTGAGCCAGAGCCAGAACCTGAAACAAAACCAGAGGAGCCTAAAGAAGAAGTCAGTGCTGAACCAACTCAGGAACAAGACGCAAAACCTGAGGAAGAAGAAGTAACGCCTGTAACTGAAGAAACTACAGAAGCAGCTGAAGAAGAAAAAGGAATTAGTATTTTAAATATTATTCTTTATATCTTAGGTGCTATCGCAGTAATAGCAGCTGGAATATATTTCTTCATGAGAAGAGAGCCTGAAACTCAAAGCGCAGCAGATATTGCTAGATCACAATCACAGCAGGAACCAACACCTGAACCACAAGAGGAACCAACACAAGAAGAAACTCAATCGGATCCAGAACCTGAACAAACAATACAAGAAGAAACTCAATCAGAGACTACTCAAGAAGAAACTCAGACGGAAAATACAGATCAATCATCAAATAATGATGATGAAAATAATAATAGATAGTTATTTAAAAAAAATTTTTACCACCACTTAAATAAGCACATTTTTCACATTTCTTTTCAATCTCAGGAGGTTCGTCTAGATTTAAAACTTTTTTCATTTCAATTAGTTTTTCCTCGATCCAAGATATATTTACACGATATGGTATTAATGTAGTTTTAAATTCTATTTTATTGTCCAATTTGTCATTTGTTTTTTCACCATTACAAACATAAAAAAAAGTTCGATCTGAAACTTCAAATTTCATTTTTCTTAAAATATGAACATATATATCCATTTGTAATTTATAACTTAAATGCCATTCAGCATCGAGATAAGAAGAAACTGTGACAGGATAAGTTGATGATTGAGCTTTATAATCTACAACAACCAATTTTTTTTCATTTAAATCAAACCAAATATCATCAATACCTCCATGAATAATAAGATTAGTTTTTTCATCTAAATAAGAAATCCCACCTCTTAAAGAATTTCTCCATGTATTTAAATCTTTGTGGTTGAAGGGCACAAAATTTAAATTATGCTTTATCATTATAGGGTGGGGTTTTTGTTCCTTTCTATACAAATCAAATTCTTTTTTTAATAATTCATCTACTGCAATGTTAAGTGCCCAACCAGGCATAGAAGGTTCTTTTAAACCTTTTACACGGTCTAAATAAAAACATCTTTTACAACTCAGAAAATTAAAGAATTTAGATCTACTTATTTTAAAAGGTGTATTAGATTTTTTATCGTAAATTGATGATTTTCTTGTTCTGAAAGATGTAGCGTCTTTCATTAAATTTGTTTTAATCTTTTGACCACTTCAGCTTTATTTAACGATAAAATCACGTCATATAGACCTGGACCAAATCTTGATCCTACTAGAGCTATCCTTAAAGGCTGACCAACACCTTTAAAGTTTGTTTTGTGTTTTTCAATAAGCGATTTAATGACTGGCTCTAAACTTTCTCTGGATAAAGAACTTACCTTTTCATACTCAATTATAAATTCTTTTATGATGGTCTTAGATAAATCATCTAGAAGTTTTTTATCATCGGTACCGATTTCGATACTGTCCTTAATTATATATTGAGAATTGATCCAAATATCCTCTAATGTTTTAGCTTTATTTTTGAGGAAACTCATAGACTTTATTAGAGCAGATTTTTTTTCCCCATCAATTGATGACTTATATTTAGATATGTATTCTTGAAAAAATTTGAATAATTCCTTTTCATCTATATTTTTTATATAAGTTTCATTGATAGATAATATCCTTGCCATATCTAGCTTAGAGGGCGATTTACCAACACCACTTAGATCAAATAGGTCGATACTTTCTTGTTTAGTAAAAATTTCTTTATCTTTATAAGACCAGCCTAGTCTTAAAAGATAGTTTCTTAAAGCATCAGAAATAATACCAATTTTTATATAATCTTCTAAAGTAGAAGCATTATCTCTTTTTGATAACTTTTTACCTTGTTCACTATGAATTAAAGGTATATGTGCGAAGTGAGGTACTACCCAGCCCATAGCATCATATATTTGTTTTTGTTTAAATGAATTAATCATATGGTCATCCCCTCTAATAACATGAGTAATTTTCATCTCATGATCATCTACTGTTGCAGATAATTGATAAGTAGGCGATTTATCTTTTCTTAGAATTACAAAATCTTCAATAGTTGAATTAGAAATATTTCTTTCACCTTGAACCAAATCTTTTATGATTGTATTACCTGAAATCTTACTTTTAAATCTTATAACTGGCTTCACATCTTTTGGTATTTCAAGATCCTCTGCATCTCTCCATTTTCGATTATACACATAAGGCATACCTTGTTTTTTGCATTTTGCTTTCTGTTCATTGATTTCTTCTTCAGAACAATAACAAGGATAAGCAAAACCTTTTTTAATAAGTTCTTCAGCTATAGCTACATGTTTATCTATATTTTTTGATTGAATGTATTCAGCGCCATCGTGCTTAATACCTAGCCAAGCCAAAGAAGAAATAATTTGATTTTTAAACTCATCTTTTGATCGTTCTCGATCAGTATCTTCAATTCTAAGGAAATATTTTCCTTTATTCTTTTTAGCTAAAAGCCAATTAAATAATGCTGTTCGAACACCACCAATATGAAGAGGCCCAGTAGGAGAGGGCGCAAACCTACAATTAAAAGACATTTGAATTTATTAGACTATTTTAGTGGAAGTTTCTATATAAAGAAACTAGCTTACCTTGAATTTTTATTCTATTAGCAGCGTAAATTTTAGTACCGTAGTTTCTGTTTGCCGCTTCTAAAGCAATTGTATTACCTTTTTTTCTTACTCTTTTTAAAGTTGCCTCTTGATCGTCAATTAAAACTACTGCTATTTGACCGCTGTCAACATTAGATGTCTTTTTAACAATAACTGTATCGCCATCATTAATTCCTGCTTCAATCATTGAGTCACCTTTGACTTTCAATCCATAGTGTTCACCATTATTTTGTAAGTCCTCAGGTAATGCAACTCTATCAACTTCTTGTTGTATAGCTTCAATTGGAGTTCCAGCTGCAATGCTTCCTAATACTGAAACATCTGTTGATTTTGCCTCTTCGTTTTTATCAAGACCACCCTTAATTACGCTAGGAGTAAAAGAGTTAAAAATATCATTCGCGCTTGCATTTTCGGGTAGTTTTACAACTTCTAATGCTCGCGCTTTATGGGCTAATCTTTTTACAAAACCTCTTTCCTCTAAAGCAGAAATTAATCTATGTATGCCAGATTTCGACTTAAGGTTGAGTGAACTCTTCATTTCCTCATATGAGGGAGATATTCCAGAAGATCTGATCTTCTTATTAATAAATACTAATAAGTTTTTTTGTTTTTTTGTAAGCATAGAACAAACCTCGTACATCTATGTTCTATAAAAGTTCTATTTAAATTACAATGTGAAATTAAGGTCTATTTTATTGAGTTATTTGAGAAAATTTTTTCATTAAAGCAGCTGGATTGTCAGATTTTAAAAGTGATTCACCGATCAGAAAGTTTTTGATGCCAGAATTTTCAAAAATATATCTAGCATCGTTTTCATCTTTTATTCCACTTTCTGAGATAAGAGGACCTTTGTGGTCTTTTAAAATTTCAAAAATTGAAATCGTATTATTAATTGAAATATCTAAAGTTTTTAAATTTCTATTATTTATTCCTATTAAAGCTTCTTCATATTTTAAAGCTTTTTCAGCTTCTTTATGATCGTGAACTTCTACTATAACCGAGAGATTATGTTTTAGAGCCTCTGCATAAATCTCATCAGATTGTTTTTGATCGAGTGCTGCAATAATAAGAAGCACACAATCACAACCATAACTTTTCGATAATGCAATTTGATAAGGATCAATAAAAAAATCTTTAGCTAGAACAGGAATTTTGAACTTGTCTTTAATATCTTTTATATAGTCAAGTTTACCTAAAAAATGTTTTTCTTCTGTGAGAACGGATAGACAAGTTGCACCATTATCTATGTACATTTTTGCAATATTTATATGATTAAAGTCTTTAACTAAAACACCTGCTGATGGGCTTGCTTTTTTAATTTCGGTAATAAGAGAAACATTTTTATTTTCAGTTATCGATTGTTTAAAATCTAAAAAATTACCGAGGGTTTTAATCTTATTTTCAAGAGTATTTAAATTACTTACTTTTTTAATTTCTATTAAAGACTCTTTTTTATCTTGAACGATTTTTTCTAAAATATTTGTCATTAGGCAGATTGTATCTTCTCTAAGTGTTGAAATACATTTCCAGAATTTAAATGTTTTATAGCTTTGTTGAAAGCGTTCTTAAAATCACTATCTTTACCTGCTACGATTAATCCTGCAGCTACGTTTAACGCAACAGATTGAGAAAATTCGTTATTTTTACCTTTGTAAATTTCCACAATTTTTTCAGCATTAAATTCTGCATTTTTACCTTTTAAATTTTCTTTGTTTTTAGAATTAATTCCAAGATCTTTTGGATTGATTGTAAATTCACTAATATTACCGTCCTTTAACTCAACAATATTTGTTTTTGCAAAGGGCGAAATTTCATCCATGCCATCATCGCTATGAACAATGTATGCGTGTTCAACTTTATTTTCTTTTAACGCCTCTGCAAAAGGCTTCATCCACTTTTTATCAAATACACCTATGACCTGTCTCTTAACCTGAGCTGGACTACTTAAAGGACCAATAAGGTTAAAAATAGTTTTTTTACCCATTTTTTTTCTAGCCGGACCAACGTGCTTCATTGCAGAGTGGTAATTTGGAGCAAACATAAATGCAAAATTAAATTTTTTTATATTTTCTTCTGCTTCGTTAGGTTTTAAATTAATATTTATTTTAAGTGCCTCTAAAACATCTGCTGAACCACAATTTGAAGAAACCGCCTTATTACCATGTTTCGCAACTTTAACACCCATGCTAGCTAAAACAATTGCTGCTGCTGTAGAAATATTTAATGAATTTTGTCCATCCCCACCAGTTCCGCAGGTATCTATGGTCTCAGGACCAGCTTTTACTTTATTAGCTTTTTCTCTTAAAACAAATATACCACCAGCTAATTCGTCTTTTGTTTCACCTTTTTTAATAAAAGCTTCCAAAATTTCTATTATCTTATCTTCCTCATACTTTCCTTCCATTAAATCTGAAAAAAGTGATTTACTCTCCTCAAATGAAAGGCTCTGACCTTTTTGTAAGTTTTCTATGATTTCAGTCATGTTAACTAGCTATAAAATTTTTAATTAATTTCATACCCACTTTAGTACTTATACTCTCAGGATGAAACTGAAACCCGTGAATATTGTAGTTTTTATGCATTAATCCCATTACGGTCCTATTTTGAGTTTCCGCAGTAATTACTAGATCTTTAGGAAAGGTTTTCCTATCTACAACCAGACTATGGTACCTAGTGGCTTCAAAATTATTTTTAATCCTTTTAAATAAACCTTTTTTTTTATGCTTAATTTTACTTATTTTTCCGTGCATCAAATTTTTTGCTTGAACTATTTTCCCACCAAATACTTGGCCAATAATTTGATGACCTAAACAAACTCCAAGAATAGGTATTTTTTTATGAACTTCTTTTACAATTTTTAAACAGTTTCCAGCTTGATCAGGGTTTCCAGGTCCTGGTGAGATAACAATCTTGTCATATTTTTTTCTTATAATTGTTTTTCCATCAATTTTATCATTTCTAATGACGTCAACATTCTTTTTAAAATTAGAGATGTAATGAAATAAATTGTAAGTAAAGCTATCATAATTATCTATTAATAAAATTTTCATTTAATCTACTGCGCTCATTAATGCTTTAGCTTTGTTTACTGTCTCTATATATTCTTTTTCAGGCCTACTATCAGCGACAACACCAGCTCCAGCTTGTACATAAAATTTATTATTTTTAATTAAAGCAGTTCTTAAAGCAATACAGGTATCAAATTGACCATTCGGCGTAAAATATCCAATTCCTCCTGCATACAATTTTCTTTTATTTTTCTCAAGTTCATCAATAATTTCCATTGCTCTTATTTTAGGTGCACCGCTTACCGTTCCTGCTGGAAAACCTGAAAGAAGAGTTTCAAATAAAGAAAATTGGTTATTAAACTTACCTATTACATTTGATACAATATGCATAACGTGAGAATATTTCTCCACTTTGAATTTTTCAGTAACTTTTACAGAATTTACCTTAGATACTTTACCGACATCGTTTCTTCCTAGATCTAACAACATCAAGTGTTCAGCTAATTCTTTCTTGTCTTTTAAAAGATCTAATGCGTTTTTTTTATCCTCTTTATTATTTTTTCCCCTTGGCCTTGTGCCTGCGATAGGTCTGATCGTTATTTCACCTTTTCTGAGTCTAACTAATATTTCTGGG
>CACPGV010000003.1 GCA_902633595.1 uncultured Pelagibacteraceae bacterium | reverse complement strand
CGGCAGAGTTTTTAGCAGGAACAACTGGCGTAGGCTTTGTAGAAAATGTTGCTAAAAAATATTTCCAATATGAAGTAATTTGGATAACTATTTTTATAATGGGTATGTTAGGTCTTATTTTTGATATTACGATTAGAAAAATTATTGATAAAACCATACCTTGGAGAGGAAAAGGATAAGAGGCTATTTTTTCAATTGGTAATTGCAACTATTCTAGCTGTTGAATAATTAGCCTTAAATTAATATAAATAATTAAGAAATAATCATTTTGGGTTTTTAATGAGAGCATGGTTAAGAATAGCAGCTGTAGGTGTAACTTTATTACTTAGTAATAAAGTTTGGGCTGAAACAATTACAATGCCTAGCACCCTGACTGCGAATACTTCTAGCTTTGTGTTGTTATCAGACTCTGGAACTACTCCAACCATAAGTGGTTTTACTGCAACTGATTTATTAGCAACTATTACTGCTTCGGCAGGAACCCTCGTTGTTACAACTACTACAGGTTTGGAACAAGCTTCTGGGTATTGTGATTACACCTCTGATAATTCTAGTGAACCAACTAATTGTAAATTAGAAGCTAGCGATCATGAAGAAATAGGATTTATAGGAACACAGGCTGAAATAAATGCAGCAATAGCTACTTTATCATTTAAGGGTGATGGAACTACAGGATCACCTACAGTAACATTATCCATAACACCAGCTGGAAGTCTTTATAATTCAGCTAATGGGCATTATTACAAAGTTGTAAATCATGGAAGTAATATAACTTGGTCTGATGCAAAAACTGCTGCGGAAGCTTCTACTTTAAACGGGCTATCAGGATATCTTGCTTCTATAACAAGTTATCAAGAAAATACTTTTATAGATGACAAAGCTGGAGTGAATGCATGGTTAGGCGGAACTGACGCTGATCAAGAAGGATGTTGGAAATGGTCAGGCGGCCCTGATGATGGAAAAATTTTCACAGTTGGTAACGACGCTGATAACACATCAAGTGGGGGTTGCACAGTGGATACTGGCTACACAGTATACGAAAAACCATTTGGAGCTGGAGAATTTGGTTGGAATACTAATGAACCAAACGATGCTGGAGGTGAAGATAGGTTGCATATAAAAACAGACGGAACTTGGAATGATTATAGAAATAATCAGAACGTACAATATTATGTAATTGAATATGGCGGTATTGAAGGTGAGACAGCAACGACTACAGGACTAACGACACTTACAATCAGTTCAATTGAAGCAAGTGGAAGTACACACCAAGCATTTGATGACAAACAGTTGGCTGGAATGGTGGAGGCGCAAACAGAAAGTGTAAAAAGATGGATGTTTAATTCTACTAATTCTGTAATGGGAAGAATGGAACAATATAGAAGAACAGGACTAAATAATGGATTAAAGTTTTCTGATTTTAAATTAGCTTTAGCAAATAATGGTGGAAATCAAAGTATAGAAGACAAGTTAAAAAAACATTACATAGATAAATATTCAAAAGCGGGTTTAGATAATCAAGGACTTACAAAAGATAATGTTGAAAACTTTATTAGCGGTCTTCCTTTGACAAAATATTTAAAAAATGAATTTAGTATGGAACCTAAAAACTGGGCTGTTTGGAGTAACGGTTTAATATCTTCTGGGGGAGTTGATTTTAGTGTGGGCGAACTAGGTAGAAGAAGTGAGTCTGAGGGGTTTACTATTGGAGCAGATTTTAACTTAGCAGAAAATTCTTTGTTTGGTTTTGCATTAAGAGATGGAAATGAAGATGTAAAAATTAGTACTGATGGGTCTAATTTTAATTCTGATAATTCAAGTATATCCTTTTACAATACCTGGAAACCTAAAGAGGGAAATTTTATAGATACTTTTTTAAGCTTTGGTGAAACCACACAAGTTACGAGTAGAATTGTTGATGTTGCTAATAATACTAAAGTAGCTGGCGAATTAAAAAGCCAACAAATATTTGGTGCGGTAAAGTATAATTTTGCAAAAAATTTTAAAGATATAACTTTTAGTAATTATTCTAGCTTAAATTTTAGCTATGTAATGTTTGATAGTTATTCAGAAACAGGAGATAGTAACTTGAAACTAAGTTTTGATGATAGAGATTTACAAACTACATCTGTAAATTTTGGAACCGTTGTTTCTTCTGATTTTAATTTTAGAAAATCTACGTTATTTCCGTATTTAAAGATCGAGTTCAATGAGGATTTAACTGAAAATTCTACACTAAAAGCAAATTATTTATCTAGTTCATCAAATCAATATACCACCGATATTGGAAAAAGTTTTTCATCAATGATGAGTATGGAAACTGGTTTCGATTGGAATTTTAATAATGGGTGGGATTTAACAACTACAATAAACAGAATAGATAAAAACGGGATAGGCCATCAAAACTATTTGAAATTTAATGCAATTAGAATTTTTTAATTAGACTAATAGTTCATATTATTTTATTACTTCATTCTTATGATTGGAATACTTGGAGGCATGGGCACACAAGCCGGATTAGACTTTTGCACTAAATTAGCAAAACTTAATAGAGGAAAGTCTGATCAAAATTATCCTTTGTTTTTGCTTTATAACAAAGCAAATATACCAGACAGAAAACAAAACTTAAAAAAATATAAAAAAGTTTTAAAGAGTCTAGTTGAGGGATGTAAATTTTTGCAACATAATAAATGCAAATTCATTTCCATTCCATGCAATACTGCACATTATTGGTATTCGGATTTAAAAAATAAAGTAAAAATTCCAATACTTAATATGCCTGAGCTAGTTTATAAAAGTGCTTCAAGAAGTTGTAAGAAGCAAACAAAAATAGGTTTATTGGCAACCGATGCAACAATTAAGACTAAAATATATAGTAATTTTTTTAATAAAAATTTTGAACTTTGTGTGCCTCCAAAAAATATTCAAACAAATAATGTAAACAAATCTATTAAATTTGTTAAGATGGGTAAGACTAGAGAGGCAGAAAAAGCACTCAAACCAGCGGTTAAATATCTTTTGAAAATTAATTGTAAAAAAATTATTCTAGGATGTACTGAGCTTCCTATTGCTATATTTGCCTACAAATCATTCAAAAAAGCAAAATTATCTAAAACTTTTCTAGATCCTAATTTAATATTAGCTGAAGCTTCAATGAAATATTATAAAAAGTAATGAGAGTATTTTTAATATTATTTTTTTGTATTTATTCAAATTTTTTATTTGCTGAAATTCTAGTCTTCAAAAACTGCAAAAGTAAGAATTATGAATTTGAAAAAAATGAATATAGACTTGATATTGAACAAGGATTAATGACTAGAGAATTTATCTATACAGATGAAACTTACGAACGACTAAGATTTGACGATATACGTGTAAAAAAAGAAAATGAGACTACAAGGGTAATTATTAGAGAAAATGGACTTATCATTTCAGAAATTTCTGGTTATCCTGCCTTTTATACTCAGATGATATTTGATACTTTTGATAAAACAATAAAATTAAAAAGTGTTTTAAATAATTCAGAAGGTATAAGCATAATATCAAATTGTGAAAAGATTATTAAATACAAAATAGAAAGTTAATGAAAAAAATATTACTTATAATTTTACTACTTATTCCATTTTCCTTAGGTGCTGACGAAAAAGCCAAGGAAGGTAAAGTTGCTAAATATGTAATGGAGAACATACAAAAAGAATACTTAAACTGTTACAGCTTTTATAAAGTGGCCGCAGTAAGTTTTAAAAAAGCTGGAAAAGATAAAATCATTGTAGATAATTTAGAGAGAAGTGCGGATGTTTCACTTAAATATACTTATGATTTGGGTGAGATAATGGGATTTAATCCAGAAGTTATGTCTCAAATAACAAAAGACAATGTAAATAATTTTGTAGAATTAGCAAAAAAAGATTTTTCTTCACTTGCTAAAAAGTATGGCTTAATGTGCAAAAATTTGGTTGAAAATCCAGAACAGAGGACCAATTTTTGGGAAGAAAAAGGAAAAATTAAGTTTAAGTGAAAAAAAAACTTTTAAAAACAATACTTAATCAAATTTTTTTAAAACATAAATTATCAAAAAGTCATTCAGAAATTTGCTCTAATTATTTAATTAAAGCAGAAATTTTAGAAGCAAAAGGTCATGGTCTAGCAAGGCTTAAAATGTATTGTGATAGAATAAAAGCAAAAGTTATAAATCCAAAACCAAAAATTAAGATTAAAAAAATTAGTAATTCAGTGTCGTATGTAAATGCTGATAACAGTATTGGATTTGTTGCTGCTGATTTTGGAATTAAACAAGCAATAAAAAATGCAAAAAAAACTGGAATAGGTCTCGTAGGTATCAAGAAAAGTGGGCACTATGGTCTTTCAAGTTTTTATGCTGAACAAGCTGTTAAAAAAAATCTAATGGTTTTTTGTTTTACAAATGGTCCTCCAGCTTTAGCACCTCACGGATCTAAAAAATCTTTATTTGGCACTAATCCAATTTGTTTTGGAGTTCCGACTGGCAAAACTCCTTTTATATTTGATACTTCTACTTCAATGATTAATAGGGGGGCAATAAGAAGAGCAAGCAAACTTGGTCAAAAAATACCATATGGTGTAGCGTTAGATAAAAATGGAAAAATAACTACAGATGCTAATAAAGCTCTTCAAGGATCACAAATCCCTATTTCAACTTTTAGAGGTTCTGGACTAGCTTGGATGGTAGATATTTTAAGTGGAGTTTTAACAGGATCGAGTCATTCAGGAAAAACTAAAGATCCTTTTGATGATTTGACGGGACCACAAAATATGGGTCATTTATTTATAACTATAAATCCAAAAATTTTTATTGGAGGAAACTTCTTAAAAGAAATGAAAATTAATATCTCTAGAATTAAGAAGCTCCCTAAAGCTAAAGGTTTCACGTCGATATTATACCCAGGAGAGAGAAAAAATAAAATTTATAGAAAAAATTTAAATAAAGATATATTTATACCTCCTAAGATCTTAAAAGAATTAAATGATTTAAATGCTATCAAATAAAGAAATAGTTTGTCCTGAGCAGTTGATTAAATTGGCCAAAACCAAAGGCCCTATTAAAGTAGTTATTGTTAATGCTGGTAAAGCAGTTTCCATAGAGTCTACTAAACAGGCTGTGGAAGAAGGTTTAATAGATCCAATATTTATTGGGGACCAAAAAATAATTGAAGGTATAGCAAAAGATATAAAGTGGGATATTTCAAACTTCGAGATTATTCATGAACCAATAGAAAATAACACTGCGCCCATAGCAGCTAGAATGGCAAGCGAAGGAAAAGTAAAAATTATTGTTAAAGGTCATATTCACACAGATATACTCATGAAAGCTGTCCTTAAAAGAGATTTAAATTTAATAGGTAAAAAAAGATTAAGCCATGTTTGGCATATGACATTAGATAAAAATGACAAACCTTTTATCATTACAGATGGTGCTTTAAACGTTTTGCCTAAATTAGAAACAAAGATGCATATTCTTAAAAACTCAGTAGACTTTGCAAAAAGAATCGGGATTAATAGACCTAAGGTTTCAGTGCTTTCAGCAACTGAAGAAGTTCTAGAAAGTGTACCTAGCTCACTAGAAGCAAAAGAATTAACGCAAAGGGCAAAGAAAGAAAACATTGATGCAGATGTATTTGGACCTATGGCTTTTGATAATTCAGTTTCAGAAAAAGCTGCTCAGATAAAAGGTATTAAAAATGAGGTAGCGGGTAAAACTGATATTTTATTGGTTCCTAACGTTGAAGCCGGTAATGGTTTAGTAAAAATGATGATTTATTTTATGGGTGCATGTGCAGCAGGTGTTGTTGTTGGTGGTAAAGTTCCAGTGGTAATAACAAGTCGAGCTGATAGCGCGCCCGCTAGATTGGCATCTATCGCAGCTGCTATTGTTGCTCTCTAATGAAAAAATTAAGAAACTGGGATAACAAAACCTGGTTATCTTCAAAAAAGTATATATCAGCTTTTAATTTTTTTCTTAATAAAAAAGTTAAACTCAATAGGAATACAAAAATTTTAGATATAGGTTGTGGTAGAGCAAATATAATTAGTTTCCTTCAAAAAAAATATAAATTTAAAAATAAAGCTATAGGAATTGATATTGTAAGAAATAAAGGAATAAGAAAAAATATTCAATTTATAAAATCTGATGCAATACCTTATTTGAAGAAAAAACAGAATTACGATTTAATTTTAATTAAACAATCTGTTCATTTTTTTTCAATTAAACAACTAAATTCTTTGCTTATTCTAGCGAAAAAAAAATTAAATCCAAAAGGTCAATTACTAATATTTTCTCTAAAAATTAAGAATAATAAAATCCCCTGTTTTAAGCTAATGAGAAAAAAACTTAATGAAAGTCTAGAAAAAGATAAGATATTTTTTAAAATAATAAAGAAAAACTTAAAAAAAATATCAGAAAGTAATTTTAATTTTAAAGTAAATATTGCTAAGAAGAGGTACTTATCAATGATTAGTTCTAGATATATCTTGCTTGTTAAATATGTCTAAAGAAGATTTGAATAAAGGTATCAGTGAAATTAAATCTAAATATAAAAATCAAATTAAATTTACTGATACCTTAAAATGTATTAGCTACAAAAAATAATTATTTTCCTGGTTCTTTGTATGATGAAGCCATTTTCTGAGCAGTTTTAGCTATCTCATTTAGATCTACGTCTTCTAAAATTGTAAAATCTGAGACAGCGCCACTAGAAACAGCAACCATAGCAGCTGCAGCAGCTTGTTCAAAAGTTCCTTCAATCACTGCCATAAAATCATATTTTCCTCTTAGGCCTGAGTATTGAGTTACTTTAGCTCCCACAGAAGCAGCTAGTGCAGATGTAGCGGCTTTTCTGTCTGTAGAGGGATTGCTTACAAATCCTCCAAGACCTTTAGCTGTATAACATCCAAGTGTGTAAAATTTTGCCATTGTTACCTCCTTTTTTTTATTGACCCGGAGCCTTATAAGACATTTTTGAAGCTTTTGTAGTAGCCTTATTAAAATCTATAGCTTCAAGTGCTGATAAGTTTTTCACAGCCCCGGTCGACTCTACTACTAATTTAACAGCAGCAAAATCATCAAAACTAGGAAGATCTGCAACTACACAAAAATCGTATGATCCTCTTACAATATCCATAGTGTGCAATTTTCCACCCACACCTTGAACGAGTTTTTCAACTACCGCTTTTCTGTCACTATTCGGATCTTTTAAAAAACCTTGAAAGGCTTTCTCGGTATAATTTCCCATAATGTACATCTTTGCCATATTATTTCTCCTTTCTTATTTCTCGATTACAACTGTTCCAGAGTGAGGATCTGTTACTCCTAAATCTGGCGACAATTCTTCTAAAGTGTGCCTTAAAGTATCCAAAAATTCAATCATTTTTGGTCTTGCTTTAGCAATATCATCTTCAGAATTCCATTCACCTATCATAAAAAATTCGTTGGGCTTTGTCTCAACATACTTAGCTGAAGTCTGCCCATCGAACTTTGGCATCTCATCTATTTTTTTTAAATACTCTTCTCTGTTTGATGATTTCACCTTGCATCTAACAATATTCATAAACTTTGTCATATATCTCCTTAAACATAAATTTTATCTGCCAAACCATAACAAAGAATAGCGCTGATAATAACAAGAACAATTGGAGCATATATTCCATCGTTTCTAGTTTTTTTAGTTAGACCTGTCTTATCAATTTTCAATGTATAAAAATTTGTAAATAAAATAGAAACATTCATTATGAAAACTAAGTTGAAGAACGCCCAAGTGGCCTCTACGCCGCCTGATCTAATAAAAGCAATATAAATTGCCATCAAAACAGTAGCGATCATAAATGAACCTGCGAATCTAGTTATTAGAGTTGCCGTTTTATCTACTCCTCTACCTTTAAGAAATTTTTTAGTATCAAATACTAATTGATAGGCGTAACTACCGACTATTATGAAATGGGCTAAGTAAATTATTAAATAAAACGCGTTTCCAAATTTATCTATCATATTATACTCCTTTAATTATTATTGCATTAGCGTCTGAGTTGGTTAACCTTATTGGTTTAACCGGTTTATATTCTTCAGAGTTATACCACTCTAAAGCTTTTTCATATGAAGGAAATTTAATCACTACTGTTCTTGGATGTTTCCACTTTCCTTCTATTACCTTGTACTCTCCTGCTCTTATTAAATATTCTCCACCAAATTTTTTTACAATAGGGGAAACTTTTTCAACGTATTCTTTGTAAGCTTCTATATTTTTAACATCTATATTAGCTATTATGTATCCATTCATTTTAATAAATGCCTGATTTTACAAGTTTTTCTATTTCTGCTTTAGATTCTGGAATTAATTTATAGATAAATTTATCGCAATTAGATGTTTTTTTATCATCATAAGGTTTGCCATATAGCTCATCAACAAATCCATTTAGTTTCGAATTAATTGCATCTTCTTTAAGTCCTTCTTTTATTAAGTATGAAGTTAAAAATTTTTTTGACGCGATTGAATGAACAATTTTATCTAGTTTTAAAGTACCCTGTGGTATCATGCTATTGGCATAATAAAGACCCGTACATGCAAGTGTTGCTTCCTTGTCTTTTGAACTCATATGTCCTGCTGCATTAGCAGATGTAAAAAATATTAAAGATAAAATTATAAAAGTTTTTTTCATTTTTTATCCTGCGTAAATAGTTCTTGATAATTTTTCTATTTCCTCTTTTGAGCCAGGTATCTGTTTATATATAAATACATTACATTTATCGTTCATACCTTTATCGAAAGGTTTTCCATAAACTTTATCTACGTATTTATTCATACCAGTGTTCATTTCATCTTCTTTAACTTTTTCTTTTTTAAGATATTCTCGAATTACTTTCACTGAAGCTAACGCCATCTCTAAATTTTCTACTTCTATACTATCAGCAGGTAAAACAGCTGTAGCACTATAATGACCTAAGCATTGAATAGTTTGCTCTTTTTGTGCTTTTGTAATGTGGCCGCCTGCATAAGCAGATGTAAAAAATGTTAAAAGAAAAATCGTAAAAATTTTTTTCATATTTATTTCCCCAAAAATTAAAATGATAACTAAAAGTGTTTAAACATAGCTTTGTTAATTTTTTATTTCAGTTATGCATTTTGTTTCACAACTGTGAGTAGAACTAAGGAATAAGAATGATTTTAGGAGCTACACAAGTGCCGTTATGTATTTCATTAAAAGCTTCAGATCCTTTTTTTAAATCTCGGTACTCTATCCAGCCCAAATCACCTAATTTTTTCTCATTAAGAATTTTTAAAGTTTGTTCAAAATCTTTATTTGTATAACAGTAAGTTCCAACTAACGTCACTTCTTGAATTGTCAGTTTCTTGAAATCAAAAGATCCAGAAGGCTGTGTTAATCCTATGTGTAAAATAGTGCCTCCAGGAGCAATTGATTTAATAGCTTGGTGACGAGTAACTTCTAGACCAACGGACTCTAATATTAGATCAAAATTATTTTCTTTAATTGATTTGTTGTCTGGTGAAACAAAGTCTGCTTTTAAATACTTGGCACATTCATCTAATCTTTTTTTATTAGGATCAGACATAATTATATTTGTGGAATTTTTTTCCTTATTTAAAACCAATCCACATAACAATCCTATGGCTCCTGCTCCTTGAATTAAAATCTTACTTTCAGATAGAGGTTTTTTTAAATTTTGTTCTGCTAATAAAACTGCATGTAAAGCAACTGCGGCAGGCTCTGCTAAAGCTGCCTCTTTAATACTTAAATCATTTGGGGTCTCATAAATATTTTTTTCTGGCACAGATACTAATTCTGCTAATCCACCATCTCTTTTCATTGGTGTGCTCATACCTATCATTGTTCTTTCAGGACACAGGTGTTCTCTTTTATTTTGACAATAAGCACAGTTTTCACAACTAATAAGTGGATTTACAACAACTTGTTTATTCTTAAATTTACCGTCTAGACTAGTACCACTAAATTCATGACCTAGTATTAATGGCGGAATTCTTCTTTCATCTTTTCCATGATATGCATGCATATCTGAACCACATATGCCTGAAGCTTGTACTTTAATTAATGTTTCTCCTGGTTTAACAATTGGATCTTTTTCTTCTCTGTATTCTATTTTTTCTGTGCCAGTATAGACTAGTGCATGCATTAATTTGAAAATCCGTATTTTCTTAATCTTGCATCACCTGTTCTTGCATGTGCTTCCATCCCTTCATATCTTGAAAGTCTTGCAGCTGCTGCTCCAACAAGTTTAGTGGACTCTTTTGTCATTCTTTGAAAACTTAAAGTTTTAATGAATTTTCCTACAAATAATCCACCAGTATATTTTCCCGCACCTTTTGTTGGAAGAATATGGTTTGTACCAGAACACTTATCGCCGTAGGCTACCGTTGTTTCTTCGCCAATAAATAATGATCCATAATTTTTAAGTTTTTTATGAAACCAATCTAAATTTTTTGTTTGAACTTCTAAGTGTTCTGGAGCGTATTCATCACTTATCTGGACCATTTCTTCATCAGAGTCACATAGGATGACTTCTCCGTAATCTTTCCATGCAGCTTCGGCGCTTTTCCTTGGTAATTCAGGAAGTTCTTTAATTAATTCTGGAACTCTTTTTATCACTTTGTCTGCTAGATCTTTGCTTGTTGTGTAAAGCCAAGCTGGTGAATTGTAACCATGCTCTGCTTGCCCAACTAAGTCAACTGCAACAATTTCAGGATCTGCATTTTCATCGGCTATTATTGCTATCTCTGTTGGTCCAGCAAATAAATCAATTCCTACTCTTCCAAATAAAATTCTCTTAGCCTCCGCTACAAATTGATTACCAGGACCGACTAACATGTCAGCTGGAGCATTTTTAAACAATCCATAAGTCATTGCAGCAATAGCTGGAATACCACCTAAATTCATAATTACATCTGCTCCACATAAATTAGCGGTATATATTATAGTAGGATGAGCTCCAAGATTTGGTTTTGGAGGGCTACAAGCAATAATGTTCTTAACACCAGCTACTTTCGCCGTTGTA
This sequence comes from uncultured Pelagibacteraceae bacterium, assembly GCA_902633595.1. GTDB lineage: Bacteria > Pseudomonadota > Alphaproteobacteria > Pelagibacterales > Pelagibacteraceae > Pelagilacustribacter. Next base: position 41,636 of record CACPGV010000003.1, on the reverse strand, counting down.
ACACTCATAACAGCTGAAGCAATATGAGCAAATCTTCCTCCCGGAATATAACAACCTGCAGTATTAACTGGCACAAGTTTTTGTCCCGCATATAAACCTTTGGATAATTCTATTTCAAAATCATTACCGTAATTTTTTAATTGGGCTTCCGCAAATTTTCTTACTCTATCATGAGCAAATTTTACATCGTCTTTAGTTTTTTGATCTATAGATTTATTTATTTCCTCAATTCTTTCTTTAGAGACAATTATATCTCCTTCATACTTATCAAATTTCTTTGTTAGTTCTTTACAGCCAGTCTCCTTAGATGTTTCTAAATCTTTTAAAAGTGTTTGAACGATTTCACGAGTTTTTGCATCATCCGTTGACGCTGTTTTAGGTGCTTTTTTTAAATATCTAATTGCCATATAAAAGTGTTGGTAACCACAATGCAATTTGTGGAAATATAACTATTAATATTAATCCAATTAATTGTAAAACCATAAATTGCATCATTCCAAGATATATATCTTTTAAATCCCACTCAGGTACGACGCCTTTTAAAAAATAAGCCGATAAAGCGACGGGCGGCGAGAGCCAACATGTCTGAAGATTTACGGCTACAAGAATAGCAAACCAAGTTAGGTTAAAACCCAGAGCTTCAACCAATGGTAATATAATCGGAATAATAATCATCACTATAGGTACCCATTCCAAAGGCCAACCAAGTAAGAAAATCATCACCATAATCATTGCTAAAATTAAGTACCTATTCATCTCAAGACCAAGTAAAAACTCAGTTAATAGAGTTGGTGTACCCAATCTAGCAAACACAGCTCCGAAGAAGTTTGATGCAGCTACTAAAACCATTATTAAAGCTGTTATTTCTAAAGTTTTAACAAGAGCCTCTTGTAATTTAGGAAGAGTTAATTTTTTATAGGCGAGTGATAATAAAAGCGCGCCCATCGCTCCGCAGCCTGCAGCCTCTGTAGGTGTTGCAAAACCTAATAATATACTTCCAAGCGCTGCGAAAACTAATGCTGCTGGCGGAACAAGTCCTAATAAAAATTCTATCCAAACTTTTTTCATACTAGTTGGTCTCATCTCTACTGGTAATGGTGGACCTAATTTTGGATCCAAAATACATCTAATTGTTGTGTATGCAGCAAACAATGAAGCTAAAAGTATTCCAGGTAATATTGCAGCTGCAAATAAATCTATTACAGGAATCTCCATAATTGGTCCCATCACAACAAGCATGATGCTCGGTGGAATTAAAATTCCTAAAGTACCACCTGCCGTAATCGTTCCTGCAGCAAGCTGAACATTATAATTAGATCTATTCATTGATTTAGCGGCCATGATTCCTAAAATTGTTACTGAAGCTCCAACTATACCTGTCGCCGCAGCAAAAATTACAGAAACAAATAAGACAGCGTAATAAAGTGACCCTCTAACTCTAGCTAACATAAGTTGGAATGCTGAGAACAACCTTTCCATCAAACCTGCTTGCTCCATCATAATTCCCATAAAGACGAAGAGTGGTACAGCGGCGAGGGTTTGTTCGGTCATGACCATTGAAAATTGTAGGGTCATTAAATAAAAAACTAATTTACCAAATCCGAGATATCCAAATACAAAACCTAAAAAAATTAAAGTAAAAGAGATTGGAAATCCAATGAAGATAGCAAAAAGCATTACTCCAACTAAAATGAAACCTAATACCGCTGGATCAATTAATTCTGCTATCATTTTTTTTCTTTTCCAGGCCACTCACCTTTTTTATAAGCCCAATAGCTTTTTAGTAATTCTGAGACACCTTGAATTAAAAGAAATATTATTCCTATCAATAAACATGACTTTATAGGCCACATATATGGCATCCAAGTCGTATCCATTCCCCTCTCTCCTCTTTGTATTGACTCTCCCACATAGCCAATTGTCATATAAAGAAAAACTGTTAATCCTGGAAAATAAAATAAAATATATAACCAAAAATCTACAAGTCCTTGATTTTTAGTTTTAAAATTTCTGTATAAAAAATCTGCTCTAATGTGAACCCCTTTGGAGAGAGCGTAACCTGCTCCTAACATAAAAAGAGCCCCGTATAAAAAACGACTTATATCATAAGCCCAAATAGTTGGAGCTAAAAAAAACTTTCTCATAATAACCTCGTAGGTCATTGCAAAAATTAAAGGCATTAAAATCCAGCAAACTATATTTCCTATTTTCTTGCTAAACTTATCAATCGAAGTAATTGTATTTGCCATCCATTCAGGCATATCTGCTGGCATTTTGCCAGTGTCTCCTCGCCTTTCGGCAATCATTTCGTCTGTAATATCTGTCTTAGAGGGTTCGTCGCTCATATTTTTTTTTTATTTGTCTTAAAAAATTAGAGCGGGTGATTAAACCCGCTCTAATATATCTTTAAATGTTTCTACTGATTACTTAAGTGTCGCTGCGTGAGCCATTCCTAGCTTAGCATTTGACATTTGAGCACCACTCCAGAAAGGAACAGCAATATCAGCAAACTCTTTCATTGAGTCATAAACTTTAGCAAAAAATTTATTATCTGCTGCGTTTTTGTTCAATGTTTTCTTTGCTGCTGCCATATACTCTACGAAATAGTCTGATGGAGTATCTTCAAGTTTTACTCCATGCTTAGTAGTTAATTCTCTTAAAGCTTTTCCATTTTCATAGATTCTGTAGCTTAGAGATTTAGCTAATGAAGCATTTGCAGCTACTTCAAGAGATTTTTTCTCGTGAGCAGTCATTTTTTTGTAAGTTTTTCCAGTAATATAAAAGTCAGCATTTACTACTACTTGGTGTAAACCTTGTAGATAATAGTGTTTTAATACTTTTTGGAAACCAAATGTTAAATCTGGTTTTGGACAACACCATTCTGCTGCATCAATAGTACCTGATTGTAATGCTGGAAGAATATCTCCTCCACCCATTGCTACAGATGCGATACCAATGTCTTTATATGTTTGACCAGGAATTCCTGGAGGCGTTCTGAATTTATATTTTCTAAAGTCAGCCATATCTTTAATTGGTTTTGGAAACCAGCCTAAAGCTTCTGGACCTACTGGTTGAAGCATAAATCCTTTTATGTCTCTTCCCATTTCTTTCCATAATTGGTCGTATAATTCTTTACCACCACCATATTGGAACCAAGATAAAAATGCTAAGTTGTCTATACCTACTCCACCGCCAGCTACTGGCGAACCGAATAGCATAGCTGCAGGGTGATCACCTGACCAATAGTGTGTCCATGCGAACCCACAATCAATCAATCCTTTATCTACTGCGTCTAATGTTTCTTTTACTCCTACAACAGCACCAGCTGGCAAAATTTCAAATTTTAATGAACCATCAGTTAGCGTTGTTACTGTGTCAGTAAAGTCCTTTAACATTTTTACCTCATCGGCTTTAGTGTTAAGAACGGTTTGACACTTAAGTGTTTTAGCGTTTGCTGAAGATACCGAAATTCCGATAAATGCAACTAAACTTAAAACTATAGTAAATAATTTTCTCATTATTTCCCCCGTTTTTTTGTTAATTATTAAAAGTAAACTTGATCTGACTACAGGAGTCAAACTAAGAAGATTAAACCAAAAGTTGTATTTGACATATTGGAAAGTATGGGTTTTCTAACGTATAATTTAAATTTTATCATGGATAATTTTGATTTTATAATTATTGGAGCTGGCTCAGCAGGATGTGTACTTGCTAATAGGTTAAGCGCAGATCCTAAAAATAAAGTTCTTTTAATCGAGGCTGGTGGTAAGGATACTTATCCATGGATCCATATTCCAGTTGGTTATTTTAAAACAATGCACAATCCAAAAGTTGATTGGTGTTTTCACACTGAAAAAGATGAAACCATGAATAATAGATCAATTAGATATCCAAGAGGTAAAACTTTAGGAGGAAGTTCATCGATAAATGGTCTTTTATGGATAAGAGGACAAAGTAATGATTATGATAATTGGAGGCAACAAGGAAACTCTGGCTGGGGATGGGATGATGTATTTCCTTATTTTTTAAAATCTGAAAATAATGAACTTGGCCCAAATGAATTTCACAATGATAAAGGTCCCATAACCGTATCAAATAAAAAGATAAATTTAAATATGCTAGAAGAATTTCAAAATGCTGCTGAAGAGACTGGAATACCAAGAACAAAAGATTTTAATACAGGAGATAATTTTGGTATCGGATATTTTCAATTCACAACAAGTAGAAATAAATTATTAAAATTGCGTTGTAGCGCAGCAAAAGGATATTTAAGCCCAGTTAAAAATAGATCTAATCTTAAAATAGTAACTAAAGCTCATGTTCAAAAAATAAATTTTGAAGGTAAAAAAGCTGTTGGCGTAAACTATTATTTAAAAGATAAACTAGTTTCTGTTAAAGCAGACAGGGAAGTAATTTTATCTGCGGGATCAATTGGTTCACCTCATATCTTGCAAGTTTCAGGAATAGGAGACTCCGACAAATTAAATCGTCACGGTATAGAAACCATTCACGAATTAAAAGGGGTAGGAAAAAATCTTCAAGATCATTTGATGTTTAGACCTGTTTATAAGGTAAAAAATTTGAAGTCATTAAATAGCAAAATAAATAGTTTAATTGGAAATTTTTTGATTGGTTTAGAATATGTTTTCAAACAAAGCGGACCTATGACTATGGGAGCAAGCCAAGTGTGTGGATTTGTGAAGAGTGATCCGTCTAGAGCTACTCCTAATCTTCAATTTCACGTCCAACCTATAAGCACAGATATTTTAGGAGCATCTAAGATGCACGACTTTGATGGAATTACTCCAACAGTTGCTAATGTAAGACCAACAAGTAGAGGAGAGATAAATATTGCGAGCAAAGACAGTAGAGACAATCCAAAAATAAAAATGAATTACTTGTCTACACAAGAAGATAGAGATGTTGCAGCAAAAGCACTGAAAATTGTAAGAAATATAATGATGAACACTAAAACTTTTAAAAAATATGAACCAGAAGAATATAGACCTGGGACTCACATTACAGATGATGAGGAATTAGTAAAAGCTGCAAGTGATCATGCTCAAACTATTTTTCACCCTGTTGGAACTTGTAAAATGGGAAAAGGAGAAGAGGCAGTAGTTAATGATAAATTACAAGCCCACGGTCTGCAAAATTTGAGAGTTGTTGATGCTTCGATAATGCCGAATATAACTTCTGGTAACACCAACGCTCCAACAATAATGATTGCGGAAAAAGCCTCTGACATGATATTGAACAAATAATCATGTTAGCTGAGCTACTAACTCCAGAGCAAATTACAATCTTAACACAAATTATTTTTATAGATCTTGTCCTAGCGGGAGATAATGCAATTATTATTGGAATGGTAGCCTCCAAATTTCCACCAGATCAAAGAAAAAAAGTTATTTTTTGGGGAATAGGTGGAGCTGTAATTTTAAGAATAATTTTAACATTACTAACTGCTTATTTACTTCAAATAACTGGTTTAAGATTAATCGGAGGAATATTACTTTTATATATTGTTTACAAACTTTACATGGATGTAATTAAAGGAGCTTCCAAAGAAGAAGATATCAAAGTTGATAATTCAAGTTTTTTAAGAGCAATTTGGACAGTGCTTCTTGCAGACTTTACTATGAGTTTAGATAATGTTCTTGGAGTTGCAGGAGCAGCGGGTCATCATTATCATCTATTAGTTTTTGGATTGATATTATCAATTGTTTTAATGGCGGTTGCAGCAAATCTAATTTCAAGTTGGATTAAAAAATATAAATGGATTGCTTGGTTGGGTTTATTGGCTATATTAGTTGTAGCTGTGGATTTAATTTATACAGATTTAAAAATATTAATTTAATGTTAAAACAAATTATTCTTAAAAATAAAATCGCTTTAGTAACTGGCGCTGGGAAAGGTATAGGAAGAGCTTGTGCGATAGCTCTAGCCCAAGCAGGTGCTAAGGTTATACTAATAAGCAGAACCCCTAATGATCTAAAAAAAGTTTCTAAAAAAATTAAAAAAACAAAAGGTACCTGCTTATCCTTTGTTTGTGACGTAACAGATAATGTAAAATTCAAAATGATTATGGAAAAAATTCCTAAACTAGATATTTTAGTTAACAACGCTGGTAGTAATCGTCCAGAACATTTCATAAAGGTTAAAAAGGAAAATATGGATTATTTAGTAAATCTTAATTTAAAAGCTTGTTTTAATGTTGCCCAAATATGCGCGAAAAAAATGTTAGAAAGTAAAAATAGAAAAAAAATTGGTGGGTCAATTATAAATATGTCTTCTCAAATGGGTAAAGTGGGCGGACCAATAAGAAGCGTTTACAATATGACTAAATTTGGAATTGAAGGACTTACCAAAGGTATGGCAATCGATTTAGCAAAAAGTAATATTAGAGTAAATTCTGTTTGCCCGACTTTTGTTCTTACACCTATGGTGAAAAAATTCTTTAAAAATAAAAAATTTATGAGAGAAATGATAAGAAATATTCCATTGGGCAGAGTTGCTGAACAAAGCGACGTGGCTACATCTGTGGCTTTTTTAGCCTCTGATAGTTCGTCGATGATCACAGGATCATCAATTATGGTTGATGGGGGTTGGACTGCACAATAAATTTTATATTTATTTAATATTTTTAATATTTTTTACTAATGTTTATGCAGTTGAATTTAAAGGTGATTTCAAACAAGGTTCATTTATTTTAGGTAAAACTTCGCCTGATACCAGAATCTCTATAGATGATCGTAATATTAGGGTTTCGAAAGATGGCTATTTTGCATTTGGATTAGGAAGGGATAGAAAAAATGATGTAATTATAAATGTGAAAAAAAAGGGAGAGTCTACAAAAATTATAAAAAAAGTTTTTAAAAGAAAATATAAAATTCAAAGAATAGATGGATTACCTTCAAAGCAAGTTACGCCTCCACCTGAAGTATATGAGAGAATAAAAAAAGATAATATTCTAATTGGAAAAGCTAGATCTATAGATACTTCTTTCGATTTTTTTAAAAAAAAATTTATCTATCCTATCGATAAATATATAATAACAGGTGTTTATGGTAGTCAAAGGATTTTGAATGGTAAACCTAGAAGACCACATTATGGAATAGATTTTCACGCACCAGAGGGAACGCCTGTAAAAGCAATGATGGATGGAGAAGTTACTTTAGCTGAAAATGATATGTATTTTACTGGCGGTACAATAATTTTCGATCACGGTCATGGTATAAGCACTTTGTATATGCACATGAAGGACATTAATGTCAAAGTTGGTCAAAAAGTTAAGAAAGGTGAAATAGTTGGAACCTTAGGACAAAGCGGAAGAGCAACTGGGCCCCATTTAGACATTAGACTTAATTGGTTTGATATTAAATTAGATCCTGCTTCGATTTTAAATTAATCTAATTCAAATTTATTTTTATAATCTTGAATTAAAGACTCGTCTTGTTGATTTTTAAATAACACAAAATCTTCTATGACTAAAATGTCTAAATTAGTTCCCATAAAGCAATTAAATGCATCATCAATTGAACAAACAATGGGTTCACCTCTAACATTAAATGAAGTGTTTACTAAAACCGGACAATTTGTATTTTTCTTAAACTCATTAATCAGATCATAATACCTTGGATTGGTTTCTTTATGGACAGTTTGAATTCTAGCTGAATAATCTACATGAGTTATTGCTGGAATACTTGATCTTTTAACATTTAATTTATCTATACCAAATAATTTTTCATCTTCTGCGTTCATTTTAATTTGTTTATCTTTTTTAACGTTTGAGACTAATAACATGTAAGGACTTTCATTATTAAATTCAAACCATTCGCTAACATCTTCTCTAAGAACAGAGGGAGCAAATGGTCTGAAACTTTCTCTAAACTTAATTTTTAGGTTTAATTGCTTTTGCATTTTTTCCGATCTTGGATCTGCTAATATTGATCTTCCACCAAGAGCTCTAGGACCAAATTCCATTCTTCCTTGAAACCAGCCAACAGTTTTTTCATTTGAAAGTTCTTTAGCAGTTAAAGAAATTGTTTCTTCTCTACTATATTTTTTGTAGCTCGCTTTAAGTGATTTAAGTTTTTGTTCAATAAAATCATTCTCAAACTTAGGTCCAAGGTAAGATCCTTTCATTTTATCCTCAAATTTTTTTCTTGGTTTTTTTAATTCATGATGCCAATAAGCTAGAGCTGCACCTAGAGATCCACCAGCATCACCTGATGCGGGCTGTATCCATATATTCTCAAACGTTTTTTCTCGTAATATTTTTCCATTGGCAACACAATTTAAAGCAACACCACCTGCTAAACATAAGTTTTTAATTTTATACTCTTTTGCAATATCTTTTGTTAATCTTAAGACAACTTCTTCGGTTACTGCTTGTATCGATGATGCAATATCCATATGAAAATCTCTTAATAATTCTTTTTTCGGATCTCTTACAGGTTGTCCAAAAAGATTTGAAAACTTTTTATTTGTCATTGTTAATCCTGTAGCATATTCAAAATATTTCATATTTAGTTTGAAAGAACCATCTTCTTTAAGATCCATTAATTCTTTAATAATTAAATCTTTATACTTGGGCCTACCGTATGGTGCTAGACCCATCACTTTATATTCGCCACTATTAACTTTGAAGCCAGTGTAATAAGTGAATGCCGAATAAAGTAATCCTAGAGAGTGTGGAAAGTGAATTTCTTTTTTCATTTCAAGCTTATTCTCTTTTCCTATAGCCACTGTTGTTGTTGCCCATTCACCAACACCATCTAAAGTTAAAATTACTGCTTCTTTAAATGGAGATGGATAAAATGCGCTAGCTGCATGGCTAAAATGATGTTCAGAAAATTTAATTTTGTCCATATCTTGAAAATTTTTATCGTGTCTTTTTAAATGATCAAATATAAATTTTTTTTGGAATAACTTCTCTCTCAACCAAATAGGCATAGACATACTGAATGATTTAAATCCTCTTGGTGCGAATGCTAAATAGGTTTCTAATAATCTCTCAAATTTTAAAAAAGGTTTTTCGAAAAAAACAATGTGGTCTACGTCACATAAATTTTTTTTAGACTCTGCTAAGACATATTCAACGGCATAAAACGGATAATTTGCATCATGTTTTTTTCTAGAAAATCTCTCTTCTTGAGCAGCTGCTATTATTTGACCATCCTGTATAAGTGCTGCTGCACTATCATGGTAAAATGCGGATATGCCTAAAATTGTTGTCACCTAAAAAATTGTATAAATAAATGGTGCCACGGCTGAACCTTGGCTTAAAACTATTAGAATCCCAAATAAAGCTAGGACTACTATTATTGGTAATAACCAATATTTTTTTCTAGCCTTGAGAAATTCAAAAAACTCTTTAATAAATGAAATCATATAATTTAAACAACTTTATAGATAATTTGTATAAAAAACCATGAAAAAAGTATTGTTTATAAATTTTTTAGTTTTTATCACAATTTTATTTTTAATTGAATTTTTCGTAAGGGTTTCTTTTGATATTACGCCTCAAGGCGTATCAAAAGGAATAAGAGATGAAACAAAAAATCCAATATTTAACTTTCCAAATATCTCCAATAAAAAGGTGTTTGGTAAAAAAGTTTACACAGATGAAAATGGGTTTAGGGTATCAGATAACTTTATTAAAAAAGATGACACACTCGAAGAGATATTTTTTGTAGGAGGCAGTGTCACTTTTGGCAGTGGAGTTACCCAATCAAATACTTTTTCAGGAATATTAGAAAAAGAATTAAGTAAACATAAGATATTTAACGCAAGCGTTATAGGAAGCAACATTGAAAATAACCTACAAATAATTGATGAGAAAATTAATTCTAAAAATTTAAAATATATTTTTGTTAATTTTGCTTTAGATGATCTTGATAATTTAAATAACTTTAAAAAAAATAATACTCAAAATACGAAAAAAAATAACAATTCGTCTTTCATTGAGAGAATGAGAAATAATAGAGTTTTAATTTATATTAATAATTTTATTAGATCAAAATCTGTCACATATGTTTTTATGAAAGGAATTTTTTTAAATTCGAATGAAAGATACTATCAATATGCTATAAATTCTTTCAATGAAAATAATATTAATGCTCTAAATCTTATTATGAAAAAATATAGCGAAAAGAATAAAAAACTAAAGAATAAAATGATATTTCTTATGATACCTTATAGTTTTCAAATAAGCGATAAAAATTGTAATAAAAACGATTTTGCTGAAACAATAATTGAGAATAAAATTATTAACTCTAATTTGAAACTTATTAAATTTAAAGACAAATTTTGCAATGATGATAATAAGAGCCAAATTTTTTTAAAATACGATCCTGGCCATTTAAGTGAATACGGACACACTTTAGTAGCAAAAATTTTAAAAAACGAGATAATGTAAATAAAAGTTATTAAAATTGAAAATAAATAAATTTTTCTGAAGATCCGGCATTTATTCCAAGTCCAGTTAAAATAATTACTAAAATAAACGGGATTAAAAAGAAAAATGAAATTTTAAGAGAAAATTTTTTTATAGTTGTATGTTCTTCAAATTTTTGAGAAATTACACCCAATATTAGAATTAATAAGATTGCAAAGTTTTCAAAAAGAAATATTTTTTGAAGATTTGAATACAATTCAATAAAAAAATTAAATAAGTGGTTAAAATCACTTATTCTAAAAACCATCAATAAATTAAAAACTACGAAGCAAGTAATTATAATTTTTAAAATACTTGATATTTCAAGGGATTTATTAATTATTTTTTCAAAAAATAAAATAAAACCATTTAAAAATCCCCATAAGATGAAATTAAGGTTTGCTCCATGCCACAAACCTGCAAGGGACATTACAAATGTGAGATTAAAAAATAATTTTTTTTTTGATACTTTTGATCCTCCTAGAGGAATATATAAATAATCTCTGAACCAAGTTGATAATGTTATGTGCCAATTTCTCCAAAATTGGGTTAGGGATTCACTTAAATAAGGTTTGGTAAAATTCTGAGGTAAATGAATTCCTAAAATTATAGATGATCCTAAGGCCATATCTATATAACCACTAAAATCAAAATAAAGTTGTAGTGGGAAAAGGAGGAAACCTTTAATTACGTTTTCAGAGTGTAGTATTGGATCTTCAAAAAAAGGATCTATATAACTTCCTATATTATCAGCTAGAAAAATTTTTTTAACAAATCCAATTGTAAATAATATTAAACCAAATTTAATATTTGACTCATTAAATTCTATTTTATTTTTCAATTGTGGAATTAATTGATTAACTCTTAAAATTGGCCCTGCAATTAATTGGGGGAAATAAACTAAAAATTCTGTGAAATTTTTTATGTTTAAATTTTCATTATGTTTGTTAAGTTTCGTATCAATGATGGTTGCTAAAGCGGTAAAAGTAATAAAAGAAATAGCTAACGGAAGCTCTCCCTTGTAACTATATTCACTTAAAATTTCCAAATTAAATACATTTGAAAAGAAATATGAATACTTAAAGTAAAAAAGTGGAATCAAAGAAGCCGTGACCGCAAAATATATATTTACTTTTCTTTTAATAAAATAAAAATTACTTATGCACAAATAAACAAGAAGAATAAAAAAAATTGAGTTCCAGAAACTGTAAAAAATAAAACTAGAGATAATAATAAGCGCTTGCTGGTGATTTTTTAAATATTTTATACAAATTAAAAAGATTGAAAAAAATAAGATAAACTCTAAAGAAGAAAAAATCATTAATTTAAATATTCATATATTCTATCTGCCATTAATTTATGACCATAAGCATTAGGATGTGGGTCGTTATATTTATTCCAAATTTTTTCTATTGGTTGATTCTTTAAAACTGGCAGTAAATCTAAGAACTCATAGCCTAATTTATCAGAAACTTTTTTCATTTTATCATTTGTAAAAATTAATTCATAAGGGTCTAATTGATGAATATCGGGCATCATAATCAAATGACACTTGATTTCATTTTTTTCACAATATTTTTTTAAACGTGAAAGTTCATTTTGAGCAATTTTAAATCCTTCAAAATTTTCTTCATACTTTTTTTTATAATAATCAACAAGCTTCTCTTTTTTAAAACTTGATTTGTATGAATTTATTAATTTCCAAATTACAACACCAACATGAGAATGTTCTACAAAAAAATTAGCTTTTTTGTTAGATAAAACCTCAGTGTCATTGACAAAAAAATGAATAATAATATCTGTAAATTTTAATTCACTCCAATTCTCTAAATAATTATTTACGTATCTTTCGGTATTATAATTGCCAATTCCACCATTTACAAAAAACCAATTTTTATTATTTTTTTTTGATATTCTATTAAGCTCACTTGAAAATGTTTTGTCTTGTTCTACGCCCCATCCCAGAGCCATTGAACTGCCTAGAATAATAAAACTTCTTTCAAATTTATTTAAATCATCTTTTTCAAAATTGTTATCTCTTTGTCCGTATTTATTAATTTTAAATTGAACTTTTTGTAAATTTGATGAACCATTTTTTTTATGAGTGTGATTAATTTTTATATTTGTTGATTTGACCTTTAGTTCTTTCGAATATCTCCACATTTCTATATCATAGTCAACCAAGAAGTAATGTTTTACTCTTAAGATTATCTCACAAAGTAAAACTGAAATAATAACAGAGAATAAAATGGAAATTAAAATTTTAAAAATATTTGATACAGAAGATTTATTAATTAACATTAAAACTGTTTTTTCATTGAAGGTTTTTCTTTTTTATCTATCCAATAAGTCTTGGTTTTAATAAATTTTAATCCTAATAAATCTTTACCAATAATTTTCATCAATAATCCTATTGGAGTTACTATAATAAAGTAAATTATACACATAACTAATGGAGCAATAATTAATCCAAGAATTTCACCCAATTTTATCCATACATTATTCAGTGGAATTAATATTTTTGATTTTAATAAACCTAATAATAAAAAAATTAAAGCTATGGGTAATGGCCAAATTCTGATTGATTGTGAATTTATTAGCGGCCAAAAGGAAATTAAAAGAAATACTATAAAAAAAAGAATTCCAAAACTTTTTACAGAACTTTGATTTTTCATTTAAAGTTGGATTAATTCAAACCTTTTTGTGGTTTCATGTCCTCTTTTTTAATGCCAGCAACTCTAACTGGTTTTTTCATCGCGTCTCTTCTGAATGGTTCACCTAACTCTTGATTTAGTATTACCTCAATAAATGTTGTTATACCTTTTTTTTGGTCATCGCAAGATTGTTTAATAGCTTTTGTAGTTTCTTCCATAGTTTTTACAGTTACACCTTTTAAACCACACGCATTAGCAACTTTTGCATAACTTAATTCTGGATCTAATTCTGTTCCTATAAAATTATTGTCAAACCATAATGTAGTGTTTCTTTTTTCTGCACCCCACTGATAATTTCTAAATATAACCATCGAAATAGCTGGCCACTCTTTTCGAGCACATGAGCTCATTTCGTTCATACTGATACCAAATGCTCCGTCACCGGCAAAACCAATTACAGGAGTTTCAGGGCAACCAATTTTAGCACCTAAGATAGATGGAAAACCATAACCGCAAGGACCGAATAAACCTGGAGCCAAATATTTTCTACCCTTTTCAAAAGTTGGATAAGCATTTCCTATTGCACAATTATTTCCTATATCGCTTGAAATAATAACATCGTTAGGCATACCTGCTTGAATTGCCCTCCAGGCTTGTCTAGGCGACATTCTATCCTTATCTCTATCTCTTGCCTCTTTATTCCAAACTGTTCCAGGATCGTCATCTTCGTGATCTAAACCAGAAAGTTTTTGTAACCATGCAGATTTTGTTTGATGAATTAGATCTTTTCTTTTTTGTCTGTCTGCATCTCCTGCGTTAGGAGATAACTTGCTTAATATTTGCTGGGCAACTAATTTTGCATCGCCACATATGCCAACTGTAACTTTTTTAGTTAAACCTATTCTATCAGAATTCATATCTACTTGAATAATTTTTGCATTTTTTGGCCAGTAATCAATACCGTAACCAGGTAAAGTTGAAAAAGGATTTAACCTCGTGCCTAGTGCTAAAACAACATCGGCTTTTGCAATTAATTCCATTGCAGCTTTAGATCCATTATAGCCTAAAGGTCCTGCAGCTAAAGGGTGGCTTCCTGGAAAACTATCATTATGTTGATAGCCAGAACAAACTGGTGAGTCTAATTTTTCGGCTAATTTTACACAATCCTTAATTGCTCCACCTATTACAACACCGGCTCCTGATAGAATTACAGGAAATTTTGCATTTGAAAGAAGTTTGGCGGCTTCTTCTATTGCAGATGCTCCGCCTGCTTGTCTTTCAAGTCTTACTATTGGAGGTAATTCAATATCTATTACTTGTGTCCAGTAGTCTCTAGGTACATTGATTTGAGCTGGAGCTGAACCTCTTATAGCTTTTTCGATTACTCTGTTTAAAACTTCTGCAATTCTAGAAGGATCTCTAACTTCCTCTTGATAGCAAACCATATCTTTGAATAAATTCATTTGTTCAACTTCTTGAAAGCCTCCCTGTCCAATTGTTTTATTTGCAGCTTGAGGCGTAACTACTAGAAGTGGTGTGTGGTTCCAATAAGCTGTTTTTATTGGTGTTACTAATCCTGTTATACCTGGTCCGTTTTGAGCAACAACCATAGACATTTTTCCTGTAGCTCGTGTATATCCGTCAGCTATCAACCCGCCGTTAGTTTCATGTGCTACGTCCCAAAAAGTAATTCCTGCATCTGGGAAAATATCTGAAATTGGCATGAATGCAGAACCAATAATACCGAAAGCGTGTTCGATACCATGTTTTTGTAAAATTTTTACAAAAGCTTCTTCAGTTGTCATTTTAGCCATTTGAAATCCTTAAAAGTATTAATAAAAACATACTTTAATTATACTAATTTTTAGTCTATATCCATTAGATTATTTATGTCACAGCCTGACCTAATCATACACGATGAAAAAGATAACGTAGGAGTTGTTGTAATTGAGAGCACAAAAAAAGGTCAAAATTGTAATGCTTGGATAATGGAAAATGATAAAACTGTTGATGTGTCGTCAGCTAACGAAGTTCCTTTAGGTCATAAAATAGCGTTAAAAGATTTAAAAGTCGGAGATACAATTTTTAAATATGGCCACGATATAGGTAAGGTAGTTAAGGAAATTAAAAAAGGTGAGCACGTCCATGTACATAATGTAAAAACAAAAAAATGGTAAATTAGTATGAATATCCCAAAAAGTTTTTTAGGTTATAAGAGAGAAAATGGAAGAGCTGGAACAAGAAATCATGTAATTATTCTTCCTGTAGATGATATTTCAAATGCCTGCGCAGAGGCAGTAGCAAATAATATTAAAGGTACTATCGCCCTACCACACTCATACGGAAGATTACAATTTGGAGCAGATCTTGAATTACATTTCAGAACAATGATAGGAACAGGAAAAAACCCAAATGTTGCAGCTGTAATAGTTATTGGAATTGAACCTAAATGGACAAAAAGAATTGTAGATGAAATAGCCAAAACAGGAAAACCAGTCGAAGGGTTTCATATTGAAAGAACAGGAGATATTGGAACAATAATGAAGGCGTCAAAAAAAGCTCAAGAATTTTCACAGTGGGCTTCGGAAAAACAAAGAGAGGAATGTCCGCTAAGTGATTTATGGATATCAGTCAAGTGCGGAGAGTCTGATACTACCTCTGGATTAGCTTCAAATCCAACAGTAGGTAATTTAATGGAAAAACTTGAACCATTTGGAGTTCATTTATGTTTTGGAGAAACTTCAGAATTAACGGGAGCTGAAAAAATTTGTGCATCAAGAGGATCAACTAAAGAAGCATCTGAAAAATTTATGAAAACTTGGAATGCCTATAATGATTTTATTTTAAAAGAAGCAACTGATGATCTTTCTGAAAGCCAACCGACTGCTGGAAATATTGCAGGAGGATTAACAACAATTGAAGAAAAAGCATTTGGAAATTT
The DNA here is from genome assembly GCA_902633595.1 of uncultured Pelagibacteraceae bacterium. Classification (GTDB taxonomy): domain Bacteria; phylum Pseudomonadota; class Alphaproteobacteria; order Pelagibacterales; family Pelagibacteraceae; genus Pelagilacustribacter. The sequence goes on along the minus strand of CACPGV010000003.1, from coordinate 25,603 downwards.
TCAAAAAATTGGAAACTTAAAATTTATTGATGTCTTAGAACCAGCCGAAGAGCCTAAAAAAGGTAAAGGATTATACTTTATGGATACTTCATCAGCTGCTGCAGAATGCGTAACTTTACAAGCTGCAGGAGGATTCAACATTCATTTATTTCCAACTGGACAGGGTAATATTATTGGAAATCCAATTGAGCCAGTAGTTAAACTTACAGCCAATCCCCTAACCGCAAAATTAATGAAAGAACACGTAGATTGTGATGTATCAAAGATTTTATCAAGAGAAATGAATTTATCACAAGCTGGTGATGAATTGATTAAGACAATGTTAAGAGTAGCTAACGGTAGACTAACTTGCGCAGAGGCATTGGGTCATAGAGAATTTGTTATGACTAAACTCTATAGAAGTGCTTAATACTATTTTTCAGGAAATTTAACTTCTTCTTTTTGTTTAATATCTTTTTTCTTATATTCACTTAACAATTTTCTAGCTATTGGACTGACAAATTTTCTTCCTGCTGCTGCTAATACGCCTAAAGATATTGCTAAGATTATTGAAAAGGCACCATATAAGATTGGTAACTCATCTGACATTTTTATAGTAAACTCTGCAAAAGAACTTAAATCTGTTTTAATAACTTTAGATCCATTAAATGAGTCTGCTGTATCTCTAAAGAAAGAGTCGTAACCTATTGCGACTGCCACACATAGTAAAAGCATGGCAAATAAAGATTTTAATTCAGCGCTATCTAAAAACTGTCCCACCTTTTGTCCTAATTGAACCCCTACAATAGAGCCAAGGATTAATGGAACAACAAGATATAAATCGATAGATCCATAATTGAAAGCGTGAAGAACTGTAACTATTGCACTTATAAAAATTGTTACAAATAATGATGTACCTGGAATCAATTTTATAGGCATCCCTACTATATAAATCATAGCAGGAACCATTAAAAATGCTCCTCCTATTCCCATCATAGCTGCAACAAAACCAACTACTAATCCAAGCAATATAGGAGTTAATGCACTTTCATATAACTTTGATTTATGAAAACGCATCCTTAGAGGTAAACCTTGTAGCCAGTTATGTTCGTGTAATTTTTTTTTGAGATTTTTTGATTTAAGCCGATTTTTTTCTCTTATAAATTCAATCAACATTAAAGTTCCTACGATAGCTAAAAGGTACATATATAGTAAAGAAATTATTAAACTAATTTTTCCTATCCCTGAAAAATATGTAAACGACATTATTCCTAATGAAGTTCCTATAACTCCACCAGCAACAATCATCAGTCCCATTTTATAATCTAAAGTTTTTTTGTACCAATGCGTGAGCGAGCCTGAAACAGAGGTAGCTAATATATTATTTACCTCATTTGGCACCGCGTAAACTGGGGGAATACCCATAAAAATTAAAAATGGTGTCATTAAAAAACCACCACCAACTCCAAACAAACCTGAAAGAATACCAACAATTAAACTGACAAATAATAATAAGAAAATATCTATATTTACTTGAGCTATAGGTAGGTAAATTTCGAGCATTATTCTAAGTAGTCCTGTAGCGTAGTGTTGTCAATCTTAATAAATCGTTGCCCCAAAAACTTTAACTAAACCATCTTCTACGCCTAGAACTAATCTTCCTAAAAATTCACCGGGCATTGTTTGGCTTGTCTGCTTATAAAGTACAGTGATAAATTGATTTCTTCTTATTGTGCCTAAAAATTCTTGTTTTTCTGAAAGACTTGTAAGTAATTTGTTATTAGCCCACTGTTTTCCGAGTTCAACCTCATTTGCTCCGTAAAGCATTTGTGATGAAAAATCCTTTGTGAACCCGCCGTAGTCTTTAATGTTTGAGCATTTAACTAGATTATCCCAGATGGGTTGAGCTATTTCTTTTATTTCTTGATCGGATTTATCCAACAACTCCATTAAAATTTATGAAGCTTTCTTTTCCTTTTTTTCATCAACAATATGGTAAACAGGAACTTTTTCTAAAGTAAACTTTTTGGTTTTAGGATCTCTTCTTGAAACGGTTAAACAATGCCAATTATCATCGTCAAGTTTTAAATGATCACCTCTATAATAATATCCTGGCCACCTAGTTTCTTCTCTAAATTTTGTATGTTCAGTAACGCATTGAGATGTAATTGTTCTATGTTTTAATTCCCAAGCTCTCATTAATTGGTGATAATCTTCGGCTCCAACATTTTCTAAATCTTCCTCTAGCCACTTTAATAATTCCAATCCTCTATTGAGCATATTTTCGTTGGTCATATAATTTGTTGCTATACCTCCAACGTATTCATCCATTATTCTTTGTAATCTTTGAAGACCTTGAATAGGTGAAATATAACTTGGAGATACCGTTCCTCCTGTTATTTCATTTCTTCCTACTGTGTAATTTTCTAAAGGTTTATAAATAACTTCCTTAAGATCAGTGTATTGTTTATCACTTACATTTATTCCTTCAGCTTTTTTATCTTGGATATATTTTACAGCAGCTTTTGCAGCTAACCTACCTTCAGTAAATGATCCAGATGAGAATTTATGAGCACTTCCGCCGACTGTGTCACCTGCTCCAAATAAACCATCTATAGTTAACATTCTATTATAACCCCAGAAATATTCAGGAGGAGATAAGTCCTCAGGCCCGCTTACCCAAGCGCCTGAACATGTTGCATGTGATCCCATAACATATGGCTCTGAAGTTGTTAATTCTGGATTAGTATATTTTGGATCAATATTTTGTGATGCCCAAACTACAGCTTGACCTACTGTCATACCTAAAAAGTTTTCCCAGCCCACAGTTTCTAAATGCGGATCTTGAAATGCTTCTTTTGTCACCATTTGAATTGGTCCACCTCCAGCTTGTACTTCTTGAATAAACGCATGGTTCCTCAAACAAGTTGGTGTTGGATGGTGATCGATATATTCTCCAACTAATGATTTAGTTTGATCATACCATTTCTTTTCATAATTTTCGCCATTTGCATTTTGCGTATAAGTTTTTAAATGTAAAAAATAGGCACCAACTGGACCATAGCCATCTTTAAATCTACATAAGACAATTCTATTTTCCATTTGTGTCATTTTTGCTCCAACAGCTATTGGAAGTGCATAAGCTGAGCCATTGCTCCATGGTGCATACCAAGTTCTTCCCATTCCCTCACCGACTGCCCTAGGTTTAAAAATATGTGATGCTCCTCCAGCTGCTACAATCACTGCCTTTGCTTTAAAAACATGATAATCTCCAGTTCTCATATTAAATCCTACAGCTCCACCAATCCTATTTTCTTTTTCATCGTCCATTAAAAGATGGGTAACCATAATTCTATTATAAATTTTATTTGCTGATTTCTTAGCGGCTTCCGCAACGATTGGTTTGTAGCTTTCACCGTGAATCATGATTTGCCATTTACCTTCTCTTAAATATCTCCCAGTTTTTTCATTTTTCATCATAGGCAAACCCCATTCATCAAACATATGAACTGTTGAGTCTACGTGACGAGCCATGTCATAGCCTAAATCTTCTCTGACCATTCCCATTAAATCATTTCTAGCGTATCTAACATGATCCTCAGGTTGATTTTCATCCCACTGCATTCCCATGTAACAATTAATTGCATATAAGCCTTGAGCAACTGCACCGCTTCTATCGATGTTTGCTTTTTCAACGCAAACTATTTTTAAATCTCTTCCCCAATGTCTAGCTTCAAAAGTTGCACCTGTACCAGCCATACCGCCGCCGATAATTAATACATCACTCTCTTCAACATGAGTTTTGATTTTAGCCATTAATAATAAACACCTTTTTTAAATGACTCTTTACTTACCGTCGGGAGGTCTCCGTCAATATTTAATCCTTTAGGTTCAGTATAAAGTCTTTGAGTAGTAATCTCACCTTGATTTGGTTTATCTTCTTCAGCGAGTTTAGGAATAAATTTACCCCAAGGCTTAGTAGTAATTGGAGACACAAAATTCTTCTCAGTTCCGTTTCTAAATTTAATTCTCCAAGAGATAGTTCCTTTTTCCTCTTCTCTTCTTACTCTAACACTGTGGCCCATGGGTGCGAAATCAGCATAACCTCTAACATCTATTGCGTGATTAGGGCAAGCTTTAACGCACGAATAACACTCCCAGCAAAAATTTGGTTCTATATTTTTTGCTCTTCTTATCGTCTCATCGATATGCATAATATCTGACGGACATATGTCTACGCAGTGTCCACAACCATCACATCTTGTCATGTATACAAAAGTTGACATAAATTATTTTTCTCCCTTGAGATTTTGTATCATAGTTTCTTTAATAATGCTTTGGTTGTTCTCTTTTTATGCCCAACCCAAATTGCTCTGGTGCGTCAGCAGGTGGGGGCAAATTGTCTCTAGAGCCATCGGCCTCTGCTAAATTTTTTTGAATCGCTGCGCCTGGTTTGTAAAACATATGTGCGAATTTCGACCAATAAACGCCACCGAATAAAACTAAATTTGAAACTATAAACAATACTAAAAATAAAACACTCAAACCTGTCATTCCTGAATGCTGAGTGTATGACCATGCTAGACCAAATGTTGCGCAAGCTAGTAAAGCTAGTACAAACAAGTCGGCTTTTATAATCCTATACCAAGGGTGGGCTTCTGCTGAAACATCAACTCTTAAAAAAAACCAAAACCAATAACCGCCTATACAAGTTAATATTGCGCCTATGTGCCACAAAGCAGTTAATGAAGCGGGAGTTTGAATACCAACCGATGAATAAGAAAAGATTAAAATAGCTGAGCAAATCCAAAAAATAATTGTACCGTACATCCCTAAAACATGAGCTAATCTTCTTTTACCCCAACCCAGTTCTGAAGTTGTTGCAATATCATGCGCAACAGTCTTTAAAATAACAGCAGTTCGTTTTCCAGAGGTTAATTCGACCTTCGCATTCTTTTTAGCTTTTTTTGCGTTATCAAAAAAATATTTTACATTTTTTTTATGCAGAATATCGATTAAAACACCAACTAAAGTTAAGGCTGCCATAGCAATTACAAAACCTTGCATAGCCACAGAGGGTATTATTTCAGCTAAAGTTGAAAATGGATTGTTTGTAATCATAATTATCGTATGAATTTATATCTAGGCCTATTTTGTAGGTCAAGTGAGAACGGTTCTCAATTATTTGAGCTTACCCTCTTTTCTCATCTCCTCTCTAATTTTTGTAGCAGAGATTTGTTGAGTTTTTTCATCTAAAACAATTTCCTCTATTTTATAACCCACGCCCCGCCCATAACAAATATTCGTAATGTTAGGAACTAAGGTAACTTGTATTCTATTTTTATAATCTTGAAGAGCTTCAAAAATATTTTTTTTTATTGTCTCAAAATCAAAAGGATTATCGTCAACACCCTTAACATCTCTAACCATAATATTTACTTGGCCTGTTTTTTTTAATATTTCTTCAAATAATTTTTGATGCCCGGCATGCCAAGGTTGCCAACGACCAAGCATTTGTGCAGTGGGATGTTTATTATCCCACTTATAGTCATCGTTTTTCATCTTAAAAAAATTTAAGCTGCTGCTTGTAGTTTGTGCTTAGAAGACATTCCACTAAGAAAGTTCCAAAGATATCTTGCCGTTAGTACAGAAGCTTTTTCTGCTTTTTCTTTTTCTTCCTCGGTTAGAGCGTCTAAAAGTTTCTCACATTCTTTTCTATGAATCACATCAGCAGCTTTATGAGCTTCAAAAAACTCAAGACCTTCTTTAGATGTTACCCCATAAAATTTTTTTAAACCTCTAATTTTAGTTTCAGCAATTTCAGGAATTTGTCTCTCGTATGTATACAAAGAAGCTAAACCTTCCGCGTATGATTTTCTAGCTTGGTAAAAGAAGTTTTCAATCATATCATTTGTGAACCATTCTCTTTTAACATTTTCTATTTTGTCTGGATCAGCTCCCATTGCTAGTGCAAAATTTTTCCAAAGCTTTGGGTGATCAGCATTTGGATTTTCTTCGTCCTGAAGATTTTCTAAAAGAATTTTTCTTTTTTCAATGTCTTCACAAATAGAATGAGTAGCACTTATGTATCTCGGAAAGGCTTTAACATGCTGATAATATTGTTCAGCGTAATCTTTAATTATTTCTCTGGTAAGTTTTCCCTCATTCCATGATTTGTAAAAAGGGTGATTTAATAAATGATATTGATCTAATTTATTGTTTAATTTTTTTGAAAACATTTTGGCTCCTTGGTTGAGTCAAACGTATAAAAAAAAACCGTCAGATTAAACAAAAAAATTATCCACACCCGCTGGTTGATTTAATTTAAATGTTCACCTTTTGATTCATATTTGATTCACTTTAAGACTCAAATTACAACCTCAGATAGACTTATTAACACGTACTAATCTATCCTCGTTAATAGGGAAGTGAACGATTGTTGCAAAAATTGAAAGTGCTATTGCCATATACCAGGCATAATCATAAGAGCCATATAAATCGTAAAAATATCCGCCTAAAAATGCTCCTGCAAAAGCTCCAAACTGATGACATAAAAAAACTATTCCAAATAAGGTACTCAAATATTTAGTACCAAAAATTTGAGCGACAATACCATTGGTTGGGGGGACCGTAGAAAGCCATAAAAGTCCAAAAGTTATTCCAAAAATGATCGAATTTAGAAGAGATGGAGGAGAAAAAATGAATACACAAATACTCACTGCTCTGAGAGCATAAAGAACGCAAAGTAAGTTTTTTTTCTTATACTTTGTACCAAGAAATCCCATTCCCAGTGTTCCAAAAATATTGAAAAAACCAATTAAAGCTAAAATAATTGTAGCTGACCAACCTGCCATACCTCTATCTTGCATATATCCTGGAACATGAGTTCCGACCAAAGTAATTTGAAAGCCACAAACAAAAAAACCTAGTACAAGCAAAACATAACCTTTATGCGCAAACGCCTCCTTAATTGCTGAAATAAAAGTTTGATCTCTATCTGCTTGGGATGAATTAATTATAGTTTTCGATGGCAATAAAAAAAAAGATGCTAACAAACCAAAAATAATGAAATACATGAAGTATTTCAATGTTTGCTCCCAACCAACTCCTCCAAGACTATATTGTGTAAAAAGTGGAGATAAAAAATAACCTACAGATGCTGCAGCAGTAACGTAGCCAGTTGCTAAGGTTCTAGTCTCGTTTGGAAAATGCTTTCCTACTTCCGAAACTGGAACTCCGATAGCTGTAGCTCCTAGTGCAGTACCTACTAGAACCCCTAAACTTATTTGAAAATAAATTCCAGTATTTGGACCAGCATAGAGAGTAAAAATACCTAAACCAAAAATTATAAAACCAATTAATACTGCTTTGCTCCCTCCAAATTTATCCGCTAAAAAACCAAATATCGGAGCAAAAATACCCCAAAATAACATTTGAATTCCAATTGCTAAACCAAACTCTGTTCTAGTTACACCTAAACCATTTTCAAAAGATTCAAAAAATAGACCAAAGGTTTGCCTTAAACCCATTGATATAAAAATAATACTACATGCGGATATTAAAACGATTAGAGCTACTCTATTGGGAATAAATTTAAACATTACTTAATGTATCTTAAAGATTGTTTTAAGTCAGTAATTAAATCTTTTGCGTCCTCAAGACCAATATGTAATCTAACAATGTGCTCATTCTTTTTGTATTTAAAGAATCTTCTCCCTTGACTATATTCATCTTTGCTTGGTTTTAATTCCTGTAAAATTGCAAGACTTTCAAATCCTCCCCAACTATACCCTATACCAAAAAGTTCTAAAGAGTTAACAAACTTTATTACTGAGGATTTATTTTTAGATTTTATAACAATTGATAATAAACCTGTTGCGCCAGTATAATATTTTTTCCAAAGCTTATAATTCTTACTACCTGGTTTATGAGGATATAGTACTTCAATAATTTTTTTTTGTTTTCTTAAATAGTTAATAACCGCTTTTGTATTTTGATAATGCTGCTTAAGCCTTGTATCCAATGTGCGTAAACCTCTTATAATCAAGTAAGCTTCATCAGCTGACATTCGGTAACCAGAAAGTTTGTAAAAAAACATTATCTTTTTAAATACTTTTTTATTTACTGCTAAAGATCCACCCATTGCATCTGAATGGCCTGAAAAATATTTAGTTGCTGAAGAAAAAGACATATCAAAACCAATCTCTAAGGGTTTAAGATATAATGGTGTTCCCCAAGTGTTATCTAATAAAGTTAGTATTTTTTTTCTTTTAGCTAAACTTACAATTTTAGATAAATCTTGAAATTCAAATGTATTGCTTCCAGGATTTTCAACTAAAATCATTTTGGTTTTTTTTGTAACTTTGTTTTTTAAGTCCTCAAAGGAATTAGGATCATAAAATTTTGCATTGATATTAAATTCTTTTAACAGTTTTTCTGATATTTCTTTTGTTGGCCCATAAACATTATCTGAAACTATAATCTCATCTCCTGGTCTACATAAACTCATTAGTGCTAAAGCGATCCCTCCAAAACCTGTTCCAGTTAGGAAAACATGATAAGCTTTTTCCAATTCTTTTAAAATATTTTCAAGCTCAATTGTCGTAGTACTTCCATAACGACCATAGGTGTAATGAGTTACATTTTTATGCTGCTTTATTTTTGCTTCGTGCTTGTACATTTCCTGCATTGTATCAAATAAAATTGTAGACGCTCTTGCAACAGGAGGGTTTGCAGATCTATTAGTGTTATCCTTAGTGGGATGTTTTAAAAATGTGTTAATAGACTTTTTCATAAAATAAGTGTAATTCAACTTTATATAATAATTATCAAATTAAAATATAAAAAAGGAGGCAAAAATATGGGTTACCCGAAAAAGCACCGTGGCAGAAGAAAAATTGGCTCAAAAAAAAGAAGAGCAAGAAAAAGAAATAAGAAAAAATAATCATTAAAATTTTATGAATGAAATAACTCAAATAAGAAAATTGAGTTTATGGATATTTTTTATTCCATTAATAGCAATCAATCTTTGCTTATTTATTTCCCAGAATTATGAATTTCTAGAGGGAACAATATTTACAGTTGATCAACTCGGTAGGTCAGCATTTTCTATACCTTATTTGGACGGGAGTTTATCAATTAGTAGGGCTTCAAGAACCTTTCCCCAATATTTAATTTTTAAACCAACTATGATTATAACAGCTATATTTTTGTATTATTATTGGAATAATAATAACCGTTTAGTAAATAAATATAAAATTACTAATATTAATTATAAATTTAAAACTTTTGGTATTTTATCTGCAGTTTTTTTAGCGATACACTCGATTTTTTTAGGTATTAAATTTGATATTCAAATTTATAAACTAATGAGAAGAGTAGTTTTATTACTCTTCATTATATTTGAAATTATAGCTCAAGGAATACTAGTTTATCATTTCTTTAAAATTAAAGACAAAATTTCAAGATTAATAAATAAAAAAGTATTAATTTTAAAAGCAATACTTGTTTCAATACTAGCAACTGTTGCAATTCTGAGTTTGCCAATACTACTAGATAAAGGCAATACTCACTTTAAACATGCTTTAGAATGGAATTATTTTGTTGGTGTAATTTTATTTTATTTGTTTACGAGATTTCTGTGGAAGAGAACCACTTAAATTTCTAGGCTTTCGCCCAGAAATTTAGTAGTTTTGGCTCGTCGTTTTAGGCGCTACCGCCAAGCCGTCCCGATGAACTATTCTAGCGCTACTAGGTCCACCTTTCTGCCCTTTGAGCTTGAACCTCTCGGTCTTTCCCCAAATGGCCAGTTAAGAGTTGCCTCTTAATTAAGCTTATTAAATCATATTTTAAAAAATTTGTTATCACTTTAAACGTGCAGTAATTTAGGTTGTTAACTTAGTGGATAAATTTTTATTGAATGTCTTATGTATCCAACCTCCACCTAGCACTTTATCCCCAATTTCATCTTTATAGTAAAATACACAAGCTTGACCTGGAGAAATTCCTGTTTCTTGATCTAAAATTTCTACATCTGCAGAATTTTCTAATAAATTTACTTTAGCTTTTAAAAGTCTACCAGTTGATCTAACTTTTATATTTATTTTCTCATTAAATTCTTTTTTTGATCCTAATATATTTAGATTTCTTAATTTTATTTGTTTTACTTGAAGACAATCTTTATTACCTACGACAATTGTATTATTGTCAGCATCTATGTTTACTACATATAGGGGATTGTTGCTTGCTATCTTTATTCCTTTTCTTTGCCCAATTGTATAATTAATAATACCTTCATGATCACCAATTTGATTTCCATTGATATCAAGTATTTTACCAGGCTTGAATGACTCTGGTCTAAATTTTTTGATAACTGATGCATAATCTCCATTAGGAACAAAACAAATATCCTGGCTATCTGGTTTTGTTGCTACATTTAATCTCAATTTTTCAGCTATTGCCCTAGTTTCTGATTTATCAATTTCTCCTAAGGGAAATCTCAAAAAATCTAATTGTTCTTGAGTTGTGCTAAATAAAAAGTAACTTTGATCTCGATTTTGATCTTTTGCTTTATACATATTTGCATGGCCATTAGTTTGAATTCTTGAAACATAATGGCCAGTTATAAGTGCGTCAGCTTTTAAATCTTTAGCATATTTAAATAAATCTCTGAATTTAACTGTTTGATTACATTGCACACAAGGTATAGGTGTTTCCCCTGCAGCATAACTATCTATAAAAGAGTCTATTACTTCGGATTTGAATTTTTTTTGATAAAATAAAATTTTATGATCTATATTAATATTTTCTGATACTCTTTTAGCATCTAAAATATCTTGTCCAGCACAACATTGTCTGCCCTCTTTAGATTGTTTTGCATCATCGTATAATTTTAATGTAATACCTGTCACATCGTAGCCCTCTTTTTTCATAAGCGCGGCAACAACTGAGGAGTCTACCCCTCCGGACATTGCAACAACTACTTTAGTCTCTTTTTTTGACTTATTAATTCCTAGTGAATTCATTAATTAAATGTATAATAGATATTAAAGATTTTCCATAATGCTTATTGATTTTGAACCAGGAGATTATGTCACAAATCCTGCAAACAAAGATTGGGGTGTAGGACAAGTTCAGTCGATTATTGGTAGCAAAGTTACTGTAAATTTTGAAAATTACGGTAAAAGAGTGATAAACGTCAAAAATGTTACTCTAGAAAAAGTTAACTATGAAAATTAATGAATTAAAATCTATAAGTGAGAATTTAATTGATACTTTTAACGTTGCGGGGAAAGAGTCTATAGATCTTCACGCTAAAGGTTTAAAAATAGAAATTAAAAAGGATAATTCACCCGTTAGCAATGGAGACCTAAAAGTAAATGAGTTAATTACCAATAAAATAAAAGAACTTACTCCAAGTATTCCCATAATTTCTGAAGAAACAGTAGATTTAAATGTGAAAAATACAGCAAAAGTATTTTGGTTGATAGATCCTATCGATGGCACCAAAGAATATATTGCTGGTAAAGACGAATATACTTTAAATGCTGCTTTGGTAATCGATACTATTCCGGTTTTAGGCTTAGTTGGAGTGCCAAAAAAAAATAGGCTTTTTTATTCTTATGCTCCTGGCGAAAGTTATTTAATTGAAGGTGGAAAAGTAAAAAAAATTAATTGTGCCAAACAACAACCAAAAGGTAAAGTCGTAGCACTATCGAGTGTACTAAAACCATCTGATGTTATTTTAAATAAATTAAAAGAATTTAATGTTAACTCAATAGTTAAAATGGCTAGTTCCTATAAATTCTGCGTAATTGCTACGGGTGAATTCGACATTTACGCGGCAAAAGAAAGAGCTAATGAGTGGGACTATGCAGCTGGTCATGCTGTAGCTCAAAATGCTGGTGCAATTATTAAAACACTTGATGAAAAACCTTTTTTATATGGAAAAGAAGATTATAGGAATCCTAGTTTATTAATAAAACGTGCAGAAAATTTAGATGTTTAAAACTATTGCAATCATAATTTTATCAGTTACTTTTTTTGGAGTGTTGTTTTTTATCTTAGTCAGAAACGCACTTAGAAGAAAACTTGATATTTTAGTTGAAGAAGAGAAAAAAAGAAAATCAGATAATCTTGATTAACTTATTAAATTCTGTTTTTTCTAAATCTAATACTCTTTTTGATAGTTCAAAATTAAATCCGCCTCTCGCTAAAATACCCATATCTTTTTTATAAAATAATTCTCGGTTTTCGTCTGGTCTTAAAGGGCCTATTCTTCTTCTTTTACAAAGTTTTAAAGCAGAAACAAAATCAGGTTCAATATTATCCTCTTTAATTTTATCAATGCTTTGTTTTATAAATTCATTGTCTATACCCTTGTTTCTAAGAGATTGATTAATCTTATTAAGAGAATACCCTCTTCTTAAAAACATTCTTGCTTTTGAGTCTGAATACATTTCATCATTTATAATTTTATTTTTTTCTAGATTTAAAATTATTTCATCTATAATTGAGGTTACTTCTTTCTTAGATTTCGTTCCTTTGATTTTTGTTAAATATTTTTTAAGTAAATATACTTTCAACTGTTGTTTGGAAGGACTATATTTTTCTAAATATGAATAAGCTAAGTCTCTAAGATTTGTAGTTAAGTCTTCAAAATCACTTTTATTAACTATGGGATTCATTTAGTTAATATACTATATTATTTTTAATGATAAATAATTTATTAACCTTATTAACTTATGAAAATATTTATCTTATAGCTAATTGGGGTGTAATTCCTTTTTGGCTTTTACTAATCTTTTTACCAAATAATCAAATAACAAATTTTTTTACCCAATCAATAATTCCATTTTTGCTACTGGGTGTTGGTTATGCTTATTTATCCTATAAAATTTACCAAGAAAATAATATTTTTGATGGCTTTGAATTATACAACGGTTTAGATGGTCTTTATTCAATGTTTGCTAATGAAATACTGCTACTAGTTTTTTGGCTTCACTTTCTTGCCATTAGTTTATTTATGGGTGCATGGATTGTGAGAGACGGTAGAAAATATTTAGTTCCAAGAATTGTTACTATTCCCTCGTTAATTTTAACTTACTTTACCGGGCCAGTAGGATTAGTAATCTATTGGTTTTTTAGAATTTTCTTTGCGAAAAAAATCAGTTTTAATGATTAAGCCATTAGAATTTTATTTTGATTTCATCAGCCCTTACTCGTTTCTTGCGCACAAACAAATAAGAAAAATAGAAAATAAGGAGGGTATAAAAATAATTTATAAACCTGTTCTTTTAGGTGGACTTCATAATTTACATGGTATTAAAGCTCCTGCTTTTATTCCAGCTAAAGCAAAGCATATGGTTAGAGACTGCAAACTAATCGCCGAGAAAAATAAAATTAGATTTAAATTTAATTCATATTTTCCAATAAGAAGCTTAAACTTAATGAGAGGTGTTTTGGTTGCAGAGGAAGATAATGTAAAAAAATATTATATAGACAATATATTTAATACTATTTGGCAAGACGGATTAAATATGAATGATGCGATAGTAATACAAAAAATTTTACAAAATTTAAATATAAACCCTAAAACATTTTCGTTAAGAACAACTTCTTCATTAATTAAAGACCTTCTTAGAAAAAAAACTAATGATGCGTATGAAAAAGGAGTTTTTGGCGCACCCACATTTGTTGTTAATAATAAAATTTTCTGGGGTCAAGATAGAATTGAATTTGCTTTAAAAGAAGCAAATAAATAACTTATTTTTTTTCTTTTATGACGACTTTCAATCCACTTTTCTTTAAAGCATCAAATCCACCATCAACATGTGCAACATTTTTGAAACCCATTTCTACTAGAGATTTTGTTGCTAAAGCGGACCGCCATCCAAGTGCACAAAATAAAACCATTTTTTTTATATTCTGAATTTTGTTATTTTGGTAATATGTACTTTCTGGATCTAACCAAAATTCTAGCATACCTCTTGGTATATGTTTTGAATTTTCTATTGTTCCCTCTTTCCAAAGCTCGCGAATATCCCTAACATCGATTAAAGTAATCTCATCATTTTCTAATAATTTTTTTATCTCGTCAGAGTTCAATGTCTCTATATTTTTTTGGGCTTCTTTTACAAGTTGTTGAGATGATTTTATGTTCATAGAACTCAAATATAAACTAATATATACAATTAGTCATAATGAAAAAAATAAAAAATACTCAAAAAACTAATTTTTTAAAAAGGGTATTTATCAAATTCTGCAGATTAGTAGGTTTTGAAATTATCGATCAATCGAGTTTTAGCTCTCCAACTCTTAAGAAAGATTTAAATGAAACTTTATCTGTACAAGGTGAAAAATCTATAACTATCCCTCTGGGTCAAATTAATATTAAAAATAAGATTAACTCTATAAAAATTATACTTAGATCTTGCACTTCTGAACTGATAATGGATCAAAATAAAAAAAGAATTTTTGATAATGAAAAAAATGAATATACTTTTAGAACTCTCAGATCACTGACAAAGTCTATAAAAGCAGCTTCTAACAAATTTAATGATATAAAATTTGAATTAATAGTTACTGATACTAATTCCCCAGAAGGAGACATTAATCAGATTAAAAAAATTCTTGAGCAATCTAACATTCAAAATAAGTTTATTTCTATAAATCTTAAAAAATTTGAAAATAAAATTAAGCAAGGTTATTCAAAGGCAAAATTTTCTAATATGGCAAATTTTTATAATTCTCTAATGATTGCCAAAAACGAGGAGGCAGATATAATTTATTTCGTTGAGGATGACTATATTCACTCAATTAATGCGCTTACTGAGATGATTCTTGCTTATGAAAAGTTCAATACAATTTTCTCCAAAGATTTAGTTTTACTGCCTTCGGACTATCCCTATCTTTATACAAAAGACGAAAATACAAAGATTTATTTAGGTGAGAAAAATCATTGGCGACTGGTATCTGAAAGTTTAGTGACTTTCATGACAAGCAGAAAATTAATTGTAAAATATTACGATAGTTTAGAAAAAATGGGTATTGAGTGGACTGATCCTTGGGAAGAACCTTTGCACAAAATTTATGCTTCAAATCCATGCTTGTCCCCTATTCCCTCTTTAGCTATTCATTGTGCAAACATTAACTCAATTTTTGGGATTTCGCCTTTGATTGACGCAAAAAAATTATGGGAAAATAGTGAAGATTAAAGAAAATAAAAAAGCTCCATCTTTTAAATTACCCAGTACAAGTAACATTGATTTTGATTTAAAAAATATTAAAGGAAAATTATTAATTTATTTTTATCCTAAAGATGATACCCCGGGATGTACTATTGAAACAAAAGATTTTTCAAAACTTTATAAAAAGTTTAAGAAAACAAATTGTGAGTTAGTTGGAATTTCAAAAGACTCATTGGAAAGTCATGAAAAATTTAAAAAAAAATATAAAGTTCCTTTTGAACTACTGTCAGACATTGATACTAAAATGCAAAAAAAATATGGAATTTGGGGAACAAAATCTTTTATGGGAAAGAAATTTCTCGGGACAATAAGATCGACTGTATTTATAGAT
Organism: uncultured Pelagibacteraceae bacterium; assembly: GCA_902633595.1. Taxonomy (GTDB): domain Bacteria; phylum Pseudomonadota; class Alphaproteobacteria; order Pelagibacterales; family Pelagibacteraceae; genus Pelagilacustribacter. Next base: position 10,045 of record CACPGV010000003.1, on the reverse strand, counting down.
AAAGGTAAAATTAAAAAAATTTGGTCAAATGTTAGAGTTAAAGATCACGCCCAAGAAGTATACGAATATGTAAAATCTTATAAGTAAAAGGCCCGATCGTTCGGGCCTTTATTTTAATTTTAATTATTAGTCTCTTATTGAATAAGCTATTACGCCTACTTCTGCCTTATCTGTACCTTGTTTTTCAGCAGCTCTACTTATTCTAAGCCCAACTGTTGATTTTAAAGTACTGAAAGTAATCCAAGACAACACAAAGCTAAAAATACATACTGAAATAACACCAATTAATTGAGTGCCAAATGATGTGTCAGCGTTTGTTAATGGGACAACTAATGTTCCAAAAATTCCAGCAAACATATGTACTGGAATTGCTCCAACTACATCGTCTAATCCAAAATTTTCTAACAGCTTAGTTCCGTAATACATAATTACTGCTCCAATTGATCCAATTATCATTGCAGTGATAGGTCCTGGCGTTAAAGGCTCAGCAGTAATTGCAACAAGACCTGCTAAAGCACCGTTTAACATCATTACAATATCAGTTTTTCCACCAATCAATCTTGTTAATGCAGCACCTGTTACTGTTCCCGCTGCACCAGCTAAATGAGTATTAACAGCAATTTTTGAAATAGCGTTTACATCATCAAATGTACCCATTGCTAATTGGCTAAAACCATTAAATCCAAACCATCCAAACCAAAGTAAAAAAGTTCCCAGAGTTACTAGCGGAATACTTGAGGCTGCAAAAGGCTGCATAGATTTTTTTTCACCTCTACTTCCAAATCTTCCCTCTCTTGCGCCTAAGACTATTATTCCTGCTAAGGCTGCTGCTCCACCACAAGCGTGGACAAGTGTTGATCCAGCAAAATCAGAAAACCCTGATGTTGCTAACCAACCTCCACCCCATTGCCATCCCATAGATATTGGATAAATAACGCCTGCCATAATTGCTGCAAATATAAAGAAAGGCCAAATCTTTATCCTCTCCGCTACAGCTCCAGATACGATTGAAGCGGTTGCGCAAACAAACATAGTTTGAAAAAACCAGTCTGAATATCCTGAATAACCTGTTTCAGCATCTGTGGTATCAGTCCAAATTGAAAATGAACCCATGAAGCCACCTTCTGGCACTCCGTAAGCTAAATTGTAACCCACCAAAAAAAATATCAGTGAACAAATAGCAAATTTACCTATATTTTTAGCGGCAATTGTCGAAACACTCTTGGTGGTAACTAAACCACTCTCTAGCATGCAAAAACCAGCCGCCATGAAAGCAACTAGTACTCCACCAATATAGAAACCTAATGAGTTAAAAATATATTGTCCCTCTTGAGACATTGTAGTTTGAGCAAAACTATTAACGTTATAAAATATTGCAAAAATACAACCTAAAAAAATTAAAGTTAATTTTTTCATTGTTCCCCCCTTTTGTTGCCAATGAACTATCAAAATACTGAAGTTTTAATTATGTTTTAAATGCATACTAGTCATGCCGAAAACAAATAAGGCCTGGTGCGGGGGTCGCAACCAGGCCTTATAATTTATCCCAACTAACGAGGGAGGGAATTATTTATTAGTCTCTGATACCGTAAGCTATCACTCCGATTTCAGCTTTATCAGTTCCAAGTTTCTCAGCTTCTTTACTGATTCTTAAACCGATTGTAGCTTTCATAATTTGGAACACTATTAGTGATACAACAAATACGAATACTACGACTGAAATTGTTCCAAGGAACTGAGCTCCAAATGAAGTATCTCCATTTGTTAATGGAACTGCTAATGTACCCCAAATACCCGCAACTAAGTGCGCTGGTATCGCTCCAACTACATCGTCTATTTTTAACTTAAATAAAAGTTGAGTTGAGAAGTACATTACTAATCCACCAATTGCTCCGATGAATATTGCAGCTAAAGGAGTAGGTGCTAATGGTTCCGCTGTGATTGCTACTAATCCTGCAATCGCACCGTTTAACATCATTACAACATCTGTTTTTCCGCCAATTAATCTTGAAACTACTGCAGCAGTTAAAACACCACCACCGGCAGCTAAGTTTGTATTGATATAAATTGTGGCTACTGAAGAAACATCTTCTAATGTTCCAGCGGCTAACTGTGAACCACCATTAAAACCGAACCAACCTAACCAAAGTATAAATACTCCTAATGTTGCTAACGGAATTGATGATGCAGCAAATGGTGTCATAGATTTGACTCCGCCACCTGAACTAAATCTACCAGTTCTTGCTCCAAGTACAATCGCACCTGCTAAAGCGGCAGAACCACCTGCAGCGTGTACTAATGTTGAACCAGCAAAATCTGAGAAACCAGCGGCTGATAACCATCCGCCACCCCACTGCCAACCCATTTGAATTGGATAGATAATTCCAGTTAAAATTGCAGCAAATAAGAAAAACGGCCAAATTTTAATTCTTTCAGCTAAAGTTCCAGATACAATTGACATTGTCGTTGCACAGAATACCATCTGGAAAAACCAGTCTGATCCGTCAGAATAACCTGTATCTACTGAGGAAGCATCACTCCATGGAGTAAATGTTCCAATGTATCCACCTTCCGGAATACCGTATGCTAAATTGTAACCAACCAACCAGAACATTACTCCGGCGATTGAATATAGTCCTATATTTTTTGCACAGATTGCAGATACGGATTTAGATGTAACTAATCCTGATTCTAGCATTGCGAAACCTGCGGCCATCCACATGACCAAGAAACCTGACATCAAAAATAATATAGTATTAAATATGTATTGTACTTCCGCAGATACTGTAGTTTCGGCATAACCTAAACCAGCAAAACCAAAGTAAATGGCTGCACCTGCAAAAAAGTAACCAATGTATTTTTTCATAGTTATTTCTCCCTGTTTGAATAAAGGGATTCTATACTTCGATAAAACAAGAAATTGAATTGATATGACTTGAAATTAGCTATGCTGAAAATGCAATGGTAACAGGGTATTTAAAGTATGTTTAAATTTAATAGCTCTCGCTTTAAACGAGAGCTATTAAAATAAGAAGTTATTTATTAAACATTTCTTTTAAGCTTTTAGCTGGTAAAAACTTAACTTTTTGAGATGCAGATATTTGAATAGACTCACCAGTTCTCGGATTTCTGCCCACTCTAGCTTTTCTTTTTGCTACTTTATAAGTACCAAAACCAGCTATTTTAACAGTATCGTCATTTTTCAAAGCATCCAGTATTATTGTCGTTATTGAATCAAAAGTTCTCTCAGCATCAGCTTTACTTTGACCCAAAGTTGACGATATTTTTGCTACTAGTTGTTTTTTATTCATTTATGCCCCTTTTTTAGTTACTTTCTAATCTGCAAAAAAATTCAATAAAATCAATGTTTTTTTAGTGTTTCACGTAAATATTAACACTATATATTGTATGTGAAATAAACCTTTATTTTATTAACTTTTTTGAGCAAAAAAAATGGCTTAAAATAAGCCTAAATCCTTTAGGTCGTTAAATGTTGTAAAAAACATTAAAGAAAGTAGCAAAAATAACCCGATTCGAAAGAATCCTTCCTGAGTTCTTTGAGTTAGAGGTCTCCCTAATATTTTTTCAAAAGCGTAAAACATTAAATGTCCACCATCTAACATTGGGATTGGAAACAAATTTATAAATCCTAAACTTATTGAGATATAAGCCATGATACTAAGAAAAGCTATGAACCCCAATTTAGCAACTTGCCCAGAAATCTTGGCAATCTTAATTGGTCCTCCTAATTGAGAAGTATCTCCAGTGCCTTTAAACATAGAGATCACAAATTCCCATGAAGCACCAATAACAAACCATGTCTCCTTTACAGCATAAAATAAAGCCGTTGCTGGACCTAGCCTTTGCCTTTCAATTTCGTTATTTAGAGGGGCAATTTTAATACCTATTATCTTCTTATTAATTTTATTTCCTAATGAGTCCTCTCCTTTTATAAATTTTGGATTAACGTTAAAATCTAGTTCGTTATCATTTCGTAGTATCTTTATATTAATTGTTTTGGAGGAAGAGGAGTTTATAAAAGCTGAAACTTCCATAATGCTTTTAACATCATTATTATTGATTGACTTAATTACATCTCCAGATTTAATACCTGCAACAAATGCTGGACTTTCAGGCTGAACTTCTTGAATTTGAGCAGGGGTAAAATCTTTGCCCGCAACCATGTAGATAAATGCAAATATTACTATAGCTAATAGAAAATTTGCAAAAGGTCCTGCTGCCACAATTAAAGATCTCTGATAGAGAGGTTTAACTACGAAAAGCTTCTTTCTATCCTCTTCATTGTATTTTTTTAAAAGCTCCTCTTGCTCTGCTTGGCTAAAAACATTTCTATCTCCAAAAAATTTCACGTATCCACCCATAGGAATTGCACAAAATTTCCATCTTGTTCCAGATTTATCGTTAAAACCGAATAACTCTTTACCAAATCCTATGGAAAAATCAGTAACACCAACACCATATTTTTTAGCAAAATAATAATGTCCGTACTCATGTATGAAAACTACAACCGTAAGTAAGATTACAAAAGGTATAATAAAAGAAATTAAAATTTCCATTCATTCACTTTGGTAAAAATAAAGTTTCTAAATGCCATTAATCTTGCATTATTTTTTAAGGAAGCAGGATAAACAAAATGTGTTTCGGTTGGTTTACCAGATTCCGTTGGTAAAACTTTTGTAATATTATTTACATTATGAGCTATATAGTCAGGAATAGCAGCTAGACCAACTCCACTTTGTACAGCTAATAATAATCCATATACACTATTTACTTTCATAATTGATTTTCTTTTTTTTCCCTCTTTAGAACCAAGTTTCAAAACCCAGTCTGGGTTATAAACAGGAGATGGCGCTCCTCTACCATAAGTGATAAACTTATGTTTATCTAAATCTTTTAAAGACTTTGGATAACCATTTTTTTCTAAATATTCATTTGAACCATAAATGTGATAATTAAAATCAACAAACTTTTTTTGTATTAAATTTAATTGTTTTGGTCTTCTCATTCGAATTGCCACATCAGCTTGACGTGTACTCAAATCAAGTTCTTTATCGTCAAATATTAATTCTATTTCTATTTCTGGATGCAAATCCATGAATTCTTTTATTCTAGGTGTGAGCCAGGTTGTCCCAAAACTGACGACTGTTGTAACAGTTAGTTTCCCATTAAGCTTGTCTCTATGCCCGCTTAAATTTGACTCTACGTCTTTTAACTTTGAGATAACTTCGTGAGCGGACTTAAACAAATACTCTCCATTTTCTGTAAGAACTAAGCCTCTTGCATGTCTCTCAAATAATTGAATTTTTAAGTCTGTCTCTAAAGCTTGTATTTGACGGCTTATTGCTGATTGACTAAGATTAAGAATAGTTGAAGCTTTAGTAAAACTTGTTGCTTCTGCAACAGTATGAAAAATTTTAAGTTTATCCCAGTCCATAGTTATAAATTTTATTATTTATTCGGATTTACTATTGCTCTACCAAAAAACTCTCCTTTTAAAAGTTTAGGATAAGTCTCTAATAGCTCAATAAAAGAGAGCTCTTTAGTAAAAGATTGAACTTTTGAAAATTCGATAAGTTTAGCTGCTTCATTCCAAACGAATTCTCTTCTTTTTAACGATGAACCAGAAGAGTCTATACCCCAAAGTTTTACACCTCTAATTATAAAAGGCATTACAGTTGTATTTATTTTAATACCACCAGCATTCCCACATGCTGCAACTATCCCTCCTGGTTTAGTTTGCGCAAATATTTTGGTTAATGCGGAGCCACCAACAGTATCAACTACACCGTCCCATACTCCTTTTTCAAGTAATTTACTTTCGCCTTCAAATTCTTTTCTATCAATAATATTTTTTGCGCCTAAGTCTTTTAAATAATCATTTTTATCTTTTTTTCCTGTGACCGCATGAACGTCGTAACCCATTTTTGATAAAATCATCACAGCAATACTCCCTACTCCGCCTGTTGCGCCTGTGACTAAAACATCTTTAACTTTTTCACCTAACAATAATTCTTCTTTTGCTTTTACAGCAAAACTACATAGTAAAGCAGTAAATCCAGCTGTACCTAGCATCATCGCTTTATGGCTGTCTAAATCCTTTGGTATTTTAATTAAAAAATTCGAGTCAACTTTAGCGTATTGTGCGAAGCCTCCAAAAAAAGCCTCTCCAACTCTAAAGCCTGTCAGTATAACTTTATCATCTTTTACAAACTTGCTGTCCTCGCTTTCAACAACTGTTCCTGAAAAATCTATACCTGGAACAAAAGGGAATTTTCTTACTATTCTTCCGCCATCATTTAAAATCATAGCGTCTTTGAAATTTAAACTGGAATAATCGACTTTTACTAAAACATTTCCATCTTTAAGATGTGTAGTATCAATTTCTTTTATATCTCTTGAAAATTTATCGTTTTGATTATCTATAATGATCGCTTTAAATTTTTCTGACATTTAATGTCCGATATATTTTAAATATCTATTTTGAATACCTAAATCTTCTTTAAATGAACCTAGAAAATAATTTGTAACAGTAGTTGCTCTTTCTTTTTTAATACCTCGCATAGTCATACATTGATGTGCAGCATCAATGGTAACAGCAACACCTTTTGCATCTAAAGCACTCATTAAAGTTTTTGCGATTTGCATTGTAAGTCTCTCTTGTGTTTGTAGTCTTTTAGAAAAAATTTCAACTGTTCTAGCTAATTTACTAAGTCCAACAACTTTTTTGTTAGGAATGTATGATACGTGAGCTACCCCAATAATTGGTGCCATGTGGTGTTCGCAATGACTCTCTAAAGTAATATTCTTTTCTATCACCATATCGTCGTACCCTTCTACATCTCCAAAAGTTTTAGATAAATCTGACTCTGCGTTTTGGCTATAACCTTTAAAATATTCTTTGAATGCTTTTACAACTCTTTTAGGTGTTTCTATTAACCCCTCTCTAGTCGGATCTTCTCCTATCCACGTAAGAATTTTTTTTATTGCTTCTTCTGCCTCTTTGTCGCTAACTTGAGGTTTGCTCGCAGACTCTTTATTGATGTCTTTCACTAGCTTCATATAGTGATGTTTTTATAGGACATAATTAATTATTGCAAATTGCTATTTTGTCTTTTTTTCACTAATTTACTGACATGTTCAAAAAAAGAGAAAATATTTTTGAGGTAGAAGAAGGAAAATTTCTTTCGCCTAAGTTTGATGATAATGGCCTTATACCTGTTACGACTACAGATAGTAGTTCTGGAGATCTGTTAATGCATGGATACATGAACGTAGATGCTTTAAAAAGAACAATTGAAACAAAAGAAGCTCACTATTGGAGTAGATCAAAAAAAGCTTTGTGGCATAAAGGTAAAACTAGTGGATTTGTTCAGAAAGTAATGGACTTAAGAATTGATGATGATCAAGACGCATTATGGATGTCAGTGGATATTGGAAATGGTGCTAGTTGCCATGTAGGATATAAATCTTGTTTTTATCGATCAATACCTTTGGGTCCTATAAAAAATTCAGAGGAAATAGAATTAGAATTTAAAGAAAAAGAAAAAAAATTTGACCCAGAAGAAATTTATAAAGGCCAACCAAACCCCACGAAACTATAATGAAAGTTATAAGTCCGTTTGGCCCAAAAATCGCTAAATTAAAAATATCAAATAATATTATTAAAAAATTAAATAATGAAGTGAATAAAATTATTTCAAAAAAAAATTTGTTAAAAAAATTTGATTATTCAAATAAGTTAGTTGGACAAGTAAAACAAGAGTTTCAAATTCCAAAAAGTTTCATTAAAAAAAATTTAGAAAAAACAATACACCACGAAGTAAATAAATATATTTATAAAAGTTTAGGAAAGAAAATTTCAAAAATAAAAATAAAAAATTTTTGGGTTGTACGGCAATTCAATAATGAATATAATCCAATTCACTTTCATGATGGGCATATTTCTGGGGTTGGTTATTTAAAAATTCCCAAATTTATTTCAAAAAATAAAAAAAATACTAATATCGATGGGTCAATCGACTTTATTAATGGAAATAAAATGCTTTTAAGTGAAAGTATTTATAATCATCAACCTAAAGTAGGAGATATGATACTCTTCCCACATTATTTAATGCATACTGCTTATCCCTTTAAATCAAACGGAGAAAGAAGATCTTTCTCTTTTAATTTAGAAATTGATAAAAAAATTGCTAATGTTTTCACAAGATGAGTAATCAGCCACAAAAAAATGTTTTTGGAGAACCACTAGAGTCATGCTCAAATGATCCCCTTACCGGTTGGTTGAGAGATGGTTGTTGTAATACCGATAAGAATGATCAGGGTGTTCACACCGTTTGTGCAAAAGTTACTGATAAATTTTTAATTTGGTCAAAGAAAGTAGGCAATGATCTTATTACTCCCCACCCTGAGTTTGGCTTTCCAGGTTTAAAAGAAGGAGATAATTGGTGTGTGTGTGCTACTTGGTACGCGCGAGCTATTGAAGAAGATGCTGCGTGTTCTATTTATCTAAAAAAAACTAACATTAAAACTTTGGAGCTAATTCCAATTGAAAAATTAAAAAAGTTTGCTGTAGATTTATCTTAGTAAATTTTAGTGCCTCGAGTTTTTATTATTAACTCGAGTTCTTGGTACTCTTTACAATTACAAGTTTTTAAAACTTCCAATCTTTCGTTTGCTTTATCAATTCTATTTGTTTGGACGTAAAGTTCTCCTAGGTATTCATTAATACCATTATGTTTTGGATTGATACTTAAGCCTTTTAGATAATAATCCTCTGCTTCAGTAAAATTTCCTGATTTTCTAGAGGTAAAACCTAAATAATTAAGAATATCTGGATTCTTTTTATCTTTTGAATAAGCCTTTTCAAATTTCTTAAAAGCTTGAGAATATATTTTTTTTGCTTTATCGGATTTATCTTTTTTTTCTAATTTACCAGCCCTTTTAACTAACTTAATTCCTTCATCATACATTGAAGCATCTGAGCTTCCGCCACCGTCACCACCAGCTGCAAAAACGTTTAAACTCAAAAAAGTACTTATAAATAAAACTAATATTTTTTTCATAATATGTATTTATTCTATTACAGAGTAATTGTTATGCGACAGATGATCTTCCTCCATCTACTCCTATAACTTGCCCAGTAATCCATGAACTGTCTTCACTTAATAAAAATTTTGCCATTGATGATGAATCACTTCCGTTCCCTAATCTTTTAAGTGGGTGCATCTTGGCTATCCCCTCAGCTATTTTTTCATTTTTTAGTAAAAATTCAGAAATTTTTGAATTAGTTAAACTTGGAGCAATGCAATTCACTCTGATATTGGGAGCAAATTCAGCGGCCAAAGATACTGTTAACCCTTCAACTGCACCTTTTGCTGAAGCTACAATAGCGTGATTAGGAAATCCTTGTTTTATTGCAACTGTAGAAAATAGTACAACTGATCCTTTATTTTTTTTTAGATTGTCTGCCAAGGCTTTAATTACTTCTGCCGCAGAAATTAAATTTAAATTAAATGATTGCATGAAATCACTTCTCTTTGTTAGCTTAAGAGGTTTTAAATCTATTGAACCCACACAGAAGGCTAATCCATTAACTGGAGTATCTCCTAGATCACTTAAAATTTTATCTGAAAAATTTTCCTCAAGAACGTCACAAATTGTATAAGAAGAATTTAATTCATTAGCTAAGCTTGAGATACTAGCTTCATTCCTTCCAACAAGATGGACTTGATCTCCACTTTCAATTAGTTTCTTTGCTAAAGATGAACCTATTGACCCCGTAGCACCCAAAATAACTTTTTTCATAACTATAAATAACATCATTATTGACTAATTAAATGCAAATAATGACGCGTGTAATAACACTTTAAAATGTGTAATTTAACATGATGAAGCTTTTTTTGATACTAGGTAATCAACTATTTAGTCCCAAATATCTTTCTGATTTCAAAGATCATATTTTTTTTATGGCTGAAGACTACGGTCTATGTACTTTTGAAAAACACCATAAACTTAAAATTTTATT
>CACPGV010000002.1 GCA_902633595.1 uncultured Pelagibacteraceae bacterium | reverse complement strand
TTTTACCGTCATCGTGAGACATTGTAAACTGAATAGCCTCTATTCTCTTATAATAATCATCATCTAAAACGTGTTGTGCACTAGGTTTGTGGATGGCCTTCTGATTAAGAAGCTTTGAAAAACTTAATATTAAATTTCCTAAAACGCCGAAACATGGCACCGAATTCTTTTCACTTTGATTTGCAAGATACTTAGCTAATTTTGTCTCAACAATTGTATATAATATTATTGAATTCTCAATGTGGTTGCATTTTTTGATAATTTTATCAATTTGTTGTTCTGTACGTATAAAAGCAAATTCTTTTTTTTCGTACTCAAAATTAGCAAATTGTGATTTAAGTGATAAGAATATTCTATCTAGAGTTTCTCCAGTTGAATCAGACACAAGATATACATTGTATTTTTCGTTCATATGTTTGTTAATAAAGTAGTAATAAACTAATGTTTTACATATTTTTTAAGATTGAGATAAAATAGTTAACATTAATTAACATTCTTTAAACAAATTATTGATTGTTAATAATAATGTTTTTTAGATGTTTATAAAATGAATAAAACTAAAAATTTAGTAAAAATAATAAAAGTTGTTAAATTGCCTATGTATAAAAACTGTAAAAATCGTTATATAACTAGTTAACAGGGACTAAGTCTCTAATTACACTTATAAACTTAATTTATTTAATGAGTAATCTTAAGGAAATATTGGAAAATAAGAAAATTTGTAAATCAATATGGTTTATGAGACAAGCAGGTAGATATTTGCCTGAATTTAGAGAAATTAGATCACAAAATCACAATTTTATTAATCTTTGTTTAAATAGTGAATTGTGCTCTGAAATAACATTACAACCTATAAAAAGATTTAATCTTGACTCTGCTATTATTTTTTCTGATATTTTAATGGTACCACATGCTTTAAATCAAAAAGTAGAATTTGTAAAAAACAAAGGTCCCGTATTAGAAAAATTTAATTTTAAAAAATTTTTTAATAATGATAAAATTTCTTTCACTCAAAAACTACACCCGGTTTATAAAGCAATTAAAAAAACAAGAGATAAATTAGATAAAGAAAAATCTTTAATAGGATTTATAGGCGCCCCCTGGACTTTATTAACTTATATGCTGGGAGCAAAAGAGAGTAAAAAAAAGATTGATTATAAAAAGATAAAAACAAAAGGATTTGAAGTTGATTTAATCCTTGATAAACTAAATGATTATCTTTGCACACATATTGAAAACCAAATAGATGCTGGAGCCGATGTTATACAAATTTTTGACTCTTGGGCAGGATTAATATCATCGGAAGATCTTACCAACTATTGTTATATCCCAAACTTAAAAATTGTAAATTTTTGTAAAGAAAAGAAAATACCTGTAATGTGTTTCCCAAAAGGGTTAAATAAAAATTATAAAGAATTTAATAATGTAGTAAAACCTAATGCAATAAGCTTGGACTACGAGGTTGACCCAGTCTGGGTTAAAGAAAACTTAACTGATGTAGTTTTACAAGGGGGTTTAGATCCAAAACTATTGTTATCCTCAGAGAAAGAAGTCTTGAGTTGTGCAAAAAAGTATTTAGATACATTCAAAGATTTACCTTATATTTTTAACTTAGGACATGGTTTGCTTCCTGAAACAGACCCAGATAAGGTTAGTAAATTAATAAAATTTTATAGAGAATATTGAAATGCAAAATGACCACCCAGATATTAAGTTTGGTAAAACCGGAGTCTTATTAATTAACCTAGGCACCCCCGACTCTACAAGTTGGTGGGATATTAGAAAATATTTAAAAGAGTTTTTATCTGACAGACGTGTTATCGAAGTTAATCCTGTACTATGGCAAATTATTTTAAATTTATTTATTCTTACTTTTAGACCTTCAAAAACAGCACACGCTTATAAAAAAATTTGGAGAAAGGATACTAACGAGTCTCCACTTTTATACTTTACTAGAAACCAAGCTGAAAAATTAAATGACAAGATTGGAAATGAAAAAATAATAGTTGATTTTGCAATGAGATATGGAAATCCGAGTATTAAATCTAAACTATACTCTCTTAAAGATTTAGGCTGCGAAAACATAATTATTTTACCTTTATACCCTCAATATGCCGGGGCTACCACTGCAACCGTATGTGATGAGGTTTACAGATCTTTAATGGGAATGAGGTGGCAGCCTAGTTTACAAATAATCCCTCACTATGAAAGCGAACCTTTATATATCGACGCACTAACAAAAAGCATTAATAAGAAACTAGAGACGATTAACTGGAAGCCAGATCTTATCATCTCATCCTATCACGGAATCCCTAAAAAATATTTCGATAAAGGAGATCCTTACCATTGTTACTGTCACAAAACCACAAGGCTAATGAAGGAAAAGTTCACGTCTATTGATATAAAAACAACATTTCAATCTAGGTTCGGACCTCAAGAATGGCTGACACCTTATACAGACAAAACTTTAGAAAGCTTGTCCAAAAAAGGTATAAAAAATTTATTAGTCATATGTCCAGGTTTTGCCTCTGATTGTGTAGAGACCTTAGAAGAAATTAATATTCAAGGAAGGGAAAGCTTTTTGGGAAATGGTGGTGAAAATTTTGATCTCATTCCATGTCTTAATGATAACTCTGATCATGTTGAATTATTTTCAAAACTAGTAATGAAATATATTTAGATGAATTTATATCTATTGTTTAAGTCTCTGCATTTAATAGCGGTTATATCTTGGATGGCTGGATTATTATATTTACCCAGAATATTTGTTTATCATTCGGAAGCATCACATGAATCTCAAAAGGACGTTTTTAAAACCATGGAAAGAAAACTTTACAACTATATTATGATGCCAGCAATGTTGTTATCTTGGTTATTTGGAGTTTTATTAATACACAGCTTAGGTGTTACAGTTTTTGCTGAGCTATGGATGCAGATAAAAACTGTTTCAGTGTTAATTCTAACCTCCTATCATTTTTTGCTTGGAAAATATCTTAACGATTTTGCTATAGACTCGAGCAAAAAGACGTCTAAATTTTTTAGAATTATGAACGAAGTACCTACGATTATACTGATTGTTGTTGTTTTTATTGTAGTTTTTAAGCCTTTATAATAGGGCTTGAATTTTTCAAAAAAAGTCATATATTTTTGTTACTTCCCTTTAAATCAATCCAATAACATGAACTTACAAGAATTAAAGCAAAAGAACCCCGCAGAGCTTATTAATGAAGCTGAAAAACTAGGCATAGAAAACCCAAGTACTTTAAGAAAGCAAGAGATACTTTTTGCAATTTTAAAAAAATTAGCTGAAAAAAATGAGCAAATTACAGCCACGGGAGTTTTAGAAGTACTTCAAGATGGTTTCGGTTTTCTTAGAGCAATCGAGTCGAATTATTTACCTGGCCCGGATGATATTTATGTAAGCCCAAGCCAAATAAGAAGATTTGGATTAAGAACGGGGGATTCAGTGGAGGGAGAAATTAGAGGCCCTAAAGATGCAGAGAGATACTTTGCGCTTTTAAAAGTTAATAAAATTAATTTTGATGAACCTGAAAAAGGAAAGAATAAAATTGCTTTTGATAATTTAACTCCACTTTATCCAAATGAAAGAATTAAATTGGAAGTTGAAACAACGAAGATTGAAAAAAAACCAGATAATACTGCGAGATTAATTGATCTTGTGAGTCCGATAGGAAAAGGACAAAGGTCACTTATCGTATCTCCCCCAAGGGCTGGGAAGACAATTATTCTTCAAAATATAGCTCAATCAATAACTGCAAATCACCCAGAATGTTATTTGATGGTTTTATTAATCGATGAAAGACCCGAGGAAGTAACGGATATGCAAAGATCAGTGAAAGGTGAAGTTGTAGCCTCAACATTTGATGAGCCAGCTTCTAGGCACGTTGCAGTTGCCGAAATGGTTATAGAGAAAGCTAAACGTTTGGTTGAACACAAAAAAGATGTAGTTATCTTATTAGACTCCATTACAAGATTAGGAAGAGCTTACAATGCCGTAATCCCAAGTTCAGGAAAAGTTTTAACAGGAGGTGTTGATGCTAATGCTCTTCAAAGACCTAAAAGATTTTTTGGTGCAGCACGTAATGTAGAGGAGGGTGGTTCACTTACTATAATTTCAACTGCACTTATCGATACAGGAAGCAGAATGGACGAAGTTATTTTTGAAGAGTTTAAAGGTACTGGTAACTCAGAATTAATCTTAGATAGAAAAGTTGCCGATAAAAGAATTTATCCCGCATTAGATATAACAAGATCAGGAACTAGAAGAGAGGAACTTCTTTTTGAAAAAGATGATCTTTCAAAAATGAATGTCCTTCGAAGAATTATAAGTCCGATGGGTACAATGGATGGAATAGAGTTTTTAATTGCTAAACTTAAAAACACAAAAAATAATGCTGATTTTTTCGACTCAATGAACAAATCTGCAAATTAATTTTATTGTATTGTCTGATTACTTTCACTTGTTTCATACAAGTAAAAACTAATTATACTCTCTAGTGTTTTAATTTTATTTTCCAAAGAAATAGCCTCAAGGAGTTTTTGCTTTTCCTCATTAGTAATTGGAGCAATCATTGATAGAGTATTTATCTTCTGAGCATGGTCTAATTTTTCGAACTCTCTCCAATTAAGCAATAGACCGTTCCTTTTAAAAAAAATTTTCGTCTTTTCTATTAATTCTTTTGTATCAACTTCACTATTTGCATTTTCAACATCTCCTACAAAACTTTCATAATCAACTTGAAATTCTCGATATAACTTATCGTTCGGAACTTCTTTTAAAATTTTAAATCTAGAAATACCCGTTAAATTAATTAATATTCTGCCATCCTTACTTTTTTGATAGTCACTGATTTTCCCTAAGCAACCAATTTCATAAACACTATCATTCTCTTTTTTAGACTGAACCATTCCCATTAATTTATCCTTATTGTAAGCATCATTTATTAAGTTTAAGTATCGCTGTTCAAAAATATTTAAAGGTAGATTTGTTTTAGGAAAATAAATTACCCCACTAAGAGGAAATACTGGAATGATGTTTGGAAATTTTTTCATAATTCATTATATTAAAAAAATGATCTCACCGATAGTGACATTTTATAATGGTTGACCATGGATAAGACAGTGTACTATAATTAAATAATTGCGGGCATAGCTCAGTGGTAGAGCGTCTCGTTGCCAACGAGAAGGTCGAGGGTTCGAACCCCTTTGCCCGCTCCAAATTATGGATGATTTATCAAACAAAAAATGCATTGCCTGTGATGGGAACATCCCACCTTTTGATACAAGTGAGATACATAAATATCTTAAAAAAATAGATGGATGGGATGTTAAGAGTAACGATGATAAAAGCCACTATTTAATAAAAGAGTTTAAATTTAAAAATTTTGAGGAAAGTCAAAATTTCGTAAACAAAGTAGGTAATGTGGCTGAAGCAGAAAATCATCACCCAGATATTTCTTTTGGGTGGGGTTATTGCAAAGTAAAAATTTTTACTCATGCTATTAAAGGACTTGCGGAAAGCGATTTTATTTTAGCTGCAAAAATAGACAAAATATACTAGTGTTTAAAATGTCTAATACCGGTAAAAAACATTTTAATTTTAGCCTTATTAGCAGCATTTATAATTTCTTGATCTCTAATTGAGCCACCTGGCTGAATTATAGTTTTAACACCAGCCTTAATAAGAACATTTATTCCATCAGCAAAAGGAAAGAAAGCATCTGATGCAGCTATAGAATTTCTTATTTTTGAGGACTGAAATTGTTTAGCTTTTTGTACTGCAATTTTACAACTATCCAGTCTACTTGGCTGGCCCGCACCAATACCAATTGTTGAAAAACTATTACATAATACAATCGCGTTTGATTTAACATGTTTACAAACATTGAAAGCAAACTGAATTTCAGCTATCTCCTTCTTACTAGGCTTTAATTTTGTAACGCATTTCAATTTTTTTTTATCTATAACAATATTATTCTTGCTTTGTACTAAAAAGGACCCATCAAAAGATTTAACAGACATAAAACCCTTAAGTTTTAAATTAGAAATATCAATAATTCTTAAATTTTTTTTACTTTTTAAAATTTCTAAAGACTCTTTATCAAAACCTTTTGCAAGAATGACCTCTAAAAAGTTTTTATTAATTTCCAAAGCAATCTTTTTATTGATTTTATAATTACAAGCGATAACACCACCAAAGGCACTTACTGGATCAGAGGCATAAGCATTTTTAAAAGAAATAAATGATACTTTATTTTCAGATACACCACATGGATTTGTATGTTTAATAATTACAGTTCCAGAATTTTTTTTTAGTGAGTTTAGAATTTCTAAAGATGCGAACATATCATTGTAATTATTATAACTAAGTTCTTTTCCATGAATTTGATTAAATCCTAATCGTTTATCATCATAGTCGCTCACATAAATGGAACTTTGTTGATGAGGATTTTCACCGTATCTTAGCTTCTGTAATTTTCTTCCAAAAATCGTTTTTCTTTCTGGAAATTCAATTTTAAGTCTTTTATTAAACCAATTCGCAATCATAGCGTCATAGTAAGCAGTTAATCCGAATGCTTTCGATGACATCAGTTCTCGAAACTTTAAAGAAGTTTTTCCTTTAAAAGTTTCTAATTCTTTTACCAAAGATTTATAGTCATTTCTGCTAGTTATAATACTTACATTTTTAAAGTTTTTTGCAGCAGCTCTAACCATTGTTGGGCCACCTATATCTATATTTTCGATAATTTGTTTTGGATTTTTTGTATTAGTTACAATTTTTTGAAATGGATAAAAATTAACTACTATTAGATCAATAGCCGGAAAATTCTGTTTTGACATCTCGCTCTTGTGCTTTTTATTCTGCCTGTCATGAAGAATACCCGCATGAATTTTAGGATGAAGTGTTTTAACTCTGCCATCTAACATTTCTTTAAAACCTGTGTACTTAGATAACTCAGTACATTGATAGCCTAGTTTTTTTATAGAAGAATAGGTTCCACCTGAGCTAATAATGTTGATATTGAATTTTTTTAAAGTTTTAAGAAGAAAAGTTAAGTTTTCCTTATTAGAAACGGAGATCAAAGCATTTTTAACTTTTAAATTCATTGTTAAATATTTTTTTTAATTGCCCAATTAAAAGATCTATTTTTATTAACTAAATTACCAGTGATAGTTATACAAGTACTATCTAATATTTTTTTTTCAGCAAAAAATATACTTTTTTCCAGTTCTAGATTTTCATTGTTAATAGTGAATAACAACGACTTATTTTTTGAAATTTGAATTAAAGCACCATTTCCACTCATAGTTTTAACAACAGTTAGTTCTGGGTTCACATGAAATCTAAAAGAATAACGAACAGGATAACCGTCCCTTTTTTTGAATATATGATCTATACCTTTTAAATAATTATTTTCCTTATCGATGTAAATCTCTCTTTTATGAGTACACCCAAAACTTTTTTCATATCCATTATTTGCAGCTGAACAACCCAAAAGTCCATTTTCATCTTTTTCTATTAAATCAAAAGATTTAAAATCATCTCTAATAGAATTTCCAAAAACTTTCTTAACTAATTCATTTTGTTCAAACTTAGTAACAGATGTATCGTTCAAGGTTAAAGTTGATTGACAAGCCGTTAATCTACTAAGTGTCTCAGCTTTTTTTGATATACTACTACCAAATCCAGAATTAGAAATAATTTTTACGTCATCTATGAAATATTCAAATGACAGAGGACCAGATTGATAAGAATTTGAAAATTTTTTTTGTGGCGGTTTTTCAATATCAAAAAATATTAAATGATTTTTATGTTTTGCCTTAAATAACCCCCCAAAATTTACTTTAGTTATTTTTTTATTTTCGGCTTTTTGTAAATATTGATTAATTTGACTTAATTCTGATGTTGTTGCTCCATTAAATAGGGGTAACTGATCATTTGGTGTCTTAATATAATTGAGACAAATAAGATTTTTTTCGATTATATCTTCTAAAAATTCTGGAACATACTTCTGACTGTCTTTAATTACTTCCCTGCAAAGAATTAAATATTTAGAATAAAATAATAAATCATTTGGATTTCTTGATAATGGAAAGCCATAATTGTCAAAAGTATTTTTTACAAGAGTCTCCAATTCTTTAACACCAATTTGAAAATTTGCTTCATACTCTTTAAAAACAAGTCCTGATAATATTATTGCTGTTAAAATTTCAATTTTTTTTAAAATATTCTTTTCAAATCTAATATTTTTTTTTAAATGATTGGATTGAGATACAATTGAATTGAAAAAATTTTTCTTAAAGTCAAATGTGCTGTTATTAAGAATAATATCAATATTTAAAATCCAGCTTATGATCCTGGCACTTAAAGTAGATGTTTCCCATATTTTTTTTTGATATTTTGAATTTTTAAGCATCCAAATATAAATAATTTTTTTCAAATTTTTTTGATCTCCCTTTCGATCAATTAAATTGAGCCACAAAAATTTATGTGCCTGTTCAGAATTTTTTTTTTTATCCTCTAACCAGAAAACATTTGGATCTACCTCATTTATTTTAAACGATTGATTTTTATAAGAACTTATAATGGATAATAGGAAAGGATTTGGACTATAGTAGACTTGTTGAGGAGTAATTGACTCTAAAGATTTATTATAGTTTTTCGAGGAAAAATAAAATTTCTTCAGAATTTTTATTAGAGTTATCTGAACTGCTAAAAGATAAAAGTAGACACTTTTCAGGCCAAACATTTATTAATTGTTTCTGAGGATTTCTATATTCTTTTTAAGGTCACCCTTATTTTCTTTAAAAACTGTAGAACCCGAAACAAGTATATTCGCACCAGCGTTCTTCGCTTCCGCACAATTTTCAAAATTAATTCCACCATCTATTTCAACGTCAACATTCAGGTTTTGTTTATTTATCAAATCTCTAATAGTTTTTGTTTTTTCTAATACTTCTGGCATAAACTTCTGGCCTCCAAAACCAGGTTCGACACTCATTATTAAAACTAAATCTATATCTTTTAAGTAATTTTGTATTAAATCAATTTTAGATTTCGGTTTAAGAGAAATACCTACTTGTTTATTTTGATCTCTAATTAGTTTTATAGTTTTAGAAACATCAGTAGTTGCTTCAGGGTGAAATGTAATAATATCTGCACCTGCATTGGCAAATTCTTTTACAAAGTTATCTACTGGAGAAATCATTAAATGGACGTCAAATATTTTTTTAGTCAAAGGTCTAAGCTTTTTTATTACTTCAGGCCCAATAGTTAAATTTGGAACAAAGTGACCATCCATAACATCTATATGGATATAGTCAGCACCTGCTTTTTCCAGAGAAATTACTTCGTTTCCTAATTTACTAAAATCAGCAGATAAAATTGAAGGAGAAATTTTAATTAAACCACTCATAACTTGTTTATATTTTAAACTAAAATTTTGTCAAAAAAATTAAGAATTTAGTTGAATAACTGGTAAAGCTGCCTTGAGAAATCACTTTCAAGTGGAAATGCCAACATTCCCCACACATCGTAACCTAAAATGTAAGGCATGGCGTAAAATCTAAATAGGTAGAAAAACCAAGCCACATAAAGAGCTATGAATGGGCCAAAAAGAAAACTTGGTGTGATAAATTTGAATAAATTAATTATAGGGTTCGTATATTTAACAAATACTCGCATGAAGAAAAACGTAGAATCTTCTTTTTGAAAGATATTCATGAATGCGCGACCTATTAAAGTCCACATTATCATTCCTAACACATAGTCTAATACAATTGCCCAAGTTGGTATCATGAAATAAAGAATATCACTATTTAGTCAAAAAAAAAGGGGCGAATAAATCGCCCCTTTTAATTTTAAATTATTAATTGTTACTGTTTACCAAGGATTGGTTTACCCGTTGGTATTCTAAGATCGTCTACCATCTTCTGAGTAGTTGGACTTGGTTCTTTAGTCATTAAACTAACTACAACCATTGTAACTAAACAGATTGGTGCTCCGATTAAACCAAATCTTAAGTGGTCGATACCTAAGAATGGTTCGTTTACACCACCGAAAAGTGGAACTGAAAACTTAGGATATACCCATAATAGGTAAAATAATCCTGAAAGTATTCCAGTTATTATTCCAGCGATCGCACCTTCTCTAGTAGCTCTCTTCCACCATACACCAAGTACAAGTGGGAAGAATAAGCCTGACATTGCAAAGTCGAATGCCCAAGCAACAGAACCTAAGATACTTGTTAACCTGAATGAGGCTATATAAGCACCGGCAGCTCCGATTAATACTAGAAGTACACGAGCAACTAAAAGTCTCTTACGAGTATCCGCTTTTGGATCAATGATTTTGTAGTAAATATCATGTGATAAAGCGTTTGAAATCGCAAGTACAAGACCATCAGCAGTTGACATGGCAGCAGCCATACCACCAGCAAACACAAGTCCTGAGATTACGAACGGTAGTCCCGCTACTTCTGGAGTAGCTAATACTACAACGTCACCTCTCATGAACCATTCGTTCAACTGAAGTATACCGTCACCATTAAAGTCTGCGATAAATACTTGTTTAACTTCAGACCATCTTTGTACCCACTCTATCGACTGAACTTCAGAAATAGATTTTCCAATAATTCCAGTTGGTAGATTTGGATCCATCAATGCCAATTTAGACAATGTCGCTAACATAGGCGCTGAAGAGTAAAGTAAGAAAATAAAGAATAGCGACCAAGCTACTGATTTTCTTGCTGCTCTCACTGAAGGAGTTGTAAAGTATCTCATTAAGATATGAGGTAACGATGCAGTTCCTACCATCATACAAATCGCAAGCGATAAGTATTTCCAGACAGCCATTCCACCTTCAGGTACTCCAGAGTGAGTTCCAGAGATATATTTCAATCCTCCTGGTACCCCAGCTGCTTTCATATCTGCGGCGCTGTTTTTAACTAATCCAAATTGCTGTTCAAGTTCACCAAGTCTTGCAACCTCGTCACCTAACATTAAGTGCGGGAATACACCCCCACCAACTTTACTACTAATCCAGAAAACTGGTATTAGATAAGCAACGATTAATACAATGTACTGAGCAACCTGAGTCCAAGTTACGGCTCTCATTCCACCAAGCATTGAACAGATAAGGATACTTATTAATCCTACCCATACACCTGCTTCGAACGGAATTCCAAGAGCTCTAGAAGCAATTGTTCCCGTAGCGTTAATTTGTGCAGTTACATAAGTAAATGATGCGATGAAAAGCACGAACACAGAGCAAGCTCTTACGAGATTACCACCGTATCGTGTTCCAATGAAATCAGGAACTGTGTAACATCCAAATTTTCTTAGGTAGGGAGCCATTAAAGTTGCTACAAGTACATATCCACCTGTCCAACCTACTAAGAAGGCCATATAAGTATAACCACCATAGTAAACTCCACCCGCTAAGGCTACGAATGATGCACCTGACATCCAGTCAGCTGCTGTCGCCATCCCGTTAAATACGGTCGGCACTTGTCTTCCTGCAACATAGTAGGCATCTACTTGTATGGTTCTTGATAAATAACCGATTAAGGCATAAATCAAGACTGTGAAAGCTACGAACATCACTCCGATGTTTTTAGCTGACACACCTGCTTGCTCCGCAATAGCCATCAATATGATGAATACTATGAAACCACCAGTGTAGGTCCCGTATATTTTAGGAAGGTTTGATATAAAATCTCCTTTAAACATTAGTCGTCCTCTCTTTCTGAGAACCCATGTTCTTCGTCGATTTTTTCTTGTTTGTTAGCAGTCCAAAACAATATTATTACGAACGCAAGAAGTGATCCTTGTGCTGTCATATAATATGCTAGTGGATACCCAAGAAAAGACATCGTGTTTAGTTCAGAACCAAACATGAAGATAACTAATGAGAAGAAAGCCCAAAGAACCAATGTAACTATCATATGGTTCTTAGTCTTATTCCAATATGCGTCTTTATTTGACATATTTCCCCCTGTTTTTTTTTAACTTTAACTTTAACTTTTTACGTAAAAAGTACTTTAGTGCTGGGAAGCATACTGATTATGAGTTGAATTTAAAGCTAAAAAAGGCAGTCAAAACCAATTTGAAATGCTATAACCTAAGTAAAATAGGGGTTTTTTTTATACAACGTGAAATTGAATTTTAATAACTTTAGAAACACTCTAAAAACTGTCTTGGAATACTTATTTCCAGTTGAAAAGGTTACAAGTTATTTTAAGAGCATAAAATCTAAAGAAGATCTACAAAAATTTATACAACAAAGATCAGCTCACGTAACTCAAACAACATTATACGGATATTTAAAAACTCGAATGGGTCATAAGTTCACTTTAATGGTAGATGACGAGGAATTTTCAAAATCAATTAATCTTGCAAAGTGGAATATCTATATGGTCGCCTTGGCTGATTGCTCTTTTTATGTTTTCTCAAACTTAATAAGCGAAAAAAATTTAAAAGAAAATGATTGTAGAGAAGTATTTCTAAACATTATTGAAAATGAAAAAAAAAATGGCCTAACTGAGGAAATTTTCATTAAAGCTAAAACAGATTTTTTAATTAGATTGGAAAAAATTGATTTTAAAAAATATTATTTGGAAGAACCATTTAAGGAAAGTGGTTTAGCTCTTTATCACTGGTCCCCTATAGCAGACGTACTAAAAGAACTTGATAAGAAAATAGTTTTAAATTCTATAAAATTGAAATGGAATTTAATCGTAGAAGAATTTGCAAAACTAACTAAGAATTTAAAATTTAATTAATCTTTATTTTGTCTATTTTCTACCAAAGACGCGACAACACTTGGGTCAGCTAAAGTTGTAGTGTCTCCTAAATTATCAGGTTCATTAGCTGCAATTTTTCTTAAAATTCTTCTCATAATTTTACCTGATCTTGTTTTAGGTAAACCAGGAGCAAATTGAATTACATCTGGATAACAAATAGGTCCGATTTGTTTTCTTACCCATTGTTTTAAATCTCTTTCTAAATCTCCTGTGGGATTTTCATCAGCATTTAAAGTAACGTAACAATATAATCCGTTCCCTTTAATACTATGAGGAAAACCAACTACAGCCGCCTCAGCCACTTTAGGATGAGCAACAAATGCACTTTCAATTTCAGCAGTTCCTAGATTATGACCTGAAACAATAATTACATCATCTACTCTCCCTGTAATCCAGTAGTAGCCATCTTTATCTCTTCGACATCCATCTCCAGTAAAATATTTTCCATCAAATTGTGAGAAATAAGTGTCTATAAATCTTTGATGATCGCCATAAACAGTTCTCATTTGTCCAGGCCAAGAACTAGCCATACATAATCTTCCTTGTCCCTCACCTTTAATTAATTTTCCATCTTTATCAACTAAGACAGGCTTAATTCCGTAGAACGGCTTCGTTGCTGAACCTGGCTTTAAATCTATAGCGCCTGGCTGTGGAGCAATTAATATTCCGCCCGTTTCTGTTTGCCACCAAGTGTCTACAATCGGACATTTGGAGTCACCAACTGTTTTATAATACCACATCCAAGCTTCAGGATTTATTGGTTCCCCAACTGTACCTAGTAATTTAAGAGTTTTTCTGCTTGTTTTTTTAACCGGCCCATCACCTTCTCTCATTAAAGCTCTAATTGCAGTAGGCGCTGTATAAAAAGTATTAACTTTATATTTATCTACGATTTGCCACCATCTAGTATTATCTGGATAAGTCGGAATACCTTCAAACATTATCGTAGTCGCTCCATTGGCTAATGGTCCATAAATAATATAACTGTGGCCGGTCACCCAACCAATATCAGCAGTGCACCAATAAATATCTGTCGGTTTATAATCAAAGATGTATTGGTGAGTCATAGAAGCATAAACCATATAACCACCCGTAGTATGCAATACCCCTTTTGGTTTTCCTGTAGAACCAGAGGTGTAAAGAATAAATAAAGGATCTTCAGCACCCATTTCTTCAGGATCACATTTCGTAGGAGCTGACGAAATTAGTTTTTTGTAAGAAACATCTCTTTCGTTATTCCAATTAACTTGATTTCCTGTTCTTTCTACCACAACACATTTTTTAACATCAGGACATTGTTGTAATGCTTCGTCAGCAATTTTTTTAAGAGGAATTATTTTACCACCTCTAACCCCTTCATCTGCCGTAATTAAATAATCTGACTCACAGTCATTAATTCTTGTAGCTATTGAGTCTGGGGAAAATCCTCCAAAAATTATTGAGTGTACCGCCCCAATTCTTGCACAAGCTAACATCACATACGCAAGTTCAGGTATCATGGTTAGGTAAATTGTAACTCTATCACCTTTTTGAATTCCTAAACTTTTTAATCCATTAGCTGCTTTACATACATTTTTATGTAATTCCTTATAAGAAATCTTCTTTGAATCTGCTGGATCGTCTCCGACCCAAATTATAGCTGTCTTATTTGCGTTCTTTTTTAAGTGTCTATCAATACAATTAGCCGATGCGTTAAGAGTACCATCATAGTACCACTTAATTTTAACATCATCTTTACTGTATTTTACATCTTTAATTTTTGAATATTTTTTAATCCAAGAAATTCTTTTTCCTTCTTTGGCCCAAAATTTATCATTTTCTTTTATAGAGAATTTATATTTTTTTTGGTATTTAGATTTATTAACGTAGGCTTGGTTAGCCCAACTGTCTGAAACTTTTATTAGTGACTTACCATCACCATCTTCTAGAAGTTTTGGGGCTTTGAATTTTTTCTTTCTTGGCTTGCTTCTTTTTTTTGCTTTTCTTGACTTAGATTTTCTTGTTTTTTTTACTTTTCTAGTTTTTTTTTTAGATCTAACAGCCTTTTTAGACTTTCCTCTTTTAACTTTTTTAGTTTTTTTCCTCTTTTTCTTTTTAGCCACAATTTCTCCCTTTAAGAACTTATACTACCCATCTTACAAAGTATTTTCCAGCTTTTATAATCTATTGGCATTACTGACAACCTACTTTGTTTAATCAAGGGTAAATGAGAAATGCTCTTATTTTTTTTAATTTTTTCAAGGGTAACTGGGTATTTTAAATATTCTTTGAACCTAACTTGAACAGCGACAAATCTTTTTTTCTTATCTGTTTTATCAACAAAAGCTTTTTTAATCACTTTTACTATACCCACAATTTCTTTGCCAATATTAGAATGGTAAAAAAAACATAAATCACCAACTTCCATTTTTTTCAAATTATTTGCTGCTTGATAATTTCTTACTCCGTCCCAAGCCACACCTTTTTGTCCTGCTTTTTTTTGTTGATTTATCGACCAAACATCAGGTTCGGATTTCATTAACCAGTATTGCATATTTTTTAAATAATTAAATAGTAGCCGGTAGCTCCTAATAAAAGATACATAATAGGTATAATTATTTTAAATGCTATCGTTACGTTGCTAAACTTTTTTTCATCACTTTTGTAAAAATGTGAAAGATAAAAAGATTCTATGCACATTGCTAAGATAACTAGTACAGCTATCATGTAGCCCATAAAAATTATCCAATCAAGAAATGTTATGTACGGTAACTCTGGAACTTTATCTACGAGTACAAAATTAAACGCCACAAAAGAAACTAATAAGGTTCCCAGCAAAGTAGCTCTTCCATGATTTAAAGTCATATACATACACGCATAACAAAGAATGGTTATAATCAATAAGGGCACTACAAATTTGTACAAATACGTTAACCAATTTCTTTCTATAGATATTTCTGAAGATATTGAGTGTTTAGAATATTCTGAATAAGCATCCTTTAAAGGCTCTATTGATGGATAAGAAATGTATTGTTTAATTGTCCAACCTGGAAATGAAATGTTATTAAAGTTAAACTTTTTTATATCTTTTAATAAAATCTCAAACTTATCAGATTTTTCAAAAAATAAATTTTCAAAAACTCTTGATGAAACTAAGAATTTAAAATCATGACTATCGAATGGATAGGTCTTATAGTCAAATTGTGGAATTGAATAATCTATCTGTTCATCGTAATAATTATACTCAATAGTACCATCGTAATATATTAAAACTTTTGGCTTTTCATTCGATATATTTCTCAGAGAATTATCAAAATTAATTCTTAAATTAAAAAATTTTCCGTCTTCGATTGACTTCTCTAAATCGTACTCACAAACAACTATCTTTTTTGTTTTAGCTTTACTAATTTTTTTTGTAATTGAAGTTATTTGATCAGAAAAATCATCTGACAAGTTATTAAAAATAATTAAATCTAATTTTTTACTATTGTAGCTATATGTTCTGTTATCAAAAAATAGAGAAAGGCTTGAGTCGGTCTCATTAATTTTGATTCTTTTAAGGTTATGGTAAGCCAGCACCATAATTTCTTCTTCTAATTTATTATTCGAACCAAAATTAATATCTTTGTAGATTTTGTCACAAATTTTTTTTGGAAATAATTCGTTAAATTTTAGTCTTCTTTCTGCTTCTAAGGAGGAAACCTCTATAGAATGAATTTTAGGTATAAATAAAATCGTAATTAATAATAAAAAGACTATTCTCATAAAAAAGAGGTATATTATTTATAATTCACTAACCTATGATATTTACACAGGACTCGTTCTTTATAATTTCAACCCCGGACCTTTCATATACGGAGCTTCTTTATCGAGAGGCCATCTAGATTTAGCTGTAATATTTAAATCGTCAATTAAATCCTTTTTAAATCTTTGTATTCCAGCCCAGGCAATCATAGAGGCATTATCTCCGCAAAATTTCAAATCAGGATAAATTATTTCAAAATTCATCTCATTTGATAATTGAGTTAAATTTTCTCTAATAGTTTTATTAGCAGCTACACCACCTGCTACAATTAATTGAAAATTCTCTTTTTTAGTTTTCTTTTTAAACATTTCTACAGCAATTTTAGTTTTCTTATAAAGAATTTTATTTATTGTCTTTTGAAATGAAGCCGCTAAATTGTATTTGAGTTTAACATCTCCATTTATTTTTTTTGATTCTCTTAACACTGCAGTTTTTAATCCTGCAAAGGATAAGTTGCATCCAGCTTTATTTATTATAGGTTCTGGCAATTTGTAAAAATTTTCATCTCCTTCTTTTGAAAATTTTTCTACATTCGGTCCACCAGGATAACCTAAGTCTAACATTTTTGCTGTTTTATCAAACGCTTCACCTAAAGCGTCATCTATAGTTGTACCTAATTGTTCATACTCATTTACATCTTTGACTATTAAATACTGAGAATGACCTCCAGATATCAATAGAAGTAAATAAGGAAATTTAATCTTTTCATTTAAGCCAGGACTTAGTGCGTGACCCTCTAAGTGATTAACTCCTATTAAAGGTTTATTTGAAAAAGCAGCAATTGATTTTCCAATGTTTAAACCTACAGTTAAACATACAATTAAACCTGGTCCAGCTGTTGTAGCCACACCATCTATCTCATTAATAGCAGTTCCGCTTTGTTTCAAAGCAGTATCGATAATATACTCAATATTTTCTAAATGTGCTCTTGCAGCCAACTCAGGAACTACGCCCCCAAATTTTTTATGTTCCTCTATTTGACTTGAAACAACATTAGATAAAATATCAGCAGTTCCCTCATCATTTTCTCTTATTACTGCTGCGGCTGTTTCATCACAACTGGTTTCAATTCCTAAAAAAGTAATATTTTTTGTCATCTCTATAATTGTTTTAATTAGTATAAATTAGATCTATCAAATATATAATCAATTAATGACTAAAATTACAATTGGAGCCAGAAATAGCAATCTTTCATTGGCATATGTATCTAGGGTTAAAGATCTTTTAATAAAGAATAATGAAGAGCTTAATGAGACTGATATAAAGGTAAAAACAATCACAACTACTGGAGACATCAAACAAGACGTAAGAATTTCTGAAGTTGGAGGAAAAAATTTGTTTTGTAAGGAAATTGAAGAAAATTTATTAAAAGATAATATCGATATAGCCGTACATTCATTGAAAGACATGGAGTCATTAGAAAACCCAGATTTAATAATCGGGGCCTACATAGAAAGAAATGATCCAAGGGATGTGCTGATAAGTGATTATATAAAGAATATTAAAGATCTAGAAAAAAAAATTAAAATTGGTTCAAGTTCAAGACGCAGAGAACTGCAACTTAAAAGAATAAATAAAAATATCCTAGTCGAGCATGTCAGAGGAAACATTGATACTAGGGTTGAAAAATTAGAAAAACAAGATTTAGATGGAATTATCTTAGCAGCAGCCGGAATTAAAAGTTTAAACTTAGAAAACAAAGTTGGTTTCTTTTTTGAAACTAAGGAAATCTTACCAGCTGCGGGTCAAGGTATAATAGCAGTTCAATGTAAAGAAAATAACAAAGCAATCAAAAATATTATAAAAAAAATCAATCATACAAATACAAGTCTTTGCGCAATTGCTGAGAGAAAAATGTTACAAACAATTGGAGGAGATTGCGATACAGCCATAGGAGGATTTGCTGAAATTAAAGATAACAATCTTAAATTAAAGTCTCAGTTATTTTCCGACTCTGGAGATGAAAGTTTTGAATATGAACTCGTCGGCCGAGATGTTGATGCTGCGTATATTGGTAAGTCTGTTGGAGAAAAATTACTGAGTCTTGCAGGAACGAAATTTAAAAAAAAATGAATATTTTAATTACTAGACCTTTAATTGATTCTGAAGATTTAATGGGAAAATTATTTTCAGAAGGTCACAAGATAATTCATATTCCTACTTTAAAAATTTCTCCAGCAAAAATTGATCTAGTTGACCCTAAAAAATATGATGCATTTATTTTTACAAGCGCTAATGCAATTAGAAATCTAAAATTAATAAATCAAGACAAATCAAAATTCTGTTTTTGCGTAGGCGCTATTACAGAAAAAATTGTAAGACAAAATGGTTACTCTAGGACCATTTCAGCAGGTGGAACTGTTAACGCTTTAAAAAATATAATTTCAAACTCAAGTGATATAGACAAAAATAAAACGTTAGCTTACTTTTGCGGTGATCATATATCTTCAGATTTAGATTTAGAATTAAAGAAAGAAGGTTTCAAAATTGATAAAATAATTAATTATACCTCAGAAAAAATCGTCGATCTGAATAAAGAAAATAACGAAATAATATTAAATCATCCTCCTGACATAATTCTTGTCTATTCAAAAAGAAGTGCAGAAAGTTTCGTAGAATTAGCAAAAAAATACTCTCTTAATGCTTTGATGACAGGTTCAAGAGTAATGTGTATAAGTGAAAAAGTTTTAAATGTATTTAAACAAGCAGGCTGGACAAAATTAGAAGTTTTTGAACCTGGAGAGGAATTATTAAAAATAGGTAATTAAATGGAAGTGTTACAAAATTTTAAAAATCTTTTTTTTGATGTATGGGATAAAGGGATATCTGGTGTAAATATATCGGAAATTTTAATTGCACTTGGAATTTTCTTATTTTTTTTATTTTTAAGAGGAATTTTTTCAAAGTTTATTGTTAAGCGTTTAGAAAACTACGTATCAAAAACAACTAATAATTTTGATAATTCTCTCGTGTTTTCAATGGAAGGGCCAGCGAAGTTTTTTCCAATTGTTTTAGGTTTTTTTGTTTCAACGAGTTATTTAACCATAGAAACTCAAGCAGCTGAATTTTTAGAAACAATTAATAGGTCTTTAATAACTATATTAATATTTTGGACCTTTCATCAAATTATAGGACCCTTGTCAGTCGTAATAAGATCGGTAGGAGATTTATTATCTCGAGATTTAATTAATTGGATAATAAAAGCTATTAAAGTTCTAATAATAATTCTAGGTCTAGCCGCTGTTTTAGAATTATGGGGTATAAAAATTGGACCAATTATTGCTGGTTTAGGACTTTTTGGAGTAGCTGTTGCTTTAGGCGCTCAAGATTTATTTAAAAATTTAATTTCTGGAATATTAGTTTTAGTTGAAAGGAGATTTCAAGTAGGAGAGTGGATTTATGTTGAAGGAGTTATAGAAGGAACAGTTGAGTCTATTGGTTTTAGATCAACAGTTGTAAGACGTTTTGATAAATCATTAGCGACTATTCCAAATTTTCAATTTGCAGAAAAAGCTGTAATCAATAACTCTCAAATTACTCATCGAAGGATAAACTGGGTTATAGGATTAGAATATAAAACGACAAGCAAACAACTTACAGATATAAAAAATGAAATAGAATCTTTTGTAAAAGGAAGTGAATACTTTTCAACTTCAGACGATACAATATTATCTGTAAAAGTTGACCAATTTGCTGCAAGTTCAATAGATATAAAACTAATTTGTTTCACAAAAACTACTTATTATTTAGAGTGGTTAAAAGTTAAAGATATATTAGCTTTAGAAATAAAAAGTATAGTAGAAAAAAATAAAGCTTCATTTGCATTCCCAAGTACATCTATTTATGTGGAGAAAAATTAATGAAATCTGTTTTAATATTATTTGATAATATTGTGAGTATTTATATCTGGATTTTAATTATTAATGCAATTATCAGCTGGTTAGTTGCTTTCAATGTTTTAAACACTAGCAACAGATTTGTTTATTCTGTTTTAGATGTTTCATACCGTTTAACTGCACCCCCTTTAAATTATATAAGAAGATTTCTTCCTAATTTAGGATCAATTGATATTTCACCGGTTGTCTTAATTTTAGCATTAATGTTTTTGAGAAATTTAGTTTTTGAAATGCTAGCTCCAGGATTATTTTAATAATGATAATTGATGGAAAAAAAGAAGCAGCTAATTTGAGAGAAGAAATTAAAAGCGAGATACTTGAGATAAAAAAAAAAATTAATAAAAATCCAAGCTTAACTGTTATTTTGATCGGTGATTTTGTTCCAAGCCAAATATACGTAAAAAATAAAGAAAAAATTTCAACAGAAGTAGGCATTACTTCCAATGTAATAAAATACTCTAAAGAAGTAAGTGAGAAGGAGGTTTTGGATAAAATTAATGAGTTAAATAATGACAAGAGTATTTCTGGTATATTAGTTCAACTCCCACTACCTGAACAAATAAGTAAAGAAAAAATTATAAACGCTATCGATCCTAAAAAAGATGTAGATGGTTTCAATCCTATAAATGTTGGTAATCTTGCATCTGGATATAAGTCTATTGTTCCCTGCACTCCATTGGGATGTTTATTACTCATTAAAAAGGTTGAAAAAAATCTATCTGGAAAACATGCTGTAATCATAGGTAGATCAAATTTAAATGGAAAGCCAATGGCTCAATTATTGTTAAAAGAAAATTGTACCGTAACCGTTGTTCACTCTAAAACTAATAATTTACAAGAGGAATGTTTGAAAGCAGATATCTTAGTGGCTGCTGTTGGAGTGCCAAATTTAATTAAAAAAGATTGGGTAAAAAGTAGCGCTATTATTATTGATGTAGGAATTAATAAGGTAGGAGATAAAATTGTCGGAGACGTTAACTTTGAAGAAATTAAAGATAATATAAAAGCAATAACACCTGTTCCAGGAGGTGTCGGGCCTATGACAATTGCTTGTTTATTAAAAAATACTTTGGAATGCTTTAAAGCTCACCAGATTTAGACTTTTCTATTTTAAGATATTTACTATTTCTAAATCTTATTATCACCGTCGCTATTGCAACAATTAAAATTGCTAATGATATATAAATTAAATTAGACGGATCACTCTCTTTATCTTGCAATATAATGAACCGTGCAAGTGCAGTAATTGCAATTACTAACGGATATGTAATTCTAACTGCTCTAGTTTCCCAATAAGACCTGACCAAACCTATTACTTCAATGTAAATAAACATTAAAAGCAGGTCTGCTAATGTTATATCTCTATTCATATACATTTCTGTTATCTCTAAGAAGAAAGCAATAACTGTTGATACTAGAACTATTAGAACAGCTGTTAATTGAATATTTCGAATCGTTTGGTTCATTTTAGTCTAATCTATCAGAGATTTATGCTTTGTTTAACTGTTTAGAGTGATATTTAATAAATTTTTCAACTTTATTTTTATTAAATGACTTATTTTCCTCAAA
Organism: uncultured Pelagibacteraceae bacterium; assembly: GCA_902633595.1. Classification (GTDB taxonomy): domain Bacteria; phylum Pseudomonadota; class Alphaproteobacteria; order Pelagibacterales; family Pelagibacteraceae; genus Pelagilacustribacter. The sequence goes on along the minus strand of CACPGV010000002.1, from coordinate 34,014 downwards.
TGAAACTTTCTTCATAGAATAAGCTTTATTTTTTGTTCTTCTAGATAAAATTGTAACATTTCCTTTGTAAAGGCTTAGAATAATTTCTCCAGTTACTTGACTTCTTTTTCTATCAATTATTTTTTGAAGCTCAATTCTTTTTTTTGAAAACCAATATCCATTATAAACTAGTTCTGCGTACTCAGGCATAATCCTTTCTTTATCGTGAACAGTTTTTTTATCTAAAGTTACCGACTCGATCGCTCTATGAGCAATATATAATAAGGTTCCACCTGGTGTTTCATAAACTCCTCTAGATTTAATTCCGATAAATCTATTCTCAACAAGATCCACTCTGCCAATAGCATTTTTTCCAGCTATATCATTTAATTTATCTAAAAGTTTTTCCGGCTTAAGTTTTTTTCCATTTACTGCAACTGGATCACTATTTTGAAAAGTAATTTTTACTTTCGTTTTTTTATTTGGAGCTCTTTCAGGGGAAATAGTTCTTTGATATATAAATTCTGGTGCTGAATTTTTAGGATTTTCTAAAACTTTACCCTCTGTCGATGTATGAAAAATATTATCATCAACTGAAAAAGGTGGTGCCCCTTTTTTATCTTGAGGTATAGGGATTTTATTTTTCTTTGCATATCTTATTAAATCTGCTCTAGATTGTAATTTCCATTCCCTCCAAGGTGCAATTGTTTTTATTTTACCTCTACCAAAAAATGCATAACCTAGTTCAAATCTTACTTGATCGTTACCTTTTCCAGTTGCCCCATGTGATACAGCATAAGCCTTAAACTTTTTTGCTATCGCTATTTGCCTTTTGGCGATTAAAGGTCTAGCAATTGAAGTACCAAGTAAGTAAATGCCTTCATAGACTGCATGTGCTCTTATCATCGGAAAAACATAATCTTTAACGAAGATATTTTTTAAATCCTCTATAATTACTTTTTTTACACCGAGAAGTTTTGCGTTTCTTAATATTTTCTTTTTATCTATCTCTTGGCCGATATCCGAAGTATAGGCAATGACTTCTGCTTTATAATTTTCTTGTAACCATCTTAGAATAATTGAGGTGTCTAATCCTCCAGAATAAGCTAAAACAATTTTTTTCATCTAGCTGCAGGTTTTTTTTGCAGTGTTGTAAGCTTTTGTAAATCCCATCATTGAATAATGATCCGTAGTTTCCGCACCCTTAGTCGTTCTCGCTTTAACAATTAAATCGGTTGCTCTTTTCATCAATTTAATAAAATTTTTCTCTTCTTGATCATCTAATAACCAAGCGAAATTTTTTTGTGAAAAAAAAGAATACTTTCTTTTACCTGAGCTTGCACTAACAGTTGAGCTTTTATAGTCGTGTCCACTAGTGATGCTAACTTCGTCCTTGATATTTTCTCCCGGTCTAAAAGTAACAAATAATTTTGATTTGTCTCTTTGAACTGCTTTTGGAGCTCTTTTTGTTGGCAGAGTTTGTGCAAAACATATTTTACCTTTTTCTGTTTCAGCAACAAAACTTTCCCAATTCTTATATTTGCCAGTCGATCTTGGAGTATTTGCAAGTGCGTTAGAAGAGAAAATTACAAAAATTCCAAGTAGAAAAATTTTTTTAACAAGCATGGTTTGTTTTTATACTATATAAATTTGATTTCAACGATGGATTAAGGAGATGGATTGGGGTTGTTGTTATGAATTTCATTAACTCTGTCCATCATCTCATCTGTAAATTCTATATTTATGCTTTCAACATTTTCCTTAAGTTGATCCATTGTAGTTGCACCAATAATATTACTCGTAACGAATGGTCTTGAATTAACAAAAGCTTGGGCAAGCTGTACCATGGTCAAATTAAAATTTTTGGCAACCTCCGAGTACTTTTCATAAGCTTTCATAGCTAAAGGATTCAAATGTCTTTCCCAACCTTTAAAAAGTGCCATTCTAGAGTCTTTTGGCATTTTTCCACCTTGATACTTTCCAGATAATGCTCCAGCTGCGAGAGGGTAATAAACTAATAAACCACATTTTTCTCTAATAGAAATTTCAGACATACCTATTTCATAAGTTCTATTTACTAAGTTATAAGGATTCTGCACGGACATCATTCTTGGTGCACCTTTATTTTTTGAGATTTCAAGGTATCTAGATATTCCATAAGGTGTTTCATTAGACATACCGATATATCTAATTTTTCCACTCTTAATAAATTTACTTAATGCCTCAAGGATACTTTCAAAGCTGTTCCAGTCTCCTTCCTCATTATTGTAAAGATAGTCTCTTCTACCGAAAAAATTTGTTGAACGCTCCGGCCAGTGTAATTGATATAAGTCAATATAATCTGTTTTTAACCTTTTAAGACTCCCATCAATTGCTTCTCCTATTTTTTTCTCATCAAAATTATTTCCCCCGCCTCTTATCCAGTCGCATCCTGGGCCAGCAACTTTTGAGGCCAAAACAATTTTATCTCTATTTTTTCTTTTTTCGAACCAATTACCTATCATTATTTCTGTTTTACCATACGACTCTGATGTAGGCGGAACCGAGTAAATTTCCGCAGTATCAAAAAAATTAACCCCGTTATCGATTGAATAGTCCATTTGTTCAAATGCATCTTTCTCAGAGTTTTGAGTTCCCCAAGTCATGGTACCAAGGCAGATTAAACTTACATCTAAATCAGTGTTTCCAAGTTTTTTGAATTTCATAAATTTGTAATATTATTGCACAGTTTTAGGTCAATTTTTGACTATTGAAAAGTTTTTAAAAAAACATATATATATCGTATGGAACTTAACAAACAATCTTCTAATGTTAGATCGTCAGCTTCTGATGCAATTATAGATCAAGGACTGCGTTCTTACATGCTTAAAGTCTATAATTATATGGCTTCAGGTGTTTTACTAACTGGTTTCATCGCTTTAGCATTTTTTAAAATGGCAGTTGTTACTTCGAGTGAAGGACAAATAATCGGCCTTACAAACTTTGGAAATTCTATTTATGCTTCAGGATTAAAATGGGTGATAATGCTAGCTCCATTAGCAGTAGTTTTTTATATGAGTTTTGGAATAGCGAAAATGTCTGCAGCTAAAGCTCAGACAGCATTTTGGGTTTTTGCAGCTTTGATGGGAGCATCTTTATCTTCAATATTTTTGATGTATACAGGAGCAAGTATAACTAGAGTTTTTTTTATTACCGCAGGTACTTTCGGGGCAATGAGTATTTACGGCTACACAACGAAAAGAGATCTAACTAAGTTAGGTTCATTTTTGATGATGGGACTTTTCGGCATAATAATTGCATCACTAGTAAATATTTTCATGAAATCTACTATGATGTATTTCGTAATTTCTATAATTGGTGTTTTGATATTTGTAGGCTTAACAGCTTACGACACTCAAAAGATTAAAAATATGTATTTAGTTAGCGACAGTGGCGAGATAATGGGCAAGAAAGCAGTTATGGGAGCCTTAACTCTTTACTTAGACTTTATTAATTTGTTTATAATGCTTTTAAGACTTTTTGGTCAAAGAAGATAATTATTTTACTAACCTTAATTTATTCCAGCTAGTTTTGTCGATTAATTGATTCAAGTTTTCGGATTTTTTCAGAATAATTCCATTTTTGTCTTTAATTAAGTATCTTTCATTAAAATATTGAGGTTTAAGATTTTTTAAAATTCTAAGAACAGGTTTATCTGATGCTCTTTGATAAACATTAAAAGAAACCTCTCTAACGCCTGAGGTAAAAGAATAATCTTTCCATGATCCATTAGAAACCATTTTTGCATATAAATTTAATATGCTTTGAAGTTCTTTTTTAATAAAAAACTTTTCTTTATTCTTTTTTTGAAGCTCATTATTAATAACTAATCTAATTTTATTCATACTTTATATTTATTTATTAGCGGTAATTGCATAGCTGTAAAGATAATCGTTATCGGAAGCATTCCCCAAACTTTAAAATTAACCCAAGTGGTTTCTGGTTGTGTTCTCCAAACTATTTCGTTCAAAATTGCTAAAAATACGAAGAAGTAAGCCCATCTGAAGTTTAGCTTATTCCATCCTTCCTCGTTTAACTGAAAAGCTGTCTGCAAAAATAGTTTTAAGAAATTTTTGTTAAAATAAGTTTTGCTTATAATAAGGATAGCGGCAAATATAATGTTTACTATAGTGGGCTTCATATAAATGAAGACTGGATTATTAAAATATAAAGTCAATCCTCCAAATAACGAGATTACCACTGCCCCAATTAATGGTACAAAAGGAACTTTTTTCTCAACAAAATACATTATTGCAACTGCAATTAATGTTGAAATTATTAAAGGTGGGATTGCGGCCTCTAAACTATTTCCACTTTTGTAATAGATAGTAAAAAAAATTAATAGGGGGCCAAAATCTGTAATAAATTTTAAAAACGACTTATTCACACATAGTTTTTAGCATATAATAAAATTTTAATAAATTAGATATTGATTTTAAGAAAAAAATTACTAACTATTTAGTATGATTACAAAAGATACAGCTAAATTTTCTATAGGTGAAGTTGTCAAACATAGACATTTTGACTTTAGGGGAGTTATTTACGATGTTGACTTTGAATTCAATAACTCTGAAGAATGGTACCAATCAATTCCAAAAGAAGTTAGACCAAGAAAAGATCAACCTTTTTATCACCTGCTAGCTGAGAGTAATGATGTAACTTACGAAGCTTATGTGTCTGAGCAGAATCTTCTTTTAGACCAATCAAAAAAACCAGTTAAGCATCCCCTTATAGAGGAAATTTTTTCAGGCAAAAAGGGCTCAAGTTATCTTAAAATCTCAAACTAACTACTACTGCCTAAAAGTAAACATTTTTTACTCAAATCGCAGACATAGTAATTACATATATTGATAATGTTTTAGCCCAATTGAGGATAATCTCTTTAGTTATACTCCCTCCTAATTCTCAGTTGGGCTCATAAAACAACTTCACATAAAAAAAATATTATAGTAATTAAACCTCAATGTTTAAATTATTGAGCTTAGGAAATATATTTTTTTGGATTGAAAAATTAACAAAATTTATCAATTCAATATTTTTTGTTTTGCTTTTAGTAGCACTTTCTTTCGCATTAATTCTTTCTCCTCCAGATTATTTACAAGGCGACAGTGTTAGGATTATGTATGTTCATGTTCCCTCTGCTTGGATTGGTTTGGCCTCTTTTACATCAATAGCATTATTATCTATCGCGAATTTTCTTTTTAAGATTAAAAATATAAAACTTATAACGAAAAGTATTGCTCCAATTGGTTTAATGTTTACTTGTTTAGCAATTGTTACTGGATCATTATGGGGCCAACCAACTTGGGGAACATGGTGGGCATGGGACGCAAGGATTACTTCAATGTTAATACTTGCTCTTTTTTATATTGGTTTTATTGCTGCTCACAAATTTATTTCTGAACAAGAAAGAGCAAATAAAATTTCAAGTATTGTTGCTATAATAGGCTTAATCAATGTGCCTATAATTAAATACTCAGTTGAATGGTGGAACACTCTTCACCAACCTGCCAGTATCAAGTTAACAGGTTCGAGCACAATCCATTCCTCTATGTTAATGCCTTTAATACTAATGTTTTTTGTTCTACTCTTATATTGTGCGCTAATTTTTCTAATGAAATATAAGACAGAAATCATTAGAATAAAGAAAAAAAACTTAAAAAGATTATGATTCAAAATTTATTATCAATGAATGGCTACGGATTATTTGTATGGTCTTCTTTTTTAATTACCTTTCTTACTTGTACTTTCGTTTACTATAAAACTCATAAAACACTAAAAAAATATGAGAGAGAGTTTGCAAAAGAAATTGACGAACTTTCAGTTGAGCAGAAAAAAATAGTCATAGAGAATTCAAAGGTCGCATCACAAGTTTTATCGTCATATAGTAAAACTGTATAAAGCAGTCAATGCTTCAAAAAAAAGTAAAAAAAAGAGTTTCACTCTTAGTAGTTTTGTTTTCATCTTCGGTGATAGCAATTTTTTTTATCCTTCAATCATTAAATAGCAATATCTTATATTTTAAATCACCGACAGATATTAAAAATAATCAAGATATAAATTTTAAAAAAAAAATTAGAGTAGGAGGAATGGTTAAAAAAAACTCTTTAATTATTAATGAGCAAGAAATTAAATTTATTATTACAGATTTTAATAACGAATTAAAAATAAGCTTTAGTGGAACAGTACCAAATTTATTTGCCGAGGAGAAAGGTGTTGTTGCAGAGGGCAAGCTACAAGATAAATCATTTTTTATTGCAGATAGAATTTTAGCAAAACATGACGAAAATTATATGCCTCCAGAACTAAAAGATATTATGAAAAAAAATGTTAAGTAATATTGGAAATTCAATTTTATTTATTAGTGCTTTTTTAAGTATTAGCATTATTTACTTAGCTAATAAAAATCTTAAAGTATCGAATAATCTGATAATCAAAAATATTTATCAATTAAGTTTAATTCAGAGCACTTTAATAATTGTTTGCTTTTTTACTTTAATAGCTGCTTTTATTGTTTCAGATTTTTCACTAGTAACAGTTTATCAAAATTCACATTCAATGAAGCCAGTATTTTATAAGATTGCTGGAACATGGGGCAATCATGAGGGAAGCTTGTTACTTTGGGTGATCATTCTTACGATATTTTCTTTTTTGTTTCTAATTTATAATAAAGATCATCCAAAAAAATTTAGATTGCTAACTCTTATAATTCAAAATATTTTAATCCTTGGTTTTCTTTTTTTTATTTTATTTAATTCTAATCCATTTAGCTCTTTATCTCCAACACCAAGTGAGGGCTTAGGTTTAAATCCTATTTTACAAGATCCAGCATTAGCCATTCACCCTCCGTTGCTTTACGTAGGTTTTGTTGGTTCCTCAATTTATTTTTCAGCTGCAATCGCATCACTAATTGTTAATTATTCTGAAAAATCTTTTTCCTCTTCAATCAAAAATTGGGTTTTAATTTCTTGGTGCTTTCAGACACTTGGAATCTTAGTTGGGTCCATCTGGGCATATTATGAGTTAGGTTGGGGAGGTTTTTGGTTTTGGGATCCAGTTGAAAATGCATCTTTATTACCTTGGTTTGCAATGACAGCATTGCTCCACTCACTCATCGTATTCGAAAAAAGAAATTTATTTTATTTTTGGGTCATTATTCTTTGCTTAATTACATTCATATTAAGTGTTACCGGAACCTTTTTAGTAAGATCTGGAATTTTAAATTCAGTGCATACTTTTGCTAGCGATCCTACTCGAGGCGTCTATATTTTATTATTTTTGAGTTTGATGATCTTTAGTTCAATTTATCTTTTATTTAAAAAATACAAAAAAGAGAATTACAATTTAAATCAAAATAGCAAGGAGACATTCATTCTAATTAATAATTGGTTTATGATGTTTTATCTAATTACTGTTTTATTAGGAACGATATATCCAATCTTTACAGATGCTTTAACTGATAACAAGATTTCTGTAGGCCCCCCTTTTTACAACGCTATCATTTTTCCGATAGTAGTAATATTTTTAATATTTATGGCTGTAGGTCCAAAAGTAAAATGGATTAAAAATAAATTTGAGGATATTAAAGTTTATTTTTTGATTTTGGCTGGTTCAATAATTTTAAATGCATTAATTTTAGTTTTCATTAAAAGCTATAGTATTTTATCTAACTTTATCATTATTAGCGCCTTATTTTTAATTATATCATCCTTGAAAGATGGTGTAAGCGCAATCCAAAAAAATAAATTTGATTTAGCAAGAATAATTTCTCACACTTCATTTGGTTTTTTAGTTTTATTTATTGGATTAAACCATATTTTTTCAATTGAGAGAGACTATAATATTAAAGTGGGAGAAACAAAAAATTTTGAAAATTATTCAATTAAATTAGAAAAATTAGATTTAAAAGATTTTCCTAACTATAAAGCTGTGATTGGTACATTAGAGATTAACAATAATTTTTCTAATGAAAAAAATATTTTAAAACCTGAAATTAGAATTTACGACAATCCAAAAACATTAACTTATGAAGCTTCTATAAAGACTAATCTTTTAAAGGATTATTATTTGACTATGAGCAACATAGATAGATCTGACTATTATAATATTAAGTTTCAAAAAAAACCTTTAATGATCTGGATTTGGATATCAGTAGTCATGATCGTTGCAGGTGGTTTCCTAAGGTTATTTAAAAATGCGAAATACAGTTAAGATAATAATATTTGTAATATTTTTTTTTGTTATAAGTGTTTTTTATATAAGTTTGACTAGAGATGTTAATTATAATACTTCAAGTTTAATAAACAAAGAGGTTCCTCAATTTAAAATTGCGTACTTTGATAAAAACGAATTTTATACCAAACAAGATCTTATAAAAAATAATTATACATTGATTAATTTTTGGGCCTCTTGGTGTGGACCATGTAGAGTTGAGCATCCAGTTTTAATGAAGTTATCTGCAGAGAACAATTTGGATATTTTAGGTGTTAATTTTAAAGATAAAAAAGAGTTAGCAAGAAAATTTTTAAAAGATCTAGGCAATCCGTATAACTCTCTTCTAAAAGATGTTGAGGGAAAACAATCTGTAATTTTTGGAATATATGGAATACCAGAAAGTGTAATAATTAATAATAAAAATACAATCATAAAAAAATTTGTTGGACCATTGTCTCTTGATGATTATAAAGAAATCAAAGAAATGATTAAATAATTATGAAATTAAAAATATTTTTGATTTTTTTTATGTTTTATACCCAATCTTTGTTTGGCATTGAAAAAACAATTGACCCAAACACAATTCATAAAAATTTACGTTGTTTAGTTTGTCAAGGACAATCTATCTCAGACTCAAATTCTGATTTTGCTCAAACAATCAAGCTCGTAGTAAAAGATTTAATTAATGAAGGAAAAACTGAAGATGAGATTTACTCATTTATGTCTGATAAATATGGTGAGTGGATCGTATTTAAACCTCAATTAAATGCACAAAATTACTTGCTATGGATTTTGCCTTACATAGCCCTAATTTTTGGGGGTTTTTTAATCTTTTCTCTAGTAAAAAAAAGACAATAAATCACTAGAGGAAACTGTACATATTAAACATTTAGTTGTATTTTTTTCTTATGAAATTCAAACTTCTATTACTATTATTAATTTCTGCTTTTACTTTTAACTTTGTAATTGCAGATCAAGGAGAAAACGATATTTCTATTTATACCGGAACATTTGATGTTATAGATAAAGAGGGTGACGACCAAACAACTTTATTTGGAATTGAACACAAAAATCCAAATTTATTTAGAGATACTTTTCTAGGAAAATTTAAGCCAGTAACCGGAGGCTTTATGACAGGTGATAGCTCAATTTATCTTTACACAGGTGTTGAAGCTCAATATGGAATTGGTCCTCTAAAAATCCTCCCAAGTTTTGCTCCTGGCTATTATGAAAAAGGTGATGGAAAAGATTTAGGAGGTGTTCTCGAATTTAAAAGCGAATTAAAAGTAGGGCTTGATATTTTTGAAAATTCAAAATTAAGTTATAGCTATAGTCACATTTCTAACAATGATTGGGGCGATACAAATCCAGGAACTGACAATCAACAAATAACTTTTTCTAAAAACTTTTAATTATAACAATGAACCTAAACGATTGTTATAATTTTGAAGATTTTAGAAAACTAGCTAAAAAAAATTTACCAGCACCTATTTTTCATTACATTGACGGAGGCTCGGACGATGAAACTACTCTTAAAAGAAACACCGAATCTTTTTTAAAATGTGATTTAGTTCCTAATATTTTAGCAAGCGTTGGTGAACCAGATCTTTCTACCACAGTATTTGGCCAGAAAATTGATATGCCATTATTCCTAGCACCAACGGCGATGCAGCGATTATATCATCATGACGGAGACAAGGCTTCAGCAAGGGCAGCAGAAAAATTTGGAACTTTCTATAGTATGTCAACTATGGCAACGTCATCTATTGAAGAAATAGCTAATGCAGCAAGCGGTCCAAAGATGTTTCAACTTTATATTCATAAAGATCAAGGGCTAACAGATAATCTAATTGATAGATGTAAAAGTTCAGGTTTTAAATCTTTATGCCTTACAGTTGATACAGTTGTAGCAGGAAACAGAGAAAGAGATCACAAGTGGGGATTTACTACACCGCCTAAATTAACTTTAAAAAGTATAATGAGTTTTGCAATGCATCCAAAGTGGGCATTTAATTATTTAACTCATAAAAAATTTGAGCTTGCTAATGTTTCTCATTGGACAAAAAAAGGATCAAGTATTGCAAAAGGTGTGATGGAATATATTAATGAACAATATGATCCAGCAATGAGTTGGAAAGATGCAGAGTACGTGGTTAAAAAATGGGGAGGTCCCTTTGCACTAAAAGGAGTAATGTCAGTGGAAGATGCTAAAAGAGCAGTTGACATAGGCGCATCTGCAATTTTATTATCTAACCATGGAGGTAGACAACTTGATGGTTCAAGATCACCTTTTGATCAATTACCAGCAATAAGAGATGCAGTTGGTGACAAGTTAGAAATAATATTAGACGGAGGAATTAGAAGAGGAACTCATGTTCTTAAAGCATTATCACTTGGAGCAACTGCTTGTAGTTTTGGAAAAGGTTTTTTATTTGCTTTAGGAGCAGGTGGACAAGCAGGAGTAGAGCAAATATTAAAAAGAATGAGAGAAGAAATTAGAAGAGATATGATTTTACTTGGATGCAAAACTATTAAAGAGCTTAATCAAACGAAAATAGCTTATAGATGATGCAATATTTACAGTAGGCAAAACGTAAAAAAATTATTAAGTTATAATATGAAATTAGCAAAAAATTTAGACAGATTAGGTACAGAAACAGCTTTTAGTGTTTTAGCTGAAGCAAAAAAACTTGAGGCACAAGGTAAAGAAATGATTCATTTAGGATTAGGTCAACCAGATTTCAAGACACCTCAGCACATTATGGATGCAGCAAAAAAAGCAATTGATGATGGGCATCACGGGTATGTTTTAGCAAATGGAATTACCGAATGCAGGCAAGCTGTCTCTAGAAAAATAAAAAAATTATATAAAAAAGAAATTGATCCTGAGAGAATTATGATTATGCCAGGAGGAAAACCAACTATGTATTTTGCAATACAAATGATTGGTGAGCCAGGAGCAGAGATAGTTCATCCAACACCCGGATTTCCAATTTATGAGTCCATGATTAACTATACTGGAGCTAAGGCTGTATCTTATGATTTAACCATAGAAAAAGATTTAAAGTTTGATCCTGAAAAAATTCTATCTCTTATAACGGATAAGACTAGATTAGTAATATTAATTAATCCCAACAATCCAACTGGAAGTTTTGTAGAAAAGCCCGCGATAGATTTTCTTGCTGAAGGTTTAAAGAAACATCCACATGTCACAATATTAAGTGATGAAATTTATAGTAGGCAAATTTTTGATGGAAAAGAAATGCCAACTTTTTTTAATTACCCAGATCTACAAGATAGATTAATAGTTTTAGATGGCTGGAGTAAAGCTTACTCAATGACGGGTTGGAGAATGGGTTGGAGTGTGTGGCCAGAAAAATTAATTCCACATGTCACTAAGTTGGCAATCAATAGTTTTTCATGCGTGAATGCTCCTTCGCAGTTTGCTGGCATAGCAGCCCTTGATGGTCCTGATGAGTCTATCCATCATATGATGGAAAAATTCGATCAAAGAAGAAAATTAATTCACAAAGGATTAAACGATCTACCTGGAGTAACATGCAGTATGCCCGGAGGTGCCTTTTACGCATTCCCTAATGTGAGCGGTACAGGCATGAATGGATCTGAATTTTCAAAAAAATGTATGCATGAAGCCGGTGTGGCAATTGTTCCTGGAACAGCTTTTGGTAAAACATCTACAGATTTTGTACGTTTTAGCTTCGCAGCATCAAGGGATAATATTCAAAAAGCACTAGATAAAATATCAAAAATGCTTAAGTAAGGTAATTATGAGTAGTTTGCAAATGCCAAAGGTCGACGGTTCAATTTTATCTAATAAAGATAAGATCGTTTCTGATATCGGAAGAATCATAAACCCAAAAAATGTTCTCTCACATCCTGACGAATTAAGACCTTTTGAGACAGATGGGTTAACAGCATATAGGAAAATGCCTCTAGCAGTAGTTATGCCTGAAAATGTTGACGAAGTTAGTAAAATTTTAAAATATTGTAACGAGAATAAAATCAAAGTAGTCCCAAGAGGTGCCGGCACAGGATTATCAGGGGGATCAATGCCTTTAGAAGATTGTGTTTTAATGGCTATGGGAAAATTCAATAAAGTTCTTGAAATAGATTATGAAAACAGATGTGTTGTAACACAACCGTGTGTAACAAATTTAGCTATTACACATGCAGTTCAAGACAAAGGATTTTATTACGCTCCGGATCCATCAAGTCAAATAGCATGTTCAATCGGTGGAAATGTTGCCGAAAATTCTGGAGGCGTACACTCTCTAAAATATGGTGCTACTACAAACAATCTTTTAGGTATTGAGGTTGTACTAATGGATGGAACCATAACTAGATTTGGTGGTAAAACAATGGACTCAGAAGGATATGATTTTCTGGGATTAATGACAGGTTCAGAAGGTTTACTTGGAGTTATTACGGAAGTAACAGTAAAAATTTTAAAAGCTCCTGAAGTAGTGAAAGCTGCTTTAGTTGGCTTTCCAACAATTGAGGACGCAGGAAGCTGTGTTGCAGAAATTATAGCTCAAGGATGTATTCCAGCAGGAATGGAAATTATGGATAAGGCTTTGACAAAAGCAACGAACGATTACGCAAAAGCTGGTTACCCAACAGATGCAGAAGCTATGATGATAGTAGAGTTTGATGGAACTGAGCACGAAGTTGAAGATTATATAGGTAAAGTTAAACAAATTGCAGAAAAAAATAATTCATCAAGTTTAAAAGTAAGTAAATCAAATGAAGAAAGATTAAAATTTTGGGCAGGCCGTAAAGCAGCTTTTCCAGCTTGCGGAGTTTTAGCACCAGATTATATGTGTATGGATGGCTCCATACCTAGAGGAAAATTAGCTGAAGTTTTAAATGAGATTTCAAGATTATCAAAAAAATATGATTTGCCAGTAGCCAACGCTTTTCACGCAGGAGATGGAAATTTACATCCTCTGATTATGTTTGACGCAAACAATCCAGATTCACTTAGAAAATGTGAAGAATTTGGTGCAGATATATTAAAATATTGCGTCAAAGTTGGTGGAGCTTTAACTGGTGAACACGGCGTTGGAATTGAGAAAAGAGAATTAATGTGCGAAGCATTTAATGATAAGGATATCCAACAACAACTTACAATTAAAGTTGCTTTAGACCCTAATTCACTTTTAAATCCTGGAAAAGTATATCCAATTCTTAGAAAATGTGCTGAGGAAGGAAGGGTTCATGTCCATGGAGGAAAAACAAAATTCCCAGACATTCCTAGATTTTAATCAATCAGTTCTTAAGCCCTCAACCAGAGAGCAAATTTCAGAGATAGTTAAAGAGTCTTATAAAAAAAGTATTCCTCTTGAGATAAATGGTCTTAACTCAAAAAATAAAATAGGTAGAAACTTTCAGGCAGAAAAAACTTTAGATTTGTCCCAATACTCTGGAGTAATTGAATACAAACCAGAAGAACTGTACATAAAAGTAAAAGCAGGAACGCCTATTGAACTAATAGAAAAAGAACTAGATAAAAATAATCAACAACTTGCTTTTGAACCAACGGACTTTGGGTATTTATTTTCTGGTAAAAGTAATTCAGGAACAATTGGCGGAGTAGTGTCATGTAATTTTGCTGGCCCTAGAAGATTTAAAGTAGGTAGTGCGAGAGATCATTTACTAGGCTTTCAAGGAATTAATGGTAAAGGTGAAACAATAAAATCTGGCGGAACCGTTGTTAAAAATGTAACAGGATATGATTTATGTAAGTTGCTTTCAGGATCTTTTGGAACTTTGACAGTTTTGACAGAATTATCAATAAAAGTTTTACCAAAACCAGAGACAAGCAAAACACTAATTATAAATAATCCCCACGTAAAAAAGGCTTTAGAATATTTAGGAAAATCATTATCTTCGTCTATAGATCCTTCAGGTGGAGTTTTTTATCCAGATTCTTTCGAAAAGCATTTCTCTTTCAATGATCTAACTCATAAGGGTGCTTTAACAGGTATAAGAGTAGAAGGCCCAACAAATTCTGTAGACCAAAGAATTAAAAGGTTATCTAAGGAATTAGATTTACTTGAAAATGAATATTCAGTTTTGAATGTTGAACAGTCAAACATTTTTTGGAAAAAGACTAAAAACCTTGAAGTTTTTTCAAATACAAAAAAAAATTTAATTAGAGTAGTAATTCCTGTCAGCGAGACTTTAAATTTGTTACAAAAATTAAAAAATGTTGATTTCAGCTATTTTTTGGATTGGGGTGGAAGCCTTATTTGGCTTGAGCTTAATGATATCTCCACTAAAATTCTCAATGAATTAAAAGATATTACTAAAGATCACAATGGATATTTTACTTTAATTAAAGTTGAGGAGGACATGAAAGCAGCTGCTGATATTTTTACAATAGACCCAATTAAGTATAAGATTTCTGAAAAAATTAAAAAAAGTTTTGATCCGAGAAGAATTTTTAATCCGGGTAAAATGTATACGGGAATATAATGCAAACATCTTTTACTGACAAACAACTTCTAGATAAAGACAATAAATCAAGCGAGGGCATTCTAAGGAAGTGTGTTCATTGTGGCATGTGCAATGCAACTTGTCCAACTTTTTGTGTAAATGGTGAAGAACTTGAAGGTCCTAGAGGAAGAATTTATCTAATTAAAGATATGCTTGAGAATAAAAAGCCAGCAAACAAAAAAATCGTTAAGCATATAGATAGTTGCCTTTCCTGCTACTCATGTATGACAACATGTCCTTCAGGTGTAAATTATATGCATTTAATCGATCATGGTAGAAATTACGTTGAGGAGACTTACAAGAGACCTTTTTTTGATCGTTTATTTAGAAATGTATTATCATTTGTTTTACCACGACCAAAAGTCTTTTTGGTTTTAGCTTACTTAACGAAACTTATTAAACCTTTTAGTTTTCTTTTACCTACGTTTTTAAAAAACTCACTTAATTTAATGCCAAATAAAATACCTTCAAAAAAAATTGAAACACAAAAAATTTATAAACCTGAGAGTGGTAAAATTATTTCAAGGGTTGCCCTGCTAACTGGATGTGTTCAACGTGTTATTTCTCCAGAAATAAATGAGTCGACAATAAGAATACTTAATAGACATAATGTAGAGGTAGTTGTTATACCTGAAATAGAATGTTGCGGTTCACTAAATCATCATTTAGGAAAAAAAGATCTTGCACACCAATCTTTTGTTCAAAATATAGAAAAGTGGCACGATGAATATATTACTAATGGTTTAGATGCAATTATAAGTAATACATCTGGATGTGGCACAACTTTAAAAGATTATGGTCATATTTTTAAAAATGATAATGATTTGAAGAAAAAAGCTAAAAAAATTTCAGAATTAACAAAAGATGTTACCGAGTATCTTGAAGAGAGCCTAGATTTAAAAATTAAAACAAACGATGAAAAAAAATATAAAATTGCTTATCATTCAGCTTGTTCTATGCAGCATGGTCAAAAAGTACATCAACAGCCGAAGGATTTGATCTCAAAAACAGGTAATGAGGTAATCGATATACCCGAAGGACATCTATGTTGTGGTTCGGCAGGAACTTATAATATACTTCATCAAAAAATGGCAAAAACCTTATTAAAAAATAAAGTAAGTAACATAGAAAAAGTTTCACCAGATTTTATTTCAACTGGAAACATAGGGTGTATGACACAGATATCAAATGGAACTCAGATCCCAATCATTCATACAGTGGAATTATTAGATTGGTTTACAGGCGGTCCTAAGCCTTACAAATTAGAAAATTTTTGATTATGAAAAAAGTATTCGTTACTCGAAAACTTTTAAAAGAAAATGAGCAAAAACTTCAAGAATTATTTGAGGTAAAACTTAATTCAAATGATAAAATTTATAGTGCTGAAGAAATTATTGAAGGATCTAAAGATTGTGACGGAATTTTAAGTTCGGTTACAGATCCTATAAACGCTGCTACAATTTCTAAACTTTCTCAATCAATAAAAATTATTGCTAACGGTGCAGTTGGATTTGGAAATATTGATTTTAAAATTGCAAGAGAAAAAGGTATTACGGTCACAAATACTCCTGATGTTTTGACAGACGCTACAGCAGATATTCAAATATTGTTATTATTAGGAGCATCTAGAAAAGCTTATGAAGGAAGATTAGCAGCAGAAACACAAAGTTGGAAATGGTCCTGGGATTTCTTATTAGGTAAACAAATGTCAAATAAACGTTTAGGGATTTTAGGTATGGGCAGAATTGGTAGAGCTGTAGCAAAAAGAGCAAAAGCCTTTGGAATGGAAATACATTATCATAATAGATCAAAACTCTCACCTGAGTTAGAAGACGGAGCAATTTATCATAAATCTTTAAAAGAACTATTTGAGCAAAGTGAGTTTTTATCTGTAAACTGTCCAGCAACACCGGAGACAACTAAAATTATTAATAAAGAGACCTTAAGTTATTTAAAAGAAAACACCGTAGTTGGAAACGCAGCCAGAGGAGATGTAGTAGATGACGACGCAATGATAGAAGCTTTAAAAAATGGAACCGTGTTTGCCTATGGTCTGGACGTTTATAATGGTGAACCGAAAATTCATCCTGAGTATTTAAATTTAAAAAATATCTTTTTACTTCCACATCTTGGAAGCGCGACTAAAAGAACACGATGGGATATGGCTTATCGAGCGACAAAAAATTTAGAGCAGTTTTTTTCTGGTCAAAAACCACAAGATCAAGTAAATTAATACACTCACAGATTGTATCATAGATTATAATAATTATAAAAAAGGTAGACTCTACTTTGAGTTTACGTTTTAATAATTCAATTAATTAATAAATGGGGGACATATGTCAAAAGACAAAAAAATAAAAGGAGTAAAAACTCCTTCAAGACGTAAGTTCTTTAAAGCAGCAGCAGCAACAGGTGCAGCAGCAGCAGCAACAGTAGCAATGCCAAACATTGCTCTTGGTGCTCCGCAAACTTTAAAGATGCAAGCGGCTTGGCCGTCAGGCGCTAACATTTTCTTTGAAATGGCTGGCGACTACGCAAAAATGGTTGGCGACATGTCTGGAGGTGAGTTAAAAATTGATCTTCAGCCAGTTGGTGCCGTAGTTAAAACTTCAGAAATTGGACAAGCAGTAAGTTCAGGTGTTCTTGATATGGGACACTGGGTAACAGCATACTGGTATGGAAAAAATCCAGCTGCTTCTCTGTTCGGAACGGGTCCGTCATACGGAATGTCGTCTCAAGAAGTAATGGGATGGATGGAGTATGGTGGAGGTAGAAAATTATATGATGAAACACTTGCAAAAGTAGGTTTCGATTATATTGGTTTCTTTCACATGCCGATGCCTGCTCAGCCTTTTGGTTGGTTCAAAAAGAACGTAACCAAAGTGTCTGATGTTAAAGGTATGAAGTACAGAACAGTAGGATTAGCTACTAACGTATTAACAGCAATGGGAATGGTTGTAAGACAATTACCCGGTGGTGAGATTCAACCTGCAATGAAAACAGGATTGATTGAAGCTGCTGAGTTTAACAACCCAACTTCAGACTCTCAGTTTGGTATGCAAGACGTTTCTAAGCATTATCACTTAGGAAGCTTCCACCAATCACAAGAGATGTTTGAAATTCCAGTTAATAAGAAGACATTTAATGGACTATCGCCTAAACACCAGGCTATTCTAAAAAATGCTGCTTACGCTGCAAATACAGACAACTACTTTAAAGCATTAGTGAGATACTCAGCTGACTTATCTAAATTGATGAACCAGCACAAAGTAAATGTGTATCAAACATCTGACGCGATCTTAGCTCAACAATTAAAAGGTTGGGACAAAGTAATTGGAGACTTCAATAAGAAAGATGCATTCTTCAAAAAGATCATAGATTCACAAAAAGCTTATGCTAAGAGAGTTATGAAATACTTACTCATGAACCAACCTAACTATAAGTTGGCTTACGAGAACGAATTTGGCTCTATTGGTAAAGTAAAAATTTAGTATTTACTAAAAAAATTAAAAAGGGGGTGATAATACGCCCCCTTTTTTTATGGAATTAATCAAAAAATTAGAATAGTTTTAAACTTCTTATGAGAGGGTTTATTCATTTCGCAGATACACTAAGCACTTCGGTTGGTAAGGCATTCTCTTGGTGTATCGTTATTTTAATGGGTGGTACATGCTATGAAGTAATAATGGCATACGCCTTCAATGCTCCTACTCTATGGAATTTTGATTTTAGTTTACAAATGTACGGAGCCATTTTCATGATGGCAGGAGCGTACACATTATCTACAGAAGCACATGTAAGGGGTGATGTCATTTACAGATTATTTAAACCAAGAACTCAAGGTTATATAGATCTAGTTTTATACTTTATATTTTTCTTTCCAGGAGTACTTGCTTTAGCATTTTATGGATATGAGTATGCTGCTTTAGCTTGGAAGATAAAAGAAACAAGTTGGAATAGTCCTGCTCAAATTCAAATTTATATGGCAAAATCTTTAATACCAGCTGCAGGTATTTTATTAATCATTCAAGGTGTAAGTGAAGTTTGCAGATCTATAATTTGTATTCAAACAGGTCATTGGCCAGCTAGGATGGTTGTGGCAGAAGAAACTGAAAAAATATTAATGAGAACAGCACAAGACGAAGATCAAAAAGATGTTATTTAGTTTAACAAATCCAGAAATCGCTATTTTAATGATGGGAATATTCCTATTTGCAGTTTTATTAGGATTTCCGATTGCATTTACCTTAATGGCAATGGGAGTTGGATTTGGTTATTACGCTTACTTTGACCCAACTCGAATGGAACATCTCCTTGATAACAGAATTTTCCAATTATTTGTACAAAATACTTATACTGTCATGGACAATACAGTTTTAACTGCAGTCCCCTTATTTTTATTTATGGGTTATTTAGTTGAAAGGGCAGGTATTGTATCAAGATTATTTTTTGCAATTAGATTAGCTTCACACAGGCTACCAGCTTCAATGGCTGTAGCAGCGCTAATCACTTGTGCATTATTTTCCACAGCAACAGGAATTATTGGAGCAGTTGTAACTTTAATGGGATTATTAGCCTGGCCAGCAATGATTAAGGCAGGGTACGATAAAAAATTTGCTTCTGGAGTAATTTGTTCTGGCGGTTGTTTAGGAATTTTAATTCCACCAAGCATTATGTTAATTGTTTATTCCGTTATTGCTCAATTATCTCCATTAAGACTATTCGCGGCTGCTATTTTTCCAGGTCTCTTACTGGCAGGACTTTATATAGGTTACGCAATTACCATGGCTTACTTTAATCCATCGATTGCACCAAAGCCTCCTAAAGAAGATATACCACCGCGATCAGTGATATTAAAAGAAGTTTTGGTATCCTTCCTGCCTCTTTTCTCTTTAATCATTCTTGTATTAGGAACTATTCTGGGAGGGTTAGCAACTCCAGCAGAAGCAGCAGCCGTTGGTGCTTTTGGCTCACTGGTTCTTTCTTATTTTTATAAAACTTTAAAGTGGAAAAATTTTAAAGAGTCCGTCTTTTTAACCGCGAAAACTACAGCAATGATCATGTGGTTGTTCATAGGATCTTGGACTTTTGCATCAGTATTTTCTTATTTAGGCGGACACGAAGTTTTTGAACATTTCTTCAAATCAATGAATCTACAACCTTGGCAGTTTTTAATTATAACTCAGTTAATAATTTTTTTACTTGGCTGGCCTTTAGAATGGACAGAAATATTAATTATATTTGTACCAATATTTTTACCTCTTGTAGCATTTTTTGAGGTAAACCCTTACTTCTTTGCGATGCTGATTGCTTTGAATTTACAAACTTCTTTTTTAACTCCACCCATGGCCATGTCCGCTTATTATTTAAAAGGTGTACAAAGTAAAAACGTAGAACTAATGCAGATATTTACAGGTATTATGCCATTCTTAGGTATAGTTATTTTTGCGATGGTGCTTATGTATCTATTTCCTGGAATAGCTCTTTGGTTACCAGATACTCTATTCGCTAACTAAAAATTAAAATGATAGATGTCTCCACACTTACTGCTAATGAGTTAGTGTCAAAACTACGATCTGGAGAAATATCCTCTGTAGAGCTTTGTAACAAATATTTAGATAGAATTAAAAAATATGAAAAAGATATTCAAGCTTGGGCACATTTAGATAAAAAAATTTTATTAGAAAAAGCTGAGGAGGCCGATGACTACAGAAAATCAGGGAAACCCTTAGGACCCCTTCACGGACTACCGGTAGCTGTTAAAGATATAATCGGCACTTATGACATGCCAACAGAGTGTGGAACAATATTTAGAAAAAAGATGTCCAGCTCACAAGACTCTGAGATAGTGAATTTACTTAAAAACGCTGGAGCTATAATAATGGGAAAAACGGCAACGGCCGAACTCGCTTATATCCACCCTTGTAAAACAAAAAACCCTCATGATTACTCTAGGACACCAGGCGGTTCTTCAAGTGGCTCTGCTGCAGTTATAGCTTCACACATGGCGCATTTATCCATTGGATCTCAGACAGGCGGTTCAATCATTAGACCAGCATCTTATTGTGGAGTTGTAGGGTACAAACCCTCCTACGGATTGATTTCTAGGAATGGTGTTTTAAAAGTTTCAGATAAATTAGATACAATGGGTGTTTTTGGGAAAACTGTAAAAGATGTAGCACTATTAGCCAAAACTTTAATAAAAAAAGATTTATATGACACTTCTACTATACATTTTTCAGCTGATAGTATGCTTGAAGCTTGTGAAGAAGGTCCAGTATTTGAGCCTAAATTTATCTTTTATAAAACAAACAAATGGAAAAGTATTAATAAAAAATCACAACAAGCTTTTGAATTTTTAATTAAAAATTTAAAAAAAAACATAGAAGTTTTTGATACACCATCATATTTTGAAGATATTCCTAAATATCACCAAATTATTCATGAGGTAGATATGGCAAATAACATGCAAGTTTATTTTAAAAAAGATAAAACAAAACTTTCAAAAGAACTTAGAGAAGCAATCGTTAGAGGACTAAAATATTCAGGAAAAGAGTACGCAGATGCGATCGATTTTATGAAACAGAGCTACGAGTCTTACAAAGAAGTTTTTGAAGACTACCATGGTATAATAACACCTTCTTCAAGTGGAGTTGCTGACAAAGGATTGAAATCAACAGGTAGCGCCGATTTTCAAAAAATTTGGACTTACCTTGGTTTGCCCGCAATCTCATTACCTTTACTTACCGGAGAAAATGACTTACCATTGGGAGTTCAATTAGTTGGTGACAAGCTTGATGACTTAAGATTTTTGGGAGCAGCTAACTGGTTAGAAAAAAATTGTAAAGATGAAGGATAAAATTGCTACAATCATAGGTGTTACTCTTTGTGCTTTATTTTTATTAGGTCTTGCTACTACGCTAACTAGATCAATGATGATAGGTTTCAAAGATGTGTTGCCAGTTTATATCTTAATGATAATCGTGATAGTAATGATGTTCTATGAAGCCTTCGGCGATAAGAAATAACTCTTACTTTCCTTACATTTTGTTATTTGTACAGCCAATTTTCATGGCAACAAATATTATTGTGGCACGAGGTGGTGTAGAATATGTTCCACCGATATCTTTAGCTTTTTGGAGATGGTTAACAGTCTTTTTAATTTTGTTTCCTTTTTTCTACAACGAAATTTTAAAAAATAAAAAATATATCAATAAAGAATTTTGGAAATTATTTTTTCTTGGTTCTATGGGTTGTGGAATATGTGGAGCATTTCCATTCATTGCTGGCATGTCTACCACAATGGCAAATATGGGAATCATTTATACCTCTTCACCAATTTTTATAATCATTTTATCTGCAATGTTTTTCAATGACAAAATTAATTTCTCGAGAGTCATTGGATTAGTATTATGCTTAATTGGTGTTTTAGCAATTATAAGTAAAGGTAATTTAGATTTATTAATAAATTTTAAATTTACTTCGGGAGATTTATGGATGATAGGTGCTGCTATGGGTTGGGCCGTCTATTCGATTTATCTTCTAAACTGGAAAAGTAAATTTAGTTTAATGGCAAGATTTACTTTGATAGCTATGTTTGGAACTATATCTCTATTTCCTTTTTATATTTTAGAAGAAATTTTTTATTTCAATACGGCTTTTAATAGTAATTTCTTATTTTGGGTTTTGTTTGCGGCTGTTTCACCAGGTATTATTGCTTTTACTTTATATACTAGGGTACAAAAATATTTAGGCGCCTCATTAACTGGTTTCACTCTTTACATTTTTTCAATTTACTCTGCTATATATGGCATAATACTTTTTGATGAAGCTCTTTTAAATTTCCATTATTTTGGAGCAGCGTTCGTCTTTGCAGGTGTATATTTAGCAAGGAAAATTACATCATGAAATATCTTTATCTAGCAGCAAGCTCAATAATCATAGCTTATATAGGAATAACTATCTTTATATATTTTTATCAAAGAAGTTTATTATATCACCCAAGTGAAAATAATTATTTAAACGATAAAATTACTTTTGAATATGAAGAATTGTTTATAAATACAGATGACAATGTTTCACTTAAATCTTGGTTTATAAAAAAAGATTTATCTAAATTTAAAACAATACTTTTTTTTCATGGAAATGCTGGAAATCTCCTAAATAGAGTTCATAAACTTAATGAGCTTAATAAACTAAATGTAAACATTTTATTAATTTCGTGGAGAAGTTTTAGTGGAAATAAGGGCAAACCTTCAGAGAAAAACTTTTATCACGATGGTAATAGAGTCGTTGAATGGCTTAATGATCAAGGAATAAATAAAAACGACATTATTCTATATGGGGAGTCTTTAGGTACTGGTGTAGCTACTGAACTAGCCTCAAAGAATAAATTTGCTGGAGTTATTTTAGAGTCTCCATTTACTTCAATAGCTGATTCAGCAAAAATTTATTATCCATATTTACCAGTCAATCTATTGCTAAAAGATAGATATGACTCGAAAAATAAAATCAAAAAAATTAATTCTCCAATTTTAATTATGCATGGAAAAAAAGATAATATTGTACCTCAAAAAATGGGACTAGAACTTTTTGAAAACGCTAATAAACCTAAATTTAGTTATTTTCCTGATGATGATGATCACATGATGGAGTACAATGACAAATTACTCTTAAATATAAAAAATTTTATCAAAAAACTTTAGTTTTCGATACCTAATAGTGCTTTCGAGAAATATTCAGCATTAAAGGGTTGTAAATCAGTTTCCTTCTCACCCATTCCGACTGCAACAATCGGAAGATTAAATTTTTTACAAATTGCTAAAACAACTCCTCCCTTAGCAGTACTATCGAGTTTAGTAATAATTAAACCTGTCAAATCGTGAATCTTACTAAATTCTTCAACTTGATTAATTGCGTTCTGTCCAGTAGTAGCATCCAAAACTAAAATAACTTCATTTGGAAATGAAGGATCTATTTTTTTAAGAACATTAATAATTTTTTTATACTCTTCCATTAAATTCTTTTTGTTTTGAAGTCTTCCAGCTGTATCAATTAAAGCTACATCGATTTCATTTTTTTTTGCAAACTCGGCAGTTTTAAAGGCTACAGAGGCAGGATCACTATTGATTTCAGATTTAATAATATCAACTTTGACTTTTGCAGCCCAAACTTGCAGTTGATCTATGGCAGCTGCTCTAAAAGTATCGGCAGCTCCAAAAACAACAGATCTATTATTGTCTTTAAAATACTTTCCAAGTTTTCCGATACTAGTTGTTTTTCCAACCCCATTTACTCCAGATACAACAATCACAGCAGACTTTGCATTTCCCATAAGGCTGAGATCTTTTTCAAATTTTTGAAGGTTGATAGCTAATTTATCAGCCAAAAGTTTTAAAATTTCTTTATGATCGTCTAATTTTTTGTCAACTTTAAAGTTTTCAAAATCTCTTCTTAGTTCTTTAGCGACCTCTACTCCTGCATCAGATGTAATAATTAATTCTTCAAATTCTGAAAGAACATTATCATCAATTTTTTTTTTGGAAAATATATTTTTAAAGCCAGTAGACAGCCCATCTGAACTTTTACCTAATCCTATTTTAAATTTATCAAATAAACCCATTTAGATTTCAAGGCTAGTATGTTTTATTTCTGAAACTGGACCTCTCATAAATATATTAAGTTCTGCATCTATTTTAATATTTAAACTTCCTTCTTCGAATTTAATGTTGATATCATTTTTAGTCAGCTTCTTGATAAATGCTGCAACAGCAGTAGCACAAGCAGCTGTTCCACATGCTTTTGTTAATCCTGCGCCTCTTTCCCAAACATTCACTGTAATATTATTTTCGTCATCTATTTGAGCAAAAGTAACATTGGTTCTTTCAGGAAATAATTCATGATTCTCTATTTTTGGTCCTAATATTTTTAGATCATATTCAAAACAATCTTTAACAAAAAAAATTATATGAGGGTTTCCCACGTTGAGGCTAAATCCATAAGTAAATTCTTTACCATCAATATCTAGAGTTATATTTTTGTAATCTAACTTTTCTTTTAATGGAATCTTATTCCACTCAAATACAGGTTTCCCCATTTCCAGTTGAACATCGGACTCCCCAACAATTTTTGCATTAAGTAGTCTATTATTTGTTTTTAATTTAATTTCTTTATTATTTAAATCTTTGCTTAACAAGTAAGCCACACACCTACTTCCATTTCCACACGCACTTACTTCACCACCATCTGAATTAAAAATGGTTATTGGAAATGTGTTATTAATTTCTTTTTCAATAAATATTATTTGGTCAAATTTAATGTTCCGGTGAAAAGATTTTAGATTTCCCAAATGAACAATTTTTTCTTTTGGTATATTTATTGAATTTTTTCTTCTGTCTATAATAATAAACCTATTACCTAAACCGTCCATTCTAAAAGCTTTAATCAAAGGCATAATAGTAGATTAGTATAATTATTCATTGACTTTTAAAACCCCAAATTGTAGTTTCCACGGACTTTCCGCAATTACTTAAGTTTTTGCGGTGCTCTTAAAAACAAGAGTGTCGACACTAGTCAGCGAAGGTTCGCCCACTAGTGCGATAGGTGTTGGACGTTATAAAAATGTTTGAAAACTGAACAAATTCCATATCCTGTAGAGGTAAACCTGCTCTTAATACCATAGCATTACCATCTCCAGTACAGGTATGAGCAGAAGTTGCGGAGTAGTAAACTTTTCCATAACCTCCTGTTGCAATTATTGTTATGTGAGATCTAAATCTGTGAATTGTTCCATCTGTTAAATTCCAAGCAATAACACCTTTGCATTCCCCGTTTTTCATAATTAGATCTAATGCAAAATACTCAATAAAAAATTCTGTATTATGTTTTAAAGCTTGACCATATAAAGTATGTAAAATCGCATGACCAGTTCTATCAGCCGCAGCACATGTTCTTTGAGCAGTCCCATTTCCGTAATTTTTTGTCATTCCTCCAAAAGGTCTTTGATAAATTTTTCCGTCATCTGTTCTACTAAATGGAACACCATATCTTTCTAATTCTACCACTGCTCTGGGCGCTTCTTTACATAAATATTCTATTGCGTCTTGGTCGCCTAACCAGTCAGAGCCTTTTACTGTATCGTACATGTGCCATCTCCAATCATCTTCTCCCATGTTTCCTAAAGCAGCTGAAATACCACCTTGGGCAGCTGAAGTATGACTTCTTGTTGGAAAAACTTTAGATATGCATGCAGTTTTTAAACCAGCTTCAGATAAACCTACAGCTGCTCTCAAACCAGACCCACCTGCGCCTAGTACAACAACATCGTATTCGTGATCTATAATTTTATATGCACTCATTATGATAAATTATATATTCCAATAATAGTTAATATAGGAATTACTATAGCAAATATATTTAATAGTTTATTTGCGACATTTTTGGTTTTTTCGTTCCTTATATAATCTTCAAATATCTCGCTAATCGTTAAAGCTGAAAAAAAGAACGCTAAAACGATAAATATAAGAAATAGAATTTTTGTTGGTTGTTGCGTGAAGAAAAAAACAACTTCTTGATAATCATTCTCATAAATAGAGACAAAACTCATAATAAACCAAATCATAAATGGAATAAGAATAAATGAACTTATTTTTGTAAATAACCATTTTTTTGTAGAAGCGTGCATATTAAAAAATATTTTTTCCTATTAGATAAAATAAAATTGTAAGGATAAATGATCCTATCAAAGCTATTACACCTGTTATCCTTGCAACTTTTAAATCAAAACCATATCCAAGATCCCAGAGTAAGTGTCTTAATTCATTTAAAATATGAAAGCTGAATGTCCAACAAATGCTTACTACTATGAATTTCCCAAGGAAACTTTTAAAGAAATTATGAATAATCTCGTAATTTTCTGCGCCAAGTAGCAACGATAAACTTAAAAAACAAATTATTGTTATCGCTAATATATTTACAACTCCAACTATCCTGTGAGTAATAGAAAGCAAAGAGGATATCTGCCACTTATAAATTTGAAGATGAGGACTTAAAGGATTATTTTTTTCTTGCATGAATATTTTATAAACTAAACTTATAGTTTTTTCACTAAATGCTCTGCAATTTGTACACTATTTAAAGCAGCGCCTTTTAATAAGTTATCAGATACAACCCAAATATTTATTGCTTTAACATTGGAATTATCTTTTCTAATTCTTGAAAT
Source organism: uncultured Pelagibacteraceae bacterium (assembly GCA_902633595.1). Classification (GTDB taxonomy): domain Bacteria; phylum Pseudomonadota; class Alphaproteobacteria; order Pelagibacterales; family Pelagibacteraceae; genus Pelagilacustribacter. The sequence continues at coordinate 7,043 of CACPGV010000002.1, read as the reverse complement.
GTAGGTTGTATGATCTCCTTCGGCTTCAATTGGGGTCATATAGCCTCCATCTTTTCTTTCGTCCAAAACTTTACATCCAGGAGCATTATTTAAAAGTTTAATAATATTTTCAAAATCATAAAGATTATCAAATTCAATATTAATGGACTCTGAGTGTCCAGTTTTAACGGGGACCCTAACACATGTTGCCGTAACATTGATATCTTCATCTAATATTTTTTTGGTTTCATTAGTCATTTTTAATTCTTCTTTAGTATATCCATCTTTATCAAAGACATCGATATGAGGAATTAAGTTGAAAGCAATCTGTTTAGTGAAATTTTGTGAATTTATTTCTTTTTTATTCAAAAAATCTTTTGTTTGATCAAAAAGTTCATCCATAGGAGCTTTTCCCGCACCTGACACAGCTTGGTAGGTTGATACTACAACTCTATTAATTTTATACTCGTCATGAAGAGGTTTAAGCGCGAGAACCATCTGCATTGTTGAACAATTGGGGTTTGAAATAATATTTTTATGTTTATCTAACTCGTCAGCATTAACCTCGGGAACCACTAGAGGAACTTCTTTTTGCATTCTAAAGTAACTGGAATTATCAATAACAATAGTTTTTTCAGCAGCTTTAAACGCCCACTCTTTGGCTATTTGGCTTCCTGCTGCAAAAAAAGTAATTTGCGCCTTTGAAAAATCATAATTTTCTAAATTCTCTATTACAATTTCTTTTTTTCTAAATCTAATTTTTTTTCCAGCACTTTTTTTAGACGCAACCAAAAATAACTCTTGAAATGGAATTTTAGACTTCTCTAAAATTTCAATAGTTTTTCTTCCAACGTTTCCAGATGCCCCAATTATTGCAAAATTCATAAAGATTAGTTTATTTTAATTTTGCTATAATTGCATTACCCATCTCAGAAGTGTTAACCTCTTTCATATTTTTGGACATAATGTCTTTTGTTCTCAAACCATCGTCTAAAACACTTTGAACTGCTTTCTCAAGTTGATTTGCCTCTTTATCCAAATCAAGAGAATATTTTAAAGCCATAGCCAAACTTAAAATTGTTGCTATTGGATTAGCTATATTTTTTCCAGCAATATCTGGTGCTGAACCATGTACGGGTTCATACATTGATCTGATTTTGCCATTTTTATCTTTTGCACCGAGTGAGGCTGATGGTAATAGACCCAAGGAGCCAGTTAACATAGCGGCCTCGTCTGACAGAATATCTCCAAATAAATTATCAGTAACAATTACATCAAATTGCTTTGGATTCCTTAATAGTTGCATTGCGCAGTTATCTGCAAGCATATGACTTAATTCAATTTTTGAATACTCTTTGTCTTTCAGTAATTGAACTTCTTCTCTCCATAATACTCCTGCTTCCATTACATTTGATTTTTCACAAGATGTTACTTTATTTTTTCTTTTTTTAGCCAAATCAAAAGCAACTCTTGCAACTCTTTGAATTTCACTTGTTGTGTAGGTATGAGTGTTTATTCCTTTACGTTCATTATTTTCAATTGGCTCAATTCCTCGTGGTTCACCAAAATAAATCCCTCCGGTTAACTCTCTTACAATCATGATATCTAAACCAGATATTATTTCTGGTTTAAGCGAAGAAGCCTCAACTAATTGTTGAAAACATATCGCAGGACGTAAATTAGCAAATAATTTTAGTTCTTTTCTTAGCTTAAGAAGAGCTCTTTCTGGTCTTTTAGAAAATTCTAAATTATCATATTTTGGTCCTCCAACAGCACCTAAAATAACAGCTTCACTTTCTAGAGCTTTATAAAAAACTTCATCAGTAATGGGGTTTTTATGTTTATCGTAAGAAGCCCCTCCAACTAAATCCTCTTCGATCTTGAAATCTAAAGATTTATTTTTGTTAAACCATTCAATAATTTTTTTTACTTCACGCATTACCTCTGGCCCTATTCCGTCTCCTGGAAGAAGTAAAAGTTTTCTATCTTTTACTTTAATCATTAATTAGCAACCAAGGTCTTTCAGAGGTTAGTTTTTTTTCAAAATTATCAATTTTACTTATTTTTTCCATCGATAAGGCAATATCATCTAATCCTTCGATTAAACATTTTTTTTTAAACTGGTCTATTTCAAACTTTTGAATTTTATTTCCAAACTTAATTTCTTGATTTTGTAAATTTATTTCTATTTCTTCTTTTCGTTTAGAGTATTCTGATAATTCAATGGCTATCTGTTCATCAATTTTAATTGGCAAAATACCATTTTTAAAACAGTTATTATAAAATATGTCGGCAAAACTTGAGCTTATAATACATTTAATTCCAAAGTCTGATAAAGCCCATGGAGCGTGCTCTCTTGAGGAACCGCAGCCAAAATTTTTACCAGCTATAAGTATTCTAGATTTATTATAGGGATCTCTGTTTAAGATAAATTCTCCATTAATTTTTCCATTTTCATCATATCTCATTTCATAAAATAGACTTTTTCCTAAACCGGTTCTTTTTATTGTTTTAAGAAATTGTTTTGGAATAATCATATCTGTATCAATATTTTGTAAAGATAAATATGATGGAATAGACTTTAATTCTGTAAATTTTTCCATTGTTAAATCTTTCTTACATCGGTTAAACAACCAGTTACCGCAGCTGCGATAGCCATACCCGGACTGACTAGATGAGTTCTTCCTCCTCTTCCTTGTCTGCCCTCGAAATTTCTGTTTGATGTTGAAGCGCATCTTTCTTTGGGTTTTAGTTGATCAGGATTCATGCCTAAACACATAGAGCATCCTGGCTCTCTCCATTCAAAACCCGCATTGATAAAAATTTTATCTAACCCCTCTTCCTCAGCTTGTGCTTTCACTAGTCCCGAACCGGGTACTACCATAGCGCTCACATTTCCAGCAACTTTCTTACCCTTTAAAAGTTCTGCCGCAACTCTTAAATCTTCAATTCTTCCATTAGTACAACTTCCAATGAATATTTTATCAATTTTAATCTCAGAGATTTTTGTATTAGCCTCTAAACCCATATACTCTAGTGACCTTTTCATTGCCATTTTTCTATCTGCATTTTTTTCTTTTTCAGGATCTGGCACAAAACCTGTAATTGGAGAAACATCTTGTGGCGAAGTTCCCCAAGTGACTAATGGCTCAATTTCACTCCCATCAATATTTATTTCTTTGTCAAACTTGCAGCCATCGTCAGAATACAAGGACTTCATAAAGTTAACTGCTTTATTCCAAGTTTCTCCTTTTGGAGACATTTTTTTTCCTTTTAAATACTCGAAAGTTTTTTCGTCTGGTGCAATTAAACCTGCTCTTGCGCCAGCTTCAATTGTCATATTACAAACGGTCATCCTCTCTTCCATGCTTAAACCTTTAATTACTTCTCCAGCAAATTCAATCACGTAACCTGTCCCGCCGGCAGTTCCTATTGTTCCGATTATCTTTAAAATTACATCTTTTGCCGTAACACCTTTTGGTAATGATCCAGTAACATTTATTCTTAAATTTTTTGATTTTTTTTGAATTAAAGTTTGAGTGGCCAAAACATGTTCTACCTCTGAAGTTCCTATTCCAAATGCTAAAGCTCCAAAGGCACCGTGAGTAGCTGTATGACTATCACCACAAACTATTACTGTACCTGGTTGAGTAAATCCTTGCTCTGGACCGATAATGTGTACTATGCCTTGTCTTTTATCGTTTACGTCAAAAAGTTTTACGCCAAATTCTTTACAATTATTTCTTAAAGTTTCAACTTGAATTCTTGATTGTTCGTCATCTATTCCTTTTGAACGGTCAGTAGTTGGAACATTATGATCTGGCACTGCTAGGGTTAACTCTGGTCTTCTTACTTTTCTATTATTTAACCTTAAACCCTCAAAAGCTTGGGGGCTTGTAACCTCATGTACCAAATGACGGTCGACATAAATTAAACAAGTTCCATCCTCTTGTTCGTTAACAAGATGGTTCTCCCATATCTTATCATATAGTGTTTTTGACATTAAAAATTTTTATTTTTTTTCGTTTGTTGATTTTTCGACTTTTACTTCTTCAGACGAAGCTTCTTTTTTTTTATCTTCAGAACTTTCTTCAGCTTTAACAGGTTCAACAATCTTTTTTGTTTCCTCAGGCTTAACGGATACGTCCACACCAATTTTTTTCTTAATCTTTTCAGCAATTCGAGCTGATTTTCCTTTTCTATCTCTAAGATAATAAAGTTTAGCTCTTCTAACTTTTCCTGATCTTATTACCTTAATCGTGTCTACATTTGGACTATATAAAGCAAAAGTTCTTTCTACTCCTTCTCCAAAAGATATTTTTCTTACGGTAAAAGACGAGTTTAAATCTCTATTTTTTTTTGCAATACAAACACCTTCGAAGTATTGAATTCGTTCTCTCTTACCTTCGACAATCTTTACTCCAACTTTAATGGTGTCTCCTGGAGAAAAATCTGTGATTTTCTTGTTAGCAGTGATTTTTTGAATTGCTGCTTTATTTATGTCTTCAATGTTTTTCATTTTTTCTTATCTAAATATTTTTTCCAAAGATCGGGTCTCTGGCGACGTGTTATAGCCTCAGATTGAGATAAACGCCACCCCTTAATTTTAGCATGATCACCGGAAAATAAGACTTCTGGTACTTTTTTACCCTCCCAATCTCTTGGTTTAGTGTATTGAGGGTACTCCAAAAGATTATTCTCAAAACTTTCTTCTTTGATAGAGTTAATATTTCCTAAAACACCTGGCAATAGTCTTACCATGGCGTCTACAAATACAAATGATGCACTCTCACCCCCTGATAAAATAAAATCTCCAATGCTGTATTCTTCAATATTTCGTGTCTCTAAAAGTCTTTGATCTACACCTTCAAAATGGCCACATAATATATTTATTTTTTTTAGTTTACTAAGAATCTTTACCTTGTTTTGATCTAATCTTTTTCCTTTAGGAGATAAATAAATTATTTTTTCTTTTGATTTAATGTTTTTATCTAAAGCAAGTGCTACAACATCTGGTTTTAATAACATACCGCTTCCACCACCAAAAGGAGTGTCATCAACTGTCCGATTATTATCAAAAGCATAGTCTCTAATATCTATAATTTTGAGACTCCACTTTTGTTGTTCCTTAGCTTTTTTATATATACCTACATCTAAAAGCCCAGGATATAAATCCGGATACAAAGTAAATATTTGTACTTCGAGCATTTTTTAAAACCTTATTTTTTATCTTTTGGTTCTTCCTTTTTAGCTTCGGCTTTTGGTTCTTCCTTTTTAGCTTCGACTTTAGGTTGTTCCTTTTTTGGCTCTTCCTTTTTAGCTTCGACTTTAGGTTGTTCCTTTTTTGGCTCTTCCTTTTTAGTTTCGGCTTTTGGTTCTTCATTTTTAGCTTCAGCTTTAGGCTCTTCTTTTTTGACATCTGTTTTGGGTGCTTCTTTACTTTCTTCTGCACTTTTCTTTCTATCTTTTTTAGGAATAGCTTTTTGAGGATTATTACCCGGCTTCGGCATTGGCATTATTTGGAGTTCACCTAAAAGTCTAGAAACTCTAAGAGTTGGTTGAGCACCTTTGCTCATCCAATATTTTACTCTCTCAGCTTCTATTTTTATTCTTTCCTTTTTATCTTTTGGAAGTAATGGATTGTAAGAACCAATTTTTTCAATAAATTTACCGTCTCGTGGATATCTTCCATCAGCGATAACTATTTTATATATTGGTCTTTTCCTTACTCCTCCCATTGATAGTCTTATTCTTAACATGTTTTACCTTTCATTTTAGTTTATTGAGCATTTCATCCGGGATCATTCCAGATGGAATTTTTTTTCCTTGTGACATCTTTTTCATCATATCTGACATCATTTTAAATTGTTTTAGTAACTTATTTATTTTGGAAACATCTACTCCAGCGCCTTGGGAAATTCTTTTTCTTCTAGAACCACTAATGATTTTTGGATTTTCCTTTTCGTTTTTTGTCATAGATAAAATTATAGCCTCATTTTCAATAAGCATTCTTTCATCTATATTGGCTTGATCCATTTTAGCTTTCATTTTATTTACACCAGGTAACATAGACATAACTCCTTCCATGCCTCCCATTTTTTTCATTTGTCTTAATTGAGAAAGATAAGAGTCCATTGTAAAAATACCTTGTTTAAGTTCTTCCTCAGTTTCTTTAATTTTTTCTTCGCTTAAATCTTGTGCTGCTTTTTCGACAAGCGTTACCACATCACCCATTCCGAGAATTCTATTTGCAAGTCTATCTGGGTGAAACATTTCTAAGTCAGAAACTTTTTCTCCAACTCCAATATATTTTATTGGTTTGCCGGTAACATGTTTCATGCTTAATGCAGCTCCACCTCGTGCATCTCCATCTACTCTAGTCAAAATAATTGATGAAAGGTTGACTGCCGTATCAAATTCTTTTGCAACGTTTACAGCTATTTGACCAGTTAAAGAGTCTGCTACTAAAATAGTTTCAGCAGGGTTTGTTAAATCTTTTATTTGTTTAATTTCAGACATCATTGGTAAATCTATTTGTGTTCGGCCAGCGGTATCAAAAATTATAACGTCTGAACCACTTAAATTTGCAGCGTTAAGTGCTCTTTTAGTGATATCGATCGGCTGCTGTTTTTCAATGATTGGTAAATTTTGTATATTATTTTTTTCTGCTAATAATTTTAATTGTTCTTGAGCAGCAGGTCTGTAAACATCTAAGCTCACAAGCATAACTTTTTTTTTAAAATTTTTTTCAATTAACTTAGCTAATTTTGCTGCTGAAGTTGTTTTTCCTGACCCTTGTAAACCAACTAACAATAAAGAAATTGGCGGAACTGCTTTTAGATTAATCTCCTCATTCTTTGAACCAAGTATGTTTACTAATTCATCATAAACGATCTTAACTATCATTTGACCAGGTGAAGTTGATTTAATGATTTCCTGGCCAATAGCTTTTGGTTTTATATTTTCAATAAAATCTTTTACTACTTGCAGCGCTACATCGGCTTCTAATAAAGCTAAGCGTATTTCTTTTAAGCCAGTATCTACTTGATCTTCCGTTAAGGAAG
>CACPGV010000001.1 GCA_902633595.1 uncultured Pelagibacteraceae bacterium | reverse complement strand
TCCGGCTTCAATTCTCTTAGCTATAGCAATTTCACCCTCTCTTGATAGAAGTTCAACACCCCCCATTTCTCTTAAGTACATTCTAATAGGATCATCACTTTTATCGGAAGTTTTTTCTTCTGTCTGAGAAGATGTCTCTTTTTTCTTGTTTGATTGATACTGAGATTTTTTTTCTACTAAAGTAATTTTTTCATCGACTAAAATTAGGAATGCGCGTTCAATATTTTCATTAGTGCTATTTCTTTTTCCTAAAGATTTTCCAAGTTCTTCGTAAGTTATAAAACCTCTGTGTTTTCCTTTATCTAGAAGTCTTTCAAATGATTTTGTTATGAGTTTTTCAGCCATAATTTGACGGTGAACTATATATAATGACTAAGTTTAAAAAATCTATACTTTTTTATTCCCTATTTAACTGACTTTTAAGCTTAATAAGTTCTGAATATGAGTTTTCATCCAAGTTGTTAATTAATTTTTGTTCCAGGGATTCTATTTTCCTCAAATTGCTCTGCTCTTTATAATCTTGAATTAATTCATCAAGCAACTCTGAGATATCTTCATTACTTTTATTATTTACAATCAATTGGATGTTAGAATTTTCATTCATTTCCTTTATAATTTTATCATATCCATTATTAATTTTTGCACTAATGGTATCTTTATCTTGCCCTGCACTTAGAGATGTTACAATTGCAGTTTTTAAACTTTCATTTTTTTCTGTAAGAAACTCGATTTCTGAGAGTTCTTCTAATTTTTTAAAAGCAGTATCTAGATAATTTAAAATTATATATAAAATAGAGAATTCAATAATTTGAATTTTAGATAAATCTTTTCTTTTTTGATGTAAAATTTTTGTTTCTTTTAGAATTTGATAATTCTTATCTTTTTGAAAAGTTGAATATTTATAATTCTTTCTTAAGTTTTGATTTGGAGTCAATTTTTTAATTTTTTCGAGAAAATCCTCAAGAACATATTTTTTTAAGGTCTCATCTTGAATAGAGTAAGAAAGTTTTTTTATTTCCTTTTCAAATTTTGAAATTTCATAAGGATTGTTTTGATCTATTTTATTAATGTGATAATTCCAAATATAAGATTGGATAATTTCTTTTTGCTTAAGTAAACTAATAAGTCCATCTTTTCCATTTTGCTTGATATAATCATCTGGGTCTATACCCTCAGGCATTATAGAAAAATATATTTTATTTTTTTCATTAATTAATGGAAATAGTTTCTCAGCAATTCTTAAAGCAGCTCTTTGACCACTTTCATCTCCATCTAAACAAATAATAGGATTTGAAAAAAATTTCCAGATTAAACTAATTTGTCTTTCAGTGAGAGCTGTACCTGAATTAGCAATTACATTTTTGACACCTGATGCGTAAACACTCACCACGTCCATATAACCCTCTACAATTAAAACTTCATCTGTTTCTGATCTTAAATCTTTTGCCTTATCTAAATTAAAAATCATATTGCCTTTTTTATAAAACTCAGTTTCAGGGGAGTTAATATATTTAGCAAGTTTGCCCTCACGTATTATTCTTCCTCCTAAGGCAATCGTGTCACCAGTTATATTATTCACCGGAAAAATTACTCTAGAATTGAATCGATCAACATATTTTCCTGTTTTATCATTTTTATAATACAGTCCTGTCAAATTTATTTCTTCTTCGGTATATTTCTTTAATAATTCATCATAAGAATTATTTTTCCAAGGCACAAAACCTAAGTTAAATTCTTCAATTATATTTTTCTCTAAACCTCTTTTATAAAGATAATTTAAAGCCTCTTGGTTGTTTGGATCAAATAATTGCTGACTAAAATAATTTTTGTAATCTTTAAAAATATTTTTATAAGTCTGAAATCTTAAGTCTTTTTTTTGATCAAAGTTAGAAAATCTATATGGCTGCATACCTGCTTCGGCTGCTAAGCTTCTTACAGCTTCACCAAAACCTATAGATTTTGTTTTCATCAAAAAATCAAAAATATTTCCATGTTCACCACTGCTAAAACAATGGTAAAATTCTTTTTCGTCGTTGACTGTAAATGAGGGACTTTTTTCATTCTTAAAAGGTGAAAGTCCAACAAATTCTTTCCCTCTTTTTTTTAACTGAACTGTTTTTCCTACTACTTGAGATACTTTTAATCTGAGTTTTATTTCGTCAAGATATTCTTTTGGATACTTCATATTAATTTAAAAGTTCTTTTATGATTGAGCTTACTTTTGAAAAATCTAAAGTATCTGGATGTTTCGATTTTAGAGTCGCCATCACTTTTCCCATGTCTTTCATCGAGGATGCTCCTAATGATTTAATAATGTCCTCACAGATTTTTTTTGTTTCTTCTTTGCTTAACTGCTTTGGCAGAAAAACACTAATCACTTCAATTTCATTTTTCTCATTTTCTAATAATTCGCTTCTACCTGCCTTCTTATACACTTCGCAAGATTCGTTTCTTTGTTTAATCATTTTTTTTAAAATAGTTGTTATATCGCCATCAGTCATTTCCTTTTGGCCTTTTGACCTTCCAGCAATTTCGGCGTCTTTTATTGCTGAAACTACCAATCGTAACGTGGGATATTTGTTTTTGTCCTTAGCTTTAAGAGCTTGATTAAGCTTTTCTTCTATTTGAATTCTTAGAGACATAAATTAAAAATTATTTTAATCACAATTCTTATCTAAAATAAAAAGAACTTTCTTGACGATTTTATTACTATTTCATATGTTGCGCAAAATCATGTTTATAAGTTTTTTTCTTTAACTTATGAGTTGTATTTGAAAGCTTCCATTCAAAATATAAACTCAAATAAAAATCTTAATAAGATCGATTCTAACGCTATTTTAGTCCTACAAAACGGTAAATTTTTTAGTGGTCTAGGTTTAGGTTACCAAGGGACTGCTACTGGGGAAGTTTGTTTCAATACATCTATAACTGGATATCAGGAAATTATTTCAGATCCATCTTATGCTGAACAAATTATTAACTTTACCTTTCCTCATGTAGGAAATGTAGGCACAAATAATGAGGATCATGAATCTGATAAAATTTGGACTAAGGGAGTAATCATAAACTCAGAGATTACTAGTCCCTCTAATTATAGAGCTCTTAAACATTTAGATGAGTGGCTAAAGAAAAATAAAATTATAGGTATTACAGGTATTGATACAAGAAATCTTACTAGCTATATAAGAGACATAGGAGCTCCTAAAGGGACTATATCTTTTTCCAAAAAAAATAAATTTAGTATAAAAAAACTGCTTAAACAGACTCAAAAATGGAGTGGACTTAAAAACCTGGATTTAGCAGAAAAGGTTTCTACAAAGAGAAACTATGTATGGAAAGGTTTAAAAACTTGGAAAAAAGAAGATGGTTATTTAAAAAATAAAAAGGACACATTTCATGTAATAGCCATAGATTATGGGGTTAAAAAAAATATATTAAGATATTTTTCAGATTTTAATTGTAAAGTTACTGTTGTTTCATGCAAAACTAAAGCTGAAGATATAATAAATTTAAAACCTAATGGTATTTTTTTGTCTAATGGCCCTGGTGATCCTGCTGCAACAGGTAAATATGCTATTCCAATAATAAAAGAGCTTATTAAAAAAAATTTTCCTGTTTTTGGAATTTGTCTTGGACATCAAATTCTTGCATTAGCATTGGGTGCTAAAACGAAAAAAATGAGCCTTGGACATAGAGGGGCAAATCATCCAGTAAAAAATTTAATTAAAGGAAATGTAGAGATCACAAGTCAAAACCATGGTTTTGAAGTAATAAAAAATAATCTCCCAAAAAATATTAAAATTACACATCAATCTCTTTTCGATAACAGTATTGAGGGTATTAGATTAAAAAATAAACCAGTTTATTCGGTGCAATATCATCCGGAGTCTAATCCAGGTCCTCAAGATAGTGTTTACCTATTCGAAGAATTTATAACGAGTATGAAAAAAAATGCCAAAAAGAAAAGATATTAAAAAAATTTTAGTTGTCGGAGCTGGTCCAATAATTATTGGCCAGGCTTGTGAGTTTGATTACTCCGGAACACAAGCATGTAAGGCTTTGAAAGATGAGGGTTATAAAGTTATTTTAATAAATTCAAATCCGGCAACAATTATGACAGATCCTGATGTTGCTGATAAAACATACATTGAGCCAATTACTTTAGCAGTGCTTGAAAAAATTTTAATTAAAGAAAAACCTGATGCGATACTACCAACTATGGGGGGTCAGACTGCTCTAAATCTTGCGATGGAAGCAGAAAAAAAAGGAGTTTTAAAAAAATATAAAATAGAGCTTATAGGAGCTAACTCCAAAGCTATAGCTAACGCTGAAGATAGAAAGAAATTTAGAAAAAATATGATTGATATTGGTTTAGATTTACCTAAATCAAAAATTGTAAATAATCTGGGTCAAGCCTCTAAAGCTTTGAAACAAATTGGATTACCTGCAATTATAAGACCTGCCTTTACTTTAGGTGGACTTGGGGGTGGTATTGCCAAAAGTAAAAAAGAATACCAAAAAATTATTAAAAACGGTTTGCAAGAGTCTCCGGTTTCTCAAGTTCTAGTAGAAGAATGTTTAGAGGGTTGGAAAGAATTTGAAATGGAAGTCGTCAGAGATAAAAAAGATAATTGTATTATTGTTTGCTCAATAGAAAATGTTGATCCAATGGGAATTCATACCGGCGACTCCGTTACTATTGCACCTGCGTTGACTCTAACTGATAAAGAATACCAAGTTATGAGAAACGCCTCGATTGCTTGTTTAAGAAAAATTGGAGTAGAAACTGGAGGGTCAAATGTTCAGTTTGCCATAAATCCAAAAGATGGAAGAATGGTTGTGATTGAAATGAACCCAAGAGTTTCTAGATCTTCAGCTCTTGCTTCAAAAGCAACAGGATTTCCTATAGCAAAGGTCGCTGCAAAATTAGCAATTGGGTACACACTAGACGAACTTAAAAATGAAATAACAAAAACTACACCAGCTTCATTTGAGCCAACAATTGATTATGTTGTAACAAAAATTCCAAGATTTACTTTTGAAAAATTCTCTTCTTCTGCTGCGGTCTTAGGTACATCTATGAAATCTGTGGGAGAAGCAATGGCTATTGGAAGAAATTTTAAAGAATCATTACAAAAAGCTTTAATCTCACTTGAAACTGGTTTTTCGGGTTTAGATCAAATATTTAAGCTCAATGTTAAACAAATAAAGAAAAAACTAAAAGAAAATATACCAAATAAAATTTTATTAGTTGGCGAAGCTTTTAGAAGGAAAATCCACATTAATAAAATTCATAAACTGTCAAAAATAGATCCTTGGTTCTTAGGACAAATAAAAGAAATTATTAACGTAGAAAACGAGATTAAAAAGAAAGGTTTGCCTAAAAATTTTAATTCGTTAAATTTTGTGAAATCTATTGGATTTTCTGATAAAAAGTTATCTGAGCTATCCAATATTAAAGAAGATGTAATTAGAAAAAAAAGGTCAGCTTTAAAAATTTTTCCAGTTTATAAAAAAGTTGATACTTGTGCTGCTGAGTTTAAATCTTTTACTCCTTACATGTATTCAACATATCAAAGGAATTTTTCAACAAATACTGAGTGTGAAGCAGATCCATCTAATAGAAAAAAAATTATTATTTTAGGTGGAGGGCCGAATAGAATTGGTCAAGGTATAGAGTTTGATTATTGCTGTTGCCAGGCAAGCTTTTCTCTAAAAGAAGCTGGCTTTGAAACTATAATGGTCAACTGTAATCCAGAAACTGTCTCAACAGATTACGACACAAGTGATAGATTATATTTTGAACCTTTAATTGAGGAGTATGTTTTTAATATAATTAAAAAAGAGAAAACTAAAGGCAATCTTGTAGGTGTCATAGCACAGTTTGGCGGTCAAACTCCTATTAAGCTTGCTAAATTTTTACACGACAATAAACTACCTATATTAGGAACTCAATATACTTCTATCGATCTAGCTGAAGATAGAGATAGATTTAGAAATCTTTTAAATAAATTAAAATTAAAACAAGCTGAAAGCGGCATTGCAAAAACTTTCCCTCAAGCATTAAAAATAGCTAAAAAAATCGGTTTACCATTAATGGTGAGACCTTCTTATGTTTTAGGTGGAAGAGCAATGGAAATAGTTTACGAAAAAAATCAACTTAAAAAATTTGTTCAGGAAGCTTTTAAAGCAGCAGAGAAAAATCCAATTCTAATTGATAAATTTATAGATCACGCTATAGAAGTGGATGTAGATGCTATTTCTGATGGTAAAGAAGTTTTTGTTGCAGGAATTATGCAACATATTGAAGAAGCTGGAATTCACTCTGGTGACTCCGCATGTAGTTTACCGCCGGTTTCCATTAAACCCTTTCTGATAAAAGAAATAGAGAACCAAACAAAAAAGTTGGCTTTAGCTTTAAAAGTAAAAGGTTTCATGAATGTTCAGTATGCAATTAAAAATGATGAAATATTTGTCATCGAGGTTAACCCTAGGGCAAGTAGAACTGTTCCGTTTGTTTCAAAAGCAAAAAATCTACCATTAGCTAAAATTGCATCGAGAGTTATGGCGGGAGAAAAATTAAGTAAATTTAATTTAAATAGCAAAACAAAAAAAATGTTTGCAGTAAAAGAAGCGGTATTTCCTTTTAATAAATTTCCTAACAGTGATTTATTGCTTGGACCTGAAATGAAATCTACTGGTGAGGTCATGGGCTTTGATAAAAACTTTGGAATGGCTTTTGCTAAAAGTCAAATAGCAGCCTCTAATTCCCTTCCTACTAAAGGATTGGCATTTATATCTCTAAAAAATAGTCATAAAAATGAAGGGGTGGCTTTAGCAAAACAACTATCTAAAATGAATTTTAAACTTTGTGGTACCGGTGGAACAGCAGATTACATAAATAAACATGGGATTAAGTGTAAAAAAATTAATAAAGTTAATCAGGGATCTCCTCATATTGTCGATGTGTTAAATGCAAAAAAAATTGCTATAGTAATCAATACCGGTGGTGGTAATAGTGAAAAACAACTAAATGATGCTTTAGCATTAAGAAGAGCTACATTAGCAAATAAAGTTCCATATTGTACAAATATGTCGACAGCTGAAGTTTGCATTAAAGGTATAAAATCTTTAAAAACAAAAAAAATTACTGTTACTTCGCTTCAAGATATCTAAAAAGATTAAAATTTTTTTTAATAAGTAAATGGATTAACGTTGAATTTACTTAACTTTCCAGTCAGTTGGAAAAGTTACATAATTTACTTGAATACATCTTCTTTCTTTTTTTATTTCTTTCTTTTCCATGCCGTGCCAAGATTCTGGTCCGCTAGTAAAAAAATATCCGTAATTATGTTTATAAGGAACAGTTTTAACTTTTGTTAAGTTTTTATCATAGAAGTCTGTTCCTAAATTTTCTGACTCGTTGTGAAGATTTATAAATATAATAGATGACATTAATTTTTCTTTAATATCGCAATGGGGTTTAAGCCAAAAGCCTTCTCTATCACATATTACCTCTAATCTGACATATGAATTGCTTAAATCTTTTCCAATTAAAGAGCCTATTTTTTTATAAACTTTTTCAGATCTTAATTCCTCGATGAAATTTATTAGATGAGGAAACTGATTAGCATTTTCTTTTGTAACATAACATCTTATTTTTTTTGCTTTACCACCGTCCTTAATTCCAGAACGAAAAGCTCCATCTCCACCATCAAGAGCTCTTGTACCATCATATTTTAAATTTTCTTTTTTAGGATCTAAGACCTCAGCTGCACTTATTTCTTTAATAGCGCTTTCCGTTAAAGGCTCATTAATCTCAAAGTGATCGAAAGGATCGCTGAATGATTTTGTTTTATTTTCTAATGACTTAAATAATTCCATTTGTCTTCATTTTTGTTTTTATTATAGGAGCAACCCTATTTACTTCGTTTAAACTTTCGTAACTCCATTCTTCTACACTATCTTTTAATTCTCTAGTTACACCTAAATTAGTCAAAAGAGAATAAAATTTTTTAAATCTTCTGTTATTTTTATTAGGTTTCATCATGGCAATATAAACTGGCTTACCTGTAATTGCAGCCTCAGAAATCATAGAAGTAGAGTCACAGGTTACAACTAGGATGTCTGCCAGTGCTAGAGCTGATAAATATGCTTTTTTATCAACGGTTTTAATTACAGTATGATTAAAGTTAAAAGTATCAAAAGCCTTTTTTATTATTTTTTCTGGTGTCCTATATGATGGGACAATGATTATTTTAAATTTATCAGGTGTGAATAACGTTTTTATTTTAGTAAATAACTGTTGAATAGCTTGATCATTATAATTGTAATACTTATTAGGACCTCCGATAATAAAAGTTACTAATTTCTTTTTTTCTTTATCAACATTGAGATAGTTTAAATTATCTTTTATTTCCTTTTTGGTTAAGTAATGAATGGCTCCTTTAGTTGTGAGAACATTATCCCCTTTTATGTTGTCGTGTTCGGGGCTTATTATCAAATCAAAATGTTTAAGTGAAACTTTTGGATCTTGAATGTGTATTGTAAATATTTCTCTCCCAAGTCTTTTTTTAAGAGCAATAGATGGTATGACGCTCTTTCGTCCACAAGATATAATAACTTTAGAATCACAAACAAATTTTTCCTTTACAAGATTTTCAGAAATTGGTGTAAATTTTGGAGGTAATAAATTCCAGAAAGGTTTTAATCTAATTGACTGGTGTTTATAAGTTAGTCCTAAAGCTTTTGCCAATCCTTCAACTTGGCTGACCATACCGTGCATACCTTGCGTTAAAAGAAGAGCTTTTAATTCCAACATAAATAACTATATATAATCATAACAAGATGAATAATAAATTAACTAAACATACAAAAGTGTTAATTATTGGGTCAGGTCCAGCTGGTTATACCGCTGCAATTTATGCCGCAAGAGCTTTATTAAAACCGATATTAGTATTTGGATCAGAACCTGGTGGTCAATTAACAACAACTACAGATGTTGAAAATTTTCCAGGATTTTCAAAGGTTATTCAAGGTCCTTGGTTAATGGAAGAAATGAAAGGTCAGGCAGCTGCGGTTGGTACAGAGATGATCCAAGATCACATTAGTAAGGTTGATTTATCAAAAAAACCTTTTGTTGCGACAAGTGACAACGGTAAAGTTTATACAGCTGACTCAGTTATAATTTCCACGGGTGCTCAAGCCAGATGGTTAAATCTCGACTCAGAAACAAAATTTAGAGGATTTGGAGTTTCTGCATGTGCTACTTGTGATGGTTTCTTTTTTAAAGATAAAGAAGTTGCAGTTGTTGGAGGTGGGAATGCTGCAGTTGAAGAGGCAATGTTTTTAACGAAATTTGCTTCCAAGGTGCACTTAATTCATAGAAGGAATGAATTAAGAGCAGAAAAGTTGCTTCAGGAAAAATTAAAAGCAAATAAAAAAATAGAGATTATCTGGGATAGTGTTGTTGAGGAAGTTTTAGGAACAGACAAACCAAAAGTTGTTAATGGAATTAAATTAAAAAATGTAAAGAATAATAAAACATCAGATTTAAAGGTAGATGGATTATTTATTGCGATTGGTCATGACCCTGCAACTTCATTATTTAAAGATCAAATTGAGATGGACAAAGAGGGATATTTAATAACAAAACCTGACTCAACTGTTACAAATATTCCAGGTGTATTTGCTGCCGGTGATGTAAAAGATAAAATATTTAGACAAGCCGTCACTGCTGCAGGTATGGGATGTATGGCGGCCCTTGAGGCGGAAAAATATTTATCTCACTAAGATAAATTTTCACAGAAACTTTTTATTCTTCCCATTGCTTTTTTTAAATTTTCCATTGAGGTAGCATAAGATATTCTAAAGTAACCATCTAATCCAAAAGCAGAGCCTTGTACTACAGCTACTTCTGATTGTTCTAAAAGTTTTTCTACAAAATCTTTATCAGTTTTTAATTTTGTTTTTTTACCTAGTAATTTTTTACAACTTGGAAAAACATAAAATGCCCCCTCAGGTTTTAAACAATTTATTCCTTTAATGTTATTGAGGCTATCAACAACAAAATCTCTTCTTTCTTTAAATGAGTCTGATCTTTTCTTAATGAATTCTTGTGTTCCATTTAGTGCTTCAACTGCCGCAGCTTGGCTAATTGAAGTTGGGTTACTCGTTGATTGAGATTGAATTTTAGCCATTGCTTTAATTATCTCTTTTGGTCCAGCAGCATAACCTATTCTCCACCCAGTCATCGAATATGATTTGCTTACTCCATTCATTGTTAAGGTTCTTTTTTTTAGTTTATCTATTTGAGCAATGGTAAAAAATTTAAAATTATCGTAAATAATATGCTCGTAAATATCGTCACTTAAAATATAAGTTTTATTATATTTCAATAATATTTTTGATAAACTTATAATTTCATCTTTTGTGTATGCAGATCCAGTAGGATTTGAAGGAGAATTTAAAATTATCCACTTAGTTTTTTTCGACATGGCTTTTTTAAGTTTTTTTGGAGTGAGTTTAAAATTATCTTTTTCTTCACACTTTACAATTTTAGGTTTGCCACCAGCTAATAAAATAATATCTGGATAAGATACCCAGTAAGGCGCAGGTATTAACACCTCGTCTCCTTTATTTATAGTTGCCATAAAGGCATTATATAAAACTTGCTTACCGCCTGTGCCTACTGAGATTTCATCAGTGTTATATTTTAAATTATTTTCTCTATTAAATTTATCCTGAATAGCTTTTTTTAATGCAGGTGTTCCATCTACAGCAGTATATTTCGTGTCTCCTTTTCTGATAGCTTCTATAGCTGCCTCTTTTATATTATCGGGAGTGTCGAAATCAGGTTCTCCAGCACCTAAACCAATGACATCCTTGCCCGCAGCTCTCATTTCCCTCGCTTTTGAGGTTACAGCTATTGTGGGCGACGGTTTTATACGTTTTAAACTATTGGAAACTATGCTCATTGAAATTTATAATATTAATAAATTATTATTAACACAAAATGCAAAATACTTATCAAGAAAAATTAGCTGATTTAGAAGTTAATAACTCTAAAGATTTTAAGAAGTTAGAGGGCGGTATTAACTTTAAAATAAAAAGTGATTTTCAACCTAGCGGTGACCAGCCAGAGGCCATAAAAAAATTATTAAAAAATCTTGGAGAAAATAAACAAGAACAAGTTTTATTAGGTGTTACTGGTTCAGGCAAAACTTTTACCATGGCAAAAGTTATAGAGAAATCTAACAGACCTGCTTTAATATTAGCTCCAAATAAAACTTTAGCTGCACAGTTATATGGAGAGTTTAAAAGTTTTTTTCCGAATAACGCAGTAGAATATTTTGTCTCTTATTACGATTATTATACACCAGAAGCATACGTTCCCAGATCTGATACTTATATTGAAAAAGAAGCCTCTATCAATGAACAAATAGATCGTATGAGGCACTCAGCTACTAGGTCTTTGTTAGAGCGAGATGATGTAATTATTGTTGCAAGTGTATCTTGTATTTATGGTTTAGGTTCAGTCGAAGCGTACTCAAAAATGACAATTACTTTAAAAAAGAATTATGAATATGAAAGAGATGAATTAATAAGAGCCTTCATTAATTTACAATATAAAAGAAACGACCAAAATTTTTTTAGGGGAACATTTAGAGTTAGAGGAGAGAATTTAGAAATATTCCCTTCTCACCTAGAGGATAGAGCTTGGAGAATAAGTTTTAATTTTAATAAACTTGAAAAAATTGAAGAATTCGATCCTTTAACAGGTGATAAAACAAATGATTATTCTATAATAAAGATTTACGCGAATAGTCATTACATAACTCCTAAACCAACTATAGATCAAGCAATCAAACAAATAAAATCAGAGCTTGCTGAAACTTTAAAAAAACACCGAGCTGATGGAAAATTATTAGAAGAGCAAAGATTAAGAGAAAGAACAAAATTTGATTTAGAAATGATAGAAGCTACCGGGACTTGTGCAGGAATTGAAAATTATTCTAGATATTTATCCGGAAGAAAAGCAGGTGAACCTCCTCCTACTCTTTTTGAATACTTTCCAGATAATGCAATAATATTTGTGGACGAAAGTCACGTAACTGTTCCCCAATTAAATGGTATGTACAAGGGGGACCGAACAAGGAAGAGCACGTTAGCTGAATATGGTTTTAGACTACCATCTTGTATGGATAATAGACCTCTAAAATTTGAAGAATGGGATTTAATGCGAACTCAGACAGTTTTTGTTTCTGCAACACCAGGTCCATGGGAATTAAAACAAACTAACAATAAACATATAGATCAAATTATAAGACCAACTGGATTAATAGATCCACCGGTTGAAATTAGACCAGCTAAAACTCAGGTTGATGATTTAATGCACGAAGCTAAAGAAATTTTAAAAAAAGGATACAGAATTTTAGCGACAACTCTTACAAAGAAAATGGCTGAAGACTTAACTGAATATCTTCACGAGAATGGTCTTAAGGTAAGATACATGCATTCCGATATTGACACATTAGAAAGAATTGAAATTATAAGAGATTTAAGGATGGGTGTTTTTGACATTCTTGTTGGTATAAATTTATTAAGAGAAGGTTTGGATATACCTGAGTGCGCGTTAGTAGCTATACTTGATGCCGACAAAGAAGGTTTTTTGAGATCAGAGACCTCATTAATTCAAACAATAGGTAGAGCTGCGAGAAATATTGATGGAAAAGTAATTCTGTATGCAGATAAAGTTACTAAAAGTATAACTAATGCTCAAAAAGAGACCGACCGTAGAAGAAATAAGCAACTTGAATATAATAAAAAAAATAAAATTACTGCTGAAACAGTAAAAAAAGAAATAAGCGATATCTTAGAGTCTGTTTATGAAAAAGACTACGTCAAAATTAGCGAAGGATCTAATGTTGGTGGAAATTTAAAAAAGCATCTAAAAGCGCTTAATCGTAAAATGAAAGAGTCGGCTTCAAATTTAGAATTTGAAGAAGCAGCAAAAATAAGAGATGAAATAAGAAAATTAGAGGTGAGTGAACTTGAAATTACTTTAAATCCTAAAATTTCTCAGTACAATTTAAAAAGTAAAGTTTATCCAAAAGGAAGATCTACTATGGGTATGCCAGGCACAAAACCAAAAAAAGCTATAAAAAAATGGAAGCCAAAAAAATAATAATTACTGGAGGAGCTACAAGAATTGGAGCTGCTATAGCTAAGAGTTTGGCAAATTATGAAACCTCAATCACGATACATTTCAATACCTCAAAGAAAGAAGCAGAAAAAGTCAAAAAAGAATTACAAGACTTAGGAAGTAAGGTGCATTTAATTAAAGCAGATTTGAATAGTTACAAACAAACAGAAAACTTAATTAAAAACGCTTTTAAAAAAATGAGAGGTATTGATTGCCTTATTAATAACGCCTCAGTTTTTGAAAATGATGACCTATTAAATTTTTCTGAAAAATCTTTTTTCAAACATATTAACATAAATTTAAAAGCTCCATCAATTCTTACAAGTAAATTTAAAAAATTAATAAAAAAAAATGAAGGGTGTATAATAAATATTATTGATCAAAGAGTAGAAAAGTTAACTCCATTTTTTTTTTCATATACTTTAAGCAAGTCATCCTTAGCCACCCTCACAAAAATAACTGCTATGAAACTTGGCCCAAATATAAGAGTTAATGCAATTTCGCCTGGTCCAACATTAAAAAACAAGAGACAAACTGAAAGTCATTTTAAAAAACAGTGGAAATCTATATTATTAAAAAGACAAGTAAATGTTGATAATATATCTGAGGGGGTAAAATTTTTAATTAAAAATAACAATATTACAGGAGAAATAATTAATATCGATAGTGGCCAACGTCTTGCATGGAAAACCCCAGATATAATAAATGTTAAAGAATGAAAATAATTAGGTTTAAAACTAAAGAACAGTTTAAATACAAAAGAAAAGTAGTCATTAAAAACTTAATTCTTAATATCTTTATTGGTATTCATGATTTTGAAAAAAAGAAAAAACAAAGAGTAAGATTTAACATTGAGTTAGAAACAAATCCAAACATTAAGCCCTCAAATAAAGATTTTGCAACTATTGTAGATTATGAAACACTTGTTAATAAAATTAAAACGTTGGTCAAGAAACAACATCACGAGTTACTAGAGGAATTAGCTGAGAATATTTTTAGAATTATTTTTCAAAATAAGCTTGTTAAAAAAGTTAATATTAAATTAGAAAAACTTCATATAATAAAAGAATCTGAGGCAGTCGGAGTTGATATTACAAAAAATAGATTATGATAAATAGTTTAGAACTCGGCAAAAAAGTAATCAAAGATAAAATACCCATGATACCTAAAAATCCTGGAGTATATAAAATGTTAAGTTCCTCAGGTGAGATTCTTTATATTGGCAAAGCAAAAAATATTCCTAATAGATTAAAAAGCTACGTCACAGAGTCTAATCTTCCTATTAGAACTGAACGGATGTTATCGCTTACCCATAACCTTGAGACAACTACTACAAATAACGAGAGTGAGGCTTTATTGCTTGAGGCTAATTTAATTAAAAAACATAAACCTAGATACAATATTCTTTTGAGAGATGATAAATCATTTCCTTATATTTATATTGGTGAAAAAGATAAATGGCCTCAACTTACTAAATTAAGAGGAAAAAAATCTAAAACAGGTTATTATTTTGGTCCGTTTGCTTCAGTAGGCTCAGCCAATTGGACAATAAAAATTTTACAAAAAATTTTCTTATTAAGAGTTTGTGACGATACAGTTTTCAAAAATAGAGATCGGCCATGTATACTTTATCAAATTAAAAGATGCTCAGGCCCTTGCGTAGGACATATTAAAGAAAAAGATTATTTATCTACAGTAAATGATGCGATAGATTTTATTTCAGGTAGATCTAGAAGAATTCAAAAAAATTTGTCTACAGAAATGGAAAGAGCTAGTAAGGAATTAGATTATGAAAAAGCTGCTATTGCTAGGGATAGGATCAAAGCTTTAACGCAAATACAAACCTCACAAAAAATTAATCAAACAAATTTAAAAGAGGCTGATGTTATAAGTATTTATAAAGAAACTGGAAAAACTTGTATTCAGGTTTTCTTTTTTAGATCTAAACAAAATTGGGGTAATCAAGCCTTTTATCCAAAACATGATCCAGAAGATAAAGTTGAAGATATACTCTCATCATTTTTATCTCAATTTTACGAAAATAAAACTATTCCATCTCTCATTCTAACAAACATAAAAGTTAACGAAATTAAATTACTAGAAAAAACTTTTTCTACCAAAGAAAATAAACAAATTATTATAAAATTAGCTAAAGCTAAAAATGAGATAAGTATTTCTCGACTAGCAGAAAAAAATGCTAAACAAGCATTAAAACAAAAACTTATTCAATCTGATACAAACAACAATTTAGTTGAAGCTTTGGCTTTAAGATTTAAATTAAATAATAATATCGATCTTATTGAAGTTTATGATAATAGTCATATCCATGGAACAGACTCTATTGGAGCTCTTATATGCTTCGGTAATGAGGGTTTTATTAAAAAAAGATATAGAAAATTTAACATCAAGGATGAAAAAGTTAAAAACGATGATTATGGAATGATGAAAGAAGTCCTTTTTAGAAGATTTTCAAAAGCTATTAAGGAAAAGTCAGGCTCTCTATCTCTTCCTGATCTGATATTGATTGATGGTGGCAAAGGTCAATATTCGGTGAGTAGGGAAGTTTTGAATGAACTTGGGCTACATGATTTACCTATTTTAGCAGTTGCAAAAGGTAAGAGAAGAAATGCTGGAGAAGAAAAAATATATTATCAAAATAAAGAGTTTATTTTAAACAAAAATGATCCACTATTATTTTTTATTCAAAGATTGAGAGACGAAGCTCACCGATTTGCCATAAGTACTCATAGAGCAAAAAGGAAGAAGAATTTAAGTAAATCTTTATTAGATCAGATTCAAGGTATAGGAAAACAAAGAAAAAGAGCTTTGCTAAATCATTTTGGCTCCGCTAGAGCAGTTGAATCTGCTAGTCTCGAAGATCTTAAAGCCATCGAAGGAATAGAAGACAATATAGCAAACAAAATATATGATTATTTTCACGAATAAAATATGAATCTTAAAATACCAAATATACTTACTATTGGCCGTATAATTATTGTACCTATTTTTGTTTTAACTTTTTTTATTCCAGGTTTTTTTGGAGATTTAATTCCTTTTTTTTTGTTCGCTTTAGCTAGTTTTACTGATTATCTTGATGGACTATTAGCTAGAATGTTTAAAGAAGAATCAAAGTTAGGTGAACTTCTCGACCCAATTGCTGATAAGATTTTAGTTGCTGCAGCTTTAATTTTACTTGTTATGAATGGAACAATTAAAAATTATGAGGTGATTGCTGCAATAATTATACTTACAAGGGAAATTTTAATATCTGGATTAAGAGAATTTTTAGCAAAAGGCCAAATAACTATGCAGGTTACAAGTTTATCTAAACTAAAAACTTTTATTCAGATGATCTCGATTGCCATACTTCTTACTGGTGAAAGTGGCAATAAAATAATCAACTTCCAAGACTATAACGCACAAACAATAGGAATTATACTTTTATGGCTTTCTGCCTTTTTAACTCTATACACCGGATATGACTATTTGCGGAAAGGCATAGATCACGCCATTAATGAAGATAGCAAAAACTAAGCAGCAGTTTTTTTTCTTACCAAACTCTGGTAAGATTTATTTAAATCTGTAATTAAGTCACAAACTTTAAAACCATATTCAGATATTTTAGATACCGGAGTTACCTCGGCAGCTGTTCCCGTTAAGAAGCAACCAACAAAATCTTTCATCTCATTTGGTTTAATTTTTCTTTCTGTAACTTTAATTCCTTTTGATTTTGCAATTTTAATCACCTCTCTTCTTGTTATTCCATCCAAAAATGAGTCAGGAATTGGAGTATGTAATTCTCCAGTATTGTCTTTAAAAAATATATTTGCCCCAGTTGCTTCTGCTATATTTCCCTCGTGATCTAACATTAAAGAGTCTGTAAAACCTTTTTCTTCTGCCTCATGTTTAGATAAAGTGTTGATCATATATAATCCTGCAGCTTTTGTATCCCAAGGGATTGTATTGGGTGCTGGTTTTCTCCAGCTAGAAATATCTAACTTTATTCCATTTAATTTTAATTTTGGATCAAAATAAGATCCCCATTCCCAAGTTGCTATCGCGACATGAATTTTATTTTTTTGAGCTGAAATAGCCATCATTTCGCTTCCTCGCCATATTAAAGGTCTCACGTAACCATTCATTACTTTTTGAATATGAACAATATTTTTACATGCGCTATTTAATTCCTCTTGAGTATATGGCACAGAAATGCCCATTCGTTTGGCTGAATAAAACAATCTTTCAGTATGTTCTTCTAGTTTAAATATCTCACCGTCATATACTCTTTCTCCTTCAAACACACAGCTTGCATAATGTAACCCGTGATTTAAAACATGAATATTTGCGTCAGCCCAATCAACAGTTTTTCCATTGAACCATATTTTTCCTGATCGTTTATCGTAAGGAATGCTTTCCATAAAATGTAAATATATAGATTTTTTATTTATAAAAAAGTATATATATCGGTAGGATAAGTCAATATAACTTACCATTATGAAAGATTTACTTTATTTAAAAGATGAACAAATAAAAGAGTTTATTCAGCTACTTTATTATGCTTATAGGGAAACATTTTCTGACCCGAAAGAAGTTCTGTCAAAAAAGTTTTTTGGGCCGGCTCATCTTAGAGCATTAAATTTAATTGAGAGGAACCCTGGTATAAATTTAGGAGAATTAATTTTTAGACTAAAAGTTACAAAACAAAGTTTAAATAGAGTTTTAAGAGACTTAATTAAATCTAAGATGATAAAACAAATTCAAGACGAAAAAGATACAAGAAAGAAAAATTTATTTTTAGATAAAGAGGGAAAAACATTTTTTGAAACAGTTTATAACACTCAAAAGAAAAGAATATTTAATGCATTAAAAAATTCAAATTCAGACTCGGTGATTAAATTTAAAGATGTTCTAAAAAAAATAATAGATGGAAAATAATAAAAATCATATTCTTATTGTTGATGACGATGACAGAATAAGAAATCTTTTAAAAGATTACTTGTCTGAAAATAGTTATATTGTTTCAACAGCAGAAAACGCAGAACAAGCAAAAGAAAGACTAGAATACATTAAGTTTGATATCATTATTTTAGATGTAATGATGCCAGGCCAGAATGGATATGAATTAACAAAAGAAATAAAAAATCGAATTAAAGTTCCTATAATTTTGCTTACTGCAAAAGGAGAGGTTGAGAATAGAATTAAAGGATTAGAATTAGGAGCTGACGATTATATTGGTAAGCCTTTTGAGCCAAGAGAATTATTGCTAAGAATTAAAAATATTATTAACAAAAATATTAAAATCAATTTTAAGTCTAAACATAAGGTAGGTTCAGCAGAAATTGACTTGAATAAAATGATTGTATATTTGAATAATAATTCTAAAAAGATTAATAATTCCGAAAAGAAAGTACTCACCGAGATGCTTAGTAATCCGGGAAAAATTTATTCTAGAGAAGAAATAGGAAAAATTTCTGGGATAAGTCAAGAAAGATCCATTGATGTAATGATTACTAGATTAAGACAAAAAATAGAAATGAATCCAAAAAATCCTAAATATCTTCAAACAGTAAGGGGCTCAGGTTATGTTCTCTGGATTGAGTAATTTTATTAAATTTCTTTTGCCTAAAAGGCTTTTTTACAGAGCTTTAATAATTGTCGCGGCCCCAACAATCATTTTACAAATTATTATAACAATAGTTTTTTATGATAGTATTTGGATAAAAGCTAATAAGAATATTACCAGATCATTGGTAGCTCAGTTAAAAGCAATAGAGGAGGTTTATCAAAATGATAAAACAAATTTAGATTTTTTTACTGATAGTTACAAAAATAATTTTAACTTTGAAATTGGTATTAATCAAGAAATGTTCCCAAATAATAGTGGAGAAAGAAGATTTAGTCCTATGGATAGATCTTTAAGGAGAGAATTGAAATCTACTTTTGGTAATAATAATTATTGGTTTAGTACTTCAAAATTTAAAAATGCTGTTGAAATAAAAATTCGCTCTAATAACGATGTTATTGAATTTTTGGTTCCTAAAGAAATGGTGTCGGCCTCATCAATAAGACTATTCGTTTTGTGGACTACGCTTCCCTCATTAGTTTTAATTATTATTGCTTTAATTTTTTTAAAAAATCAAACTAAGCCACTTGTTAAACTTGCAAAAGCAGCAGAAAAATTTGGAAAGGGTGATTATGTAAATGACTTTCGTGCATCAGGGTCACAAGAAATCAGGAAGGCAGCATTTGAATTTGATCGTATGGCAAAGAGAATTAATCGTCACCTAAATCAAAGAGCAGAAATGCTATCGGGTATTAGCCATGATTTAAGAACACCATTAACTCGCTTGAAATTACAGCTTGCAATGTTTGAACAAAAAGAAATTTCAGAAAAAATGTCTAAAGACATTGATGAAATGGAAAAAATGCTAAATGATTATCTTCAATTTGCTAAAACTCAAACTCAAGAAGATACAGTCTTAATTGATTTGAATAATCTTTTAAACTCAATAAAAAATAGTTTTAATAACAATAACTTATTTTTTAACAATAGCGCTGAAACTGTAGAGTTGAAAGGCAGACCGACTGCATTAAAGAGATCTTTTGAAAATATAATCCAAAATGGTTTAAGTTATGGAAATAAAGTCTATTTGAAGATTCAAAAAGGAAATAAAAGAGTTACAGTAATTATAGAAGATGATGGTCCAGGTATACCTGAAGACCAATATAAAAATGTATTTAAGCCTTTTTTTAGACTAGATAAAAGTAGGAGCTTGAATCAATCTGGAGTTGGTTTAGGACTTGCAATTGTTGAGGATATTGTAAATTCACACGGTGGAAACATACAACTTGGTAAAAGCAAGTATAATGGTTTGCAGGTTAAGATCTCTTTGCCTTTTTAGTTTTTTTATCATTTATTAATTTTTTTATTGTAGCATCCTGTTTTTGAACAACTTTTTTTAAGACCTCGAACTCTTCTCTAGAAACTAACTCAAGTTTATTGATAATTTTATCTTTTTTAAATTTTAAATCTGTAGATATTTCTTTTTTAATATCTTTCGAGGTCAAAATACCATTTTCAATTAAACTGGATATAGATTTTAAAATTTTTTCAGAATTTTTCATAACTTATCTTATTTGATGAACATCTTAATTTCAAATATGATATAAGAAATTATGTATACCCATAATTTAGACCCTATTTTAATTGATTTTGGGTTCATAGAAATTAGGTGGTACTCATTGGCTTACATCTTTGGAATAATTTTAGGATGGTGGTTAGGGAAAAAAATAATTAATCACATTATCAAAGATATTAATCTTAAATTTAATATTAAAGAATTTGATGATTTAATTACTTATTTAATTATATCTATAATTATCGGAGGAAGACTAGGTTATGTAATATTCTATAACCTGGGTTACTACCTCGCTAATCCTTTTGATATAGTAAAAGTCTGGGAAGGAGGAATGTCTTTTCATGGTGCTCTTTTAGGAATAATTGTTGGAACACACTTGTTTTCTAAAAAAAAAAATGTGCCGACTTATTTTTTTTTAGATATTATAGCTTGTGTCTCACCCATCGGAATTTTTTTAGGGCGGTTAGCTAATTTCATCAATGGAGAACTAGTAGGAAAAGTGACTACTGTATCTTGGGGAGTAATTTTTACAGCCATAGATGATTTACCTAGACACCCCTCTCAATTATATGAAGCTGTGCTAGAAGGTTTAGTATTATTTTTAATATTAAATAATTTAATCTTTAAACAAAGATATAAAATAGGAACTTGTTCATATTTGTTTTTAATTTATTATGGAATATTTAGAATTATTTCGGAATTTTTTAGACAACCAGATCCACAAATAGGTTACTTATTTGGCCTGTTCAGTATGGGAACCCTTCTAAGTTTTTTGATGATTATAGCCGGAGTAGTGATTTTAAATATAATACGAAAAAAAAATGAATTCTAATCAAATATTTTTTAAAAAATCAAGAATTTTACCTGCTGATCAATTTTTTAGGAACGTTCTTTATGATAAAAAATTTGGCTACTACGCTTCACAAATGCCTTTTGGAAAGAATGGAGATTTTATAACCGCGCCAAAAATTTCAAATATTTTTTCAGAAATAATTGCAATTTGGATTGTGGCTTCTTGGGAGACATTTGGAAAACCAAAAAATTTTAATATTGTAGAACTAGGTCCAGGTGATGGTAGTTTAGCAAGTATCCTCTTAAAATCCTTTAAAAAATTTCCTGAATTTAATTCAATTAAAAATTTATTTTTATTGGAAAAAAGTAATTTCTTAAGGAAGGTACAAAAAAAAAAATTAAATAAAGATGTTAAATGGATTAATAATTTTGATGAAATTAAGAAAGGACCAGTAATTTTTTTTGGGAATGAATTTTTTGACGCTATACCAATTAAACAATTTAAAAAGATAAAAAATAATTTTTTTGAGAAAAGCTATGTACTAGATAAGGATAAAAAGATTAGAGAAATATTTGTTAAAGCATCACAAATGAGTGTTAAAATTATCAA
This sequence comes from uncultured Pelagibacteraceae bacterium, assembly GCA_902633595.1. Classification (GTDB taxonomy): domain Bacteria; phylum Pseudomonadota; class Alphaproteobacteria; order Pelagibacterales; family Pelagibacteraceae; genus Pelagilacustribacter. The sequence continues at coordinate 66,976 of CACPGV010000001.1, read as the reverse complement.
ATCTTATAAATCTTTAAAAAATCTAAAATTTATTGAATTTCCTCAATTTGGCCTCCAAGAACTTAAAAAAATAAATAAAAAAATTTTAAAATTAGGTGGATGTATTTTAATGGTTGATTATGGATATGTAAAACCTAGTAATCAAAATACTTTACAATCGGTGATGAAGCATAAAAGAAATAATTTACTTCATAACTTGGGTAAAGCAGATATTACCGCTCATGTTAACTTTGCACTTCTTGGAGAATTTTTTAAGAAAGATGGTTTAAATGTTAAAAATGTAATTACACAAAAACAATTTTTGGCAAAAATGGGTATTCTTGAAAGAGCTCAGGTGATTTCAAAAACGATGAAATTTAGAGAACAATCTGATCTTTATTTAAGGCTTAATAGGTTATTAGGACCCAAATATATGGGAGATTTATTTAAAGTTATCTTGGCCTATAAATTTAATAAAAATAATTTTGCTGGATTTAAGTAATGTTTTATTCAAAAAAACTCAAAAAATTAAAACATATAAAACATTGTTTCTTCTCTAGAAAGAATGGATTTTCAAAAGGTATTTACAGAGCATTAAATTGCGGAAAAGGATCTAAAGATAAAAAAGGAAATGTGGAGAAAAACTTGAGTTTTGTTGCAAAAAAAATGGATGTTAATAGAGATAAATTAATATTAATGCATCAAACCCATAGCAACAAAGTAGTAGAAATTAAAAAAATAATTATAAAAAAAAAATTATTGCGGACGCGATGATTACAAAAATGAAAGGTTTTGCTCTTGGGGTTGTAACAGCAGATTGCGTGCCAATTATTCTTTATGACGCTAAAAATGAAATCGCAGGCTGTATTCACGCTGGTTGGAAAGGTGCCTTCAAGGGTATAATTAGCAATACTATTTCTAAAATGAAAAAAATAAGTTCTGATAATAAAATTTATGCATGTATTGGACCATGCATTGGTAGGAAAAGTTATGAGGTAGATAAAAATTTTTACAAAATGTTTATGATTAAATCTAAAAATAATAAAATTTACTTTTCAAATATAAATAAAACGAAAAAGTTATTTAATTTAAGAAAATTTGTTACTAATAAACTTGTAAAAGCTAATATTAAAGTAGACCAAGTAGATCGAGATACTTTTGCTGAAAAAAGTAATTTTTTTAGTTATAGAAGATCATGTAAATTGAAGCAAAAGGATTATGGTAGATGTATATCTTCGATTTGTATGCCTGAACTTAATTAATTTGAAAAGATATAGAAATAAGGTATAAGTAGTTACATTTCATGAAAATTTTATCTGGAACTAGTAATCAAAAACTAAGTAAGGATATTTCCAAGCAATTAAAGCTTAAACTCGTTAATACAAATATAAAAAGATTTTCCGATGGAGAAATTTATATTGAAATAAACGAAAATATTAGAGGCAATAGTGTTTTTGTTGTTCAATCAACTTCGAATCCTGCTAATGATAATTTGATGGAACTTTTGTTAGTTATTGATGCTTTAAAAAGATCATCGGCTAAAAATATTACAGCTGTAATTCCATATTATGGCTACGCAAGACAAGATAGAAAAGTTGCCCCAAGAACATCAATTTCCGCAAAGGTTGTCGCAAATCTATTAACTAACGCGGGCGCTAGTAGAGTTGTAACGGTAGATTTACATGCTGGTCAAATTCAAGGTTTCTTTGATATGCCGGTAGACAATTTATTTACTACCCCCCTTTTTGCAAAATATATTAAAAAAAAATTGAAAAGTAAAAAATTGATTTGTGTCTCTCCAGATGTTGGGGGTGTTCAAAGAACAAGAGGTCTTGCTACAAGAATTAAAGCAGATTTAGCGATTATAGATAAAAGAAGACCAAGGGCTGGTCAGTCAAAGGTAATGAATATTATTGGAAATGTTAAGGGTAAAACTTGTATCATTGTAGACGATATTATTGATAGTGGCGGTACAATTGTAAATGCTGTTGAGGCTTTAAAAAAAGCAGGTGCAATAGATGTATATGTTTTTATTACTCACGCAGTCCTAAGTGGTACAGCAGTTGATAAAATTAAAAATTCTAAAATAAAGAAACTTATTATTACTGATACAATTGATAACTCAAAAAAAATAAAAAATAACAATAAAATCGAGGTATTGTCCATATCTTCATTAATGGCAGAGGCTATAAAAAGAATAGCAAATTCAAATTCAGTATCTGATTTATTTAATTAACTCTTGTTTTGATAATCATCTTGGGTTATATACCCTTTTCAATTAATTTATGAGTTATTTAAAGGCAATAAAAAGAGAAAACACCTCATCAGGATCAAACAATAAGTTAAGATCAGGAGGTTTGATACCTGCTATTTTGTATGGCGGAAAAGAAGCTAATAAAAACATTTCAATAGAAAAAAAAGATATTAAAAATTTAATTCATTCAGATACATTTTTATCAAAAGTTTTAGAGTTAGATATTGATGGAAAAAAAGAAAGAGTGATACCAAGAGACGTAGCGTTCAATGTTGTTTCAGAGGAACCTATTCATATAGACTTCATGAGAATAGTTTCTGGTAAAAAAATTATTCTAGAAATCCCAGTTAAATTTATTAATCATCCAGACTCACCTGGATTAAAAAGAGGTGGAGTATTAAATATTGTAAGAAGAAAAGTTGAATTAAAATGTCCTGCTGAAAATATACCGGACGAAATAATTATTGATTTATCTGGATCTGATATCGGTACAAGTATTAAAATTTCATCAGTTAAATTACCAGAAAATGTTATCCCAACTATAACAGACCGTGATTTCGTTATAGCAACAGTTGCTTCTCCAACAGTTATGAAGGAGCCAGAGAAACCAGCTGAAGGTGAAGAGGCGGCTGAAGGTGCTGAAGGGGAAACTCCAGCAGAGGGAACTGAAGCAGCAGCTAAAGATGGAGATGGAGCTAAGAAAGATGATAAAGCTAAAGAAGTTACTGATAAAAAACCAGACGAAAAAAAACCTGCTGAAAAAAAACCTGCTGAGAAAAAATAATTAACATGCTTTTACTTGTCGGATTGGGCAATCCTGGGTCCAACTATACTAATACCAGACACAATATTGGTTTTAAAATTATCGATGCTATAAACTCTCACTTTAAACTTTCTAAACAGAAACCAAAATTTAAAGGTTTACTTACCACTGGAAATATTGATGAAAAAAAAATCTATGCAATTAAGCCTTTAACTTTTATGAATAACTCCGGAACGGCTATCAAAGAGATAATTGATTACTTTAAGATTGATGCAAAAAATGTTTTTGTTTTTCATGATGATATGGATATTGATTTTGGAAAGATAAAGGCTAAATTTGGGGGTAGTAGTGCGGGTCATAATGGAATTGAGTCTATAGACAAATTTATTGGTAAAGATTATTCACGAGTGCGAATAGGTATAGGTCACCCAAAGCAAAAAAGGAAAGTAAACAATCATGTGTTGGAAGATTTTAAAGAGGATGAAGAAGAAAAAATTAACGATATTACAGGTAATATTGTAAAACAATTACCTACCCTAATTGAAAAAAAAATAGATCTCTTCTCAAGCAAAGTCAATCAAGACCTTAATGGGATTTAAATGTGGAATAGTTGGACTTCCAAATGTTGGGAAGTCTACTTTATTTAATGCATTAACAGCCTCGAAAAATGCAGAAGCAGCAAACTTTCCTTTTTGTACTATAGATCCAAATATTGGAATTGTTGATGTGGTTGATGAAAGACTTGATCAATTAACTAAATTATCTAATTCTAAAAAGAAAATTTATACAAATATAACATTCGTAGATATTGCAGGCTTAGTTAAAGGAGCTTCAAAAGGTGAAGGTTTAGGCAATAAATTTCTTTCACATATAAGAGAAGTTGATGCAATAATTCATTTAGTGAGGTGTTTTGAGTCAGATAAGATTACCCATGTAAATTCAAAAATTAATCCGGTGGATGATCTTGAAACTATAAAAACAGAGATAATCCTTTCAGATTTAGATATTATTCAAAAAAAATTGGAAAAGGGTAAAAAAAAATTACTTGATGAAAAGGAAATAAAAATACTTGAAGACAAATTAAAACAGTTAAATGAGGGCAAAGAAGTAGTCACCAAAGATAAAGATGAAGCAAAATTTCTAACTACTTTAGGTCTGTTGAGTATTAAACCTAAAATTATAGTATGCAATGTTGATGAAGAAAGTCTAGCGAAAGGCAATCCTTTTACTGAAAATGTAAAAAAAAATTACTCAAAAGAAAAAGTAGTCACAATTTGTGCAGATATTGAGGATCAAATAATGGGTCTAGATAACGACGAAAGAGAGACTTTTATGAAGGAAATAGGTCTTAACAAAACTGGGCTCAATCAATTAATTAAAGAAGGATATGAACTTTTAAACCTAGATACTTTTTTTACTTCTGGTCCTGAAGAAAGCAGAGCATGGACAGTGAAAAAAAATACTCCTGCACCTAAAGCTGCGAGTGTCATACATACTGACTTTGAAAAGAATTTTATTAGAGCTGAAACAGTAACTTGTGAAGATTTTATTAAATACGGTAGCGCTGAAAAATGTAAAGAGAATGGTAAATTAAGAATAGAAGGTAAAGACTATATTGTAAAAGATGGAGACGTTTTATACTTCCGTGTCAATCCTTGACCAAATCTTCTTCATGCTCAAATAAACAAGAGTGGTCAAAAGTAATAAGTAAATAATTACCTTCACACCTGTTCTGTGTCTTTCCTCTAGTTCAGGCTCGGCTGCCCATGCTAAAAATGTTGTTACATCTTTTGCCATTTGGTCCACGGTAGAAACTGTACCGTCTGCATATTCTATCAATCCATCCTCAAGGTTATTTGGCATTTTAATTTTATTTCCTATCATGTACTTATTATAATATACCCCTTGATCTAAAGTTACTCCTGGCGGCGGGTCCTCGTAACCTACTAAAACAGAGTAAATATAATTTGCTCCTCCTTTTCTTGCTTTAACTAGAACAGACATATCTGGAGGATATGCACCTCCATTTGCTGCTGCTGCAGCCTCCTTGTTGGGATGAGGACTTACAAACGTATCAGATGGTCTACCAGGTCTAGTAAACATTTCACCTTGACTATCTGGTCCATCAGTAACCTCGAAGCTTGCTGCGATAGCTTTTACCTCTGCCTCTGAAAATTCCGGACCACCAGACTCTCCAAGATTTCTATAGCTAAGATATTGCATAGAATGACATGACGAACAAACTTCTTTATAAACTTGAAAACCTCTTTGTAATGATGCTCTATCAAAAGTTCCTGTTAAACCCTTGAAACTCCAATCCACTTTGATTGGATCGGTCATTTCAGCGCTGTATAAAGGTTTAATTGATAAGAATAGTACTATGATTATTTTGTTTATACTTAAATTAAACTTTTTCATTTAATTTCCGTGCTAAAGACGGTTCTGCTCCCCCAGTCATAACAGGCTCAGATATACTCATTGGAATAGGATCGGTTTTTTCAAGAAGTCCAACAACTGGTAAAACTACAATAAAATGTAAGAAATAATATATTGTACCTACTCTAGCTAAAACTAAATATACTCCTTCAGCTGGCATGGCGCCAACATAACCTAACATTAAAACATCAATAACTAATATCCAAAAGAACTGTCTATAAATTGGTCTGAACACAGCAGACCTTACTTTAGAAGTATCTAACCAAGGTAATATAAATAAAATAAATATTGCGCTGAACATTAAAATTACTCCACCTAACTTATCAGGAACTGATCTTAAAATTGCATAAAAAGGTAATAGATACCACTCGGGCACTATGTGAGCTGGAGTTACTAATGGATTAGCTGGAATGTAGTTATCTGAATGACCTAAAACATTTGGTGTAAAGAATACAAATCCAGCGAATATAATCATGAACACTAATAATGCAAAAGCGTCTTTAATAGTTATATATGGATGGAATGGGACAGTATCTTTTGAAGGTTTCTTTATATCGATACCAACTGGATTGTTATTACCTGGAATATGCAAAGCCCAGATATGCAAAACAACTAACCCTAAAATTAAAAAAGGAAATAAATAGTGCAAGCTAAAAAATCTATTCAAAGTAGGATTGTCGACTGAATACGCGCCCCACAACCACGTAGTAATACTCTCTCCAACTAGCGGTATAGCGCTAAATAAATTAGTTATTACTGTTGCCCCCCAAAAACTCATTTGTCCCCATGGTAAGACATAACCTAGGAAAGCAGCTGCCATCATGAGTAAGTAGATCATTAGTCCCAATATCCAAATTATTTCTCTTGGTGACTTATATGAACCATAGAATAGAGATCTAAATATATGTATGTAGACTGCAAGGAAAAACATAGATGCTCCATTACTATGGATATATCTAATTAACCATCCATAATTAACGTTTCTCATAATATGTTCAACACTGCCGAATGCTAAGTCTGCATGTGCAACATAATGCATTGCAAGAACTATTCCTGTAACAATCTGTGTTATTAAACAAAAAGTCAGAATACCACCGAAAGTCCACCAATAATTTAAATTTTTTGGAGTTGGGTAATCAGTTAAATGTGCGCCTAAAGTTAATAAAGGTAAACGATCATTAAACCATTTTGCAGCTTTTGACTTAGGTATGTATTCCTGATCACTCATAATTATTTTTATTTATCCAATTTTAATAGTGTTGTTATCTAAAAAATTCAAATTTAGGTATTTCCATGTTAGTAGGAGCAGGACCTTTTCTAACCCTACCAGATACATCGTAATGAGAACCGTGGCACGGGCAGAACCATCCGTTGTAATCACCTTTATCTTTTAAAGGGACACATCCTAGATGAGTACAGACACCTAACATAACTAACCATTCATCTTTACCCTCTTTTACTCTCTCTTCATCATTTTGAGGATCGGGCAAATCGTCCAGGTTTACTGCTCTAGCCTCTTGTATTTCCCCAGGTGTTCTTCTCTTTACAAAAATTGGTTTCCCTCTCCATAAAACAGTAATTGATTTTCCAGGTTCCACTTGGCTAATATCAACTTCTGTGGTTGCTAATGCTTGTTGTGCTTTGTCTGGATTCATTTGGTCAATCATTGGCCAAATAACTGCTCCTACGCCAACGGCTCCGATGGTGTAGCTAGCTGTAAATAAAAAATCTCTTCTGTTTACTTTTTTTTCTTCTTTGCTCATTTATGTAAGTGCTTATAATGTAATTATCAAATAAGACTAAATAATTCTATTTTCTAGGGTCAGAATGACACATAAATTAAGGAATATTAATGCACATAGCTCTTTATAAGCCCGATATTCCTCAAAATACTGCAGCTATAATTAGGTTGGGAGCCTGCCTAAGTCTAAAGATTCACATTATCGAACCTTGTGGTTTTAACTTACACGATTCAAGATTTAAAAGGGTAGTGATGGACTATATTGGACTCAGTAAAATATTTAGATACCAAGATTATGACGATTTTATAAATAAAAACAAAAAAAAAAGAATAATTCTTATGACAACTAAAGCAAAAAAACATTATCATAAGTTTAAATTTAAAAAAGATGATATATTATTATTTGGTAGAGAAAGTGCAGGTGTTCCAAATAATTTGCATAAAACTATAAAAGATAAAATAAAAATACCAATGAATAAAAATACTAGATCTCTAAATGTTGCTATGAGCGTAGCGATAATCTCTGCTGAGGCTTTAAGGCAAAATAATTTATTGAAATAATGATCAATTCAGAATTTAGAAAAAAGATGGCGGATAGTTGGTTTTCGTATTTACAAGCGCAAATTTGTAAATCATTTGAAAATTTAGAGGGTAATAAATTGAAATTTTCTAAAAGAGATTGGTATAAAAAAAATATTAAAGAAGGCGGAGGAACGTCTTGTCTTTTAATGAAGGGTAAAATTTTTGATAAAGTGGGAGTAAATAAATCAACTGTATCTGGTACCTTTCCTAAACAATTTAGATCTAAAATTTTAGGAGCTGAAAGAGACGGCAAATATTGGGCATCAGGAATTTCTATAGTTGCTCACATGAAAAATCCAAAAATACCCGCAATTCATTTTAATACAAGATTTATCGTGACCTCTAAAGAATGGTTTGGTGGGGGTATGGATGCAACACCTAGTCATTTAGATTTTAAAGAGAGCAAAATTATTCATAACGAACTAAAAAAAATTTGTTTGCAAAATAAAATGAATTATAAAAAATACAAAAAATGGTGTGATGAATATTTTTACTTGCCCCATAGAAAGGAGGCTAGAGGTATTGGTGGAATTTTTTTTGATTATGAAATGAAAGATTGGATTAAAAACTTCAAATTTATAAGAGAACTCGGTTTATCGTTTATTGATATTTCAAATAAAGTAATTAATAGAAAAAAGAATTTAAAATATTCAAAAAAAGATAAAGAAAAACAATTGTTTAAACGTGGAAGATATGTAGAGTTTAATCTTTTGTATGACAGAGGAACTAAATTTGGTTTAAATTCTGGTGGCAATATCGACTCCATTTTGATGTCTTTACCGCCAGAAGCTAGATGGCGATAATTATGGATAAAGAACCTATAACAGTAGACGGTCTTAAAAAATTAAAGTTAGAGTTAGAGGATTTGAAAAATGTTCAAAGACCAAAAGTTGTTGAGGCTATTGCTGAAGCAAGATCTCACGGAGATCTTAAAGAAAATGCTGAGTATCACGCAGCAAAAGAACAGCAAGGTTTAATTGAAGGACGCGTTCTTGCTATTAACAATTTAATAGCTCGTGCAAATGTAATTGATGTAACCAAAATTGAAAATAACGGAAAAGTAATCTTTGGTTCAACAACAAAATTAAAAGATTTAGAAACAGATAAAGAGATTAGTTATAAATTAGTTGGCCAAGATGAAGCTGATATTAAAAAAAATTTAATTTTTTTTAAAAGTCCAATTGGAAAAGCTTTAATTGGTAAAGACAAAAGTGAAATGGTGACCGTAAATACTCCATCTGGTGAAAAAAACTTTGAAATATTGGACGTTGAATATATCTAATAAGAGTGTAGTCGAATTATTTCTTTCATTTGATCTTCTGAAATTTTAAAATCATTTTTAATCCATTCTTCCTCTATTTTTTTTAATACTTTACCCATTTGGCTACCTTGTTTCATTCCATTATCCATCAAATATTTTCCATCAACCGGAAGTTTATGTTTTTTTGATTGAAGTATTTTTTTTAAGGTCTCTGAAAAATCTTTAAACTTTAATTTTTCATTTATAACAAAATTTAAAATATTCAAATTAATTAAATGATTTTTGTCATTAAGATATATGTATTTTTCTAGTTCTTTTTTAAAAAAATCTTTATTTTCTCTTATTAGTGTTAAATTATTTGCAAACATATGTAAATTCTCTTTAATATTATTTGAGACATTATATTTATGTGTAAAATATTCATGATTGTTTTTTTCATCTATAAGAAGTACTGCCAATAAAAGCTCTTTATTTACTTGAGTATAATCACAAATTTTTAATAACCGTTCTAAGCGTTTAAGATTTTCAAATTCTGGAAATATTAAAGAAAAAATTTCCTTTAAATGAGTGCTCTCATTTAAATTTATGAAATTTTTTAAATCCAATATCTTATATAACTCAATTAAAATTCTCTCTTTTGAAATTTTTTTTATACCGTCTAAATTTTGTTTGATTGCATTAATTGTAGATATTTCGACTTTGCTGTCATACATTATTTTAAATCTTAAAAATCTTATGATACGCAAATAATCTTCCTCTATTCTTTTTTGAGGATCACCGATAAACTTTACATTTTTATTTTTTAAATCAACTGTTCCCATTTGTGGATCAAATATTTTTCCATTAATATCAAGATAAATTGCATTAATAGTAAAATCTCTTCTTTCTGAGTCTAATTGCCAATCATCAATATACTCAACCTCAGCATGCCTGCCGTCAGTTTCGACATCTTTTCTTAGTGTAGTTATTTCGAGATTAAATTTATCGGTAATAAGAGTAACCGTTCCATGTTTTATTCCAGTTTCAACTACATTAAATTTTGTATTTTTAAATTTTTCTTTTATCTCCTTCGCACTTAATGTTGTTGCGATATCAATATCGTCAATTTTATCATTAGATAAATATTTCCTAACACAACCACCCACAAATCGAGCGGTTACTGTATCAGCTGAAGAACCCTCTTGAATTTTGTTAAAAACAAATTTTAACTCTTTATCTTTATAGAATGGAAATAAGTTTCTTTTAATTTTATTTATGAAGTTGAAACTTATATTAAGCATATATCTGTGGCTGGGGCACTAGGATTCGAACCTAGGATGGCGGTATCAAAAACCGCTGCCTTACCGCTTGGCTATGCCCCAATGTTAAGAAATCTGATATATCATAAATCACAAAAATTAAACAGTTTTCGCAAATGAAAACCAAAAACTTGGGAACTTGATTTTTAATTTATTTAAGGCTTTTTTTGCTGTTATTTGATCCTTGAATAAGCCGTAACAAACTGACCCAGATCCAGTCATTCTTGAAAAACAACACCCCTTTTCATCTCTAATAGCTATTAATAATTTTTTTATAATGGGATATTTTTTTTCAACAATTGATTGTAAATCGTTATTTTCTTGAGAGATAACATTAATGAATTTATTTTTAGTATTAATTTTGTTTTGAGATAAAAGTTGCTTTTTAGAATACTTTCGAACATTTGAATAAATCTCTTTTGTCGAGCATCTTATATTTGGTTTAACAAGTATGAAAAATAATTTTTTTTTTCGGAAATAAGTAATATTTTTTAGATTGCTCAAAAAACCTTGTTTGCAAAAAAAAAGTCTTAAATCTGTTCCAATTATACTTTCTGCCTTATTTAATAAGCTTTTCGATATTTTACCTTTCAAGAGAACTTTTAAGATAGATGCTGCATTTCCAGTTCCCCCTCCTAAACCTCCAAAAACAGGAATATTTTTATTAATACTAACAGAATAATAATTTGAAATTATTTTAAGTTTTCTAAGAAGTTTAAAAAGATTAATTATTGAATTGTTGTTTTTATTTACCAATTTTGAAAAAGTGCCTTTAAAAAAAATTTTATCTTTTTTTGCTTTAATTTTTTTTAAATTAATTTTATCTGATAAATTTATTAAGCAGAAATAAGATTGAATTTCATGAAGGCCGTCCTTGCGCTTAGAGTTAATTCTTAAAGATAAATTAATTTTAGCGTAAGAACTTAAAACCATACTTTATAAACCTTTAATTAATTTTTGTTCAATAGTTTGCTTAAGTTCATCTTCTGCTTTTTCAAGATTTAAAACATAATTCCAATAATATCTTGCCTGAATTTGATTACCATTCTTCCAAAGCACATCTCCATAGTGATCATTAACTATAGGATCTCCAGGCATCAATCTGACTGCTTGCTGAAGGAAATTTTTGGACTCTTTATATTTTTCAAGTTTAAACAAAGCCCAACCTAAGGAGTCTATTATATAAGGATCATTAGATCTTAATTTATTTGCTTTTTCTAACATCTTCAAAGATTTTTCAATTTTCACACCTTGTTCTATCCACGAGTAAGCTAAATAGTTTATTACGTAAGCTTGATCAGGATTGGCTTCCAATGAAGCTAGTAAATCTTTTTCAGCTTTATCCCACTCTCCTATTCGCTCATAAGATATTCCTCGCCCGTCTGTCGCCTCTGCATATAATGGATTGTCTATTTCGACTTCATCAATAATTTTACTATAAAATATAATTGAGTCTTTAAACTCTTCGTTATTTTTTAAAAACTCTGCGTAATCGAAAGTCTCGTAAATATCTTTTATATCTAAACTATTATAGGTATCACTGACAAGTTTCAGCGCTTTATCTTTTTTTTCTTCTTCTAAAAAAATTTTAGCAAGCTGTTTTGCAGAATACCATGAAAATGCTTTACCTCTTTTACTTAAATTATTATAAATTTTTTTTGATTTTGTATAATTATCAATTTTGTAAAAGTTTTCTGCAAGTAAAGTGTCATAAGAGTGAAAGTCATCGTTTAAAAATTTTGCTAAATTAAGATAAAAATTCGATAAAGGGTAAATTGACTGGGAAGATAAAGCGTTGGCAGTGATATATAGAATCTCTGAAATAACATGTGCCTCTTTTTTACAATCGAATACGGAAATATTTTTATTTTTATCTAGGTCAAGCTTATACTGATTGAGCAATAAGTTTCTGGGATATAGTTTTGTTGCAGATTTAACAATTTTTTTCGCTTCATCTATTTTGCCAGAATTAGCAACGAAAGAGGCATAAAAATACTTGTATCTAGAAAAATCAATTTTTTCATCTGATGTTAATTTTATAAATAAATTTTCTGTATTTGGGCTTTTAAAAAAACAATTTAAAAAAACATTTTGTATGCTTTTTAAATTTTGAAATCTTTCATCTATTTTATTTAATTCTGATGTTGCTTGATTTAAATTTAAATTATTTAAATTTGACCAATTATGAAGAGAATTTGATACATAATTATTTAAAATAAATCTTGATCTCTCATTTTTAGCTTTAAGAAAATACTTTTGAGCTAAATCAGTATTTGAGTTTTTTAGGTGAAAAATTCCTGTTATTAAATGACTTTCAAAAGTGTCTAATTTTTTTTTCTCTAGTTTTCTAGAATAATTGAAGGCTTCTCTAATATTTCCGGAATTTACTAACGAATACAAGTATTTTACTGAAAAATTTTTATGACTATTTTCAAGTCCGTTTAATTTTTTTAAAAATTCAAAAGATTTTTCGTATTGATTATCATTCAATAATAAAATGCCTGAAAAATAGTCAGATACACGATCAGCCTTATTAAACTTATCCAAAGATTTAGCGGGAGTTGTGGACAAAAAAATAATGACAAACAAAATCTGTCCTATAGTCTTTAAATTAAACTTAGATATCTTCATAATAACTGATGATAAAAAAAACCAATTTTTCCTCTATAAAATTAATTAAATATTACAAACTTATTAATCACAATTTAATTTACAATAACAAGGCAATCAATAGGTATAAAAAGGATAATTTTGAAATTTCTGCTGATAAAGCAGAAAATTTAGAAAGACTTAAAAAATCAATCGTTACTATCAAAAATTGTAGTCTAAAAAGTAGCGCAACAAATATAGTATTCAGCGATGGCAATGCAAAATCAAAGATTATGCTTGTGGGAGAAGCCCCAGGTTATAATGAAGACCAAGAAGGTCTTCCTTTTGTTGGTCGTGCAGGGGCTTTACTTGATAAAATGTTAGCCTCAATTAATTTAGATAGAAAAAATGTTTATATATCAAATATTATAAATTACCGACCTCCAGAAAATAGAAGACCTACTGACGAGGAGGTAAATCGATATATGCCATTTATCAAAAAACACATTGAAATAATTAATCCTAAAATTTTAGTTTTATTAGGTAGTACCGCAATGAACGCTTTAATAGGTAATGATATTGTAATATCTAAAGCTAGAGGAAAATGGATTGATAAAGAATTTGGGAGCTGTAAGACTTCTGTAATTATAACCTTTCATCCCGCTTTTTTGATGAGGCAACCAGCTCAAAAAAAAATGGCTTGGATAGATTTAAAAATGATAAGAGATAAAAAAGTTAAACTAAAAATATAAATAAATTAATGATAACCGCAGGTGTTGATGAAGTTGGCAGAGGGTGTTTAGCGGGACCCGTAGTTTCAGCGGCGGTAATTTTAAATGACTCGATTAATCTTAAGCTGTTAAAAGATTCAAAAAAAATCACTTTTAAGAAAAGAATTGAAATAGCTAAGCATATTAGACTTAATTCAACTTATGCAGTGGGAATATCTTCAGTTAAAGAAATATTAAATTTTAACATCTTACAAGCAGCCCTACTCTCAATGAAAAGAGCCATAGATAAATTAGTCATTAAACCAGAATTAATCCTAATTGATGGAAATTTTGCACCAAAGGGATTGAAAAATTATAAAACTATAATTAACGGAGATGAAAAAATTAAATCAATAAGCGCTGCTTCAATTATAGCTAAAGTTTTTAGAGATCAATTGATGATAAAATTATCTGAAGAATTTAATAAATATGCTTGGGAAAGAAATTTTGGCTACGGCACCAAGGCTCATATGAATGCTTTAAAAAAATTTGGAATAACTTCACATCACAGAAAAGGTTTTAAACCCATACACAAGATGTTGTCGAGTTAAGACTCCCTAGCACTAAAAGTCTCTTTTTTTTTTCTAAAATGGTTTGACCGTGGATTCAATTTAAGGTTGAATCTTTAAATGTCACAAATAATCAATAAGATTGTAAATGGAAATTCCTTGAAGGAAATAAAAAAAATTCCAGATAAATCTTTTGATTTAGTTTTCGCAGATCCACCGTACAATATGCAAATAGGTGAAACTCTAACTAGACCAGATGCTAGTAAAGTTTATGGAGTTAATGACAAATGGGATCAATTTAATAGTTTTAAAGAATACGATGAATTTTGTAAATTGTGGCTAAAAGAATGTAAAAGAATATTAAAAGATAATGGAAGTATTTGGGTTATAGGTTCTTATCATAATATTTTTCGATTAGGCTATCATTTGCAAAATTTAAATTATTGGCTTCTTAATGACGTCATATGGAAAAAAAATAATCCAATGCCAAATTTTAGAGGGACAAGATTTACTAATGCACATGAAACTTTGATTTGGGCTTCAAAGACAAAAAAATCAAAATATACTTTTAATTATCAATCACTAAAATGTTTAAATGATGATTTGCAGATGAGGTCTGATTGGACTTTGCCAATTTGTAATGGAAAAGAAAGATTAAAAAAGAACGGAAAAAAAATTCATTCAACACAAAAACCAGAAGCTCTTTTGCATCGTATTATCTTGGCCACGACTAACAAAGGTGACAATGTGTTTGATCCATTTTTAGGAACTGGAACAACAGCTGTTGTAGCAAAAAAATTAGGTAGAAATTTTTATGGAATTGAAAAAGATATTAAATATTTTAAAGCAGCCCAAGAAAGAATTGATAACACTAAAAAAATTGAGGATAACTATTTAGATACACTAGAAAACAATAAGTCTAAGCCAAGAATACCTTTTGGTTCATTAGTGGAACTTGGGATATTAAAACCAGGGACTACACTATTTGATTCAAAAAAGAAAATTAATGCAAAAATTATGGTTGATGGCAGCATTAAATATAAGCAGTCAGAGGGATCTATTCATAAAGTTGCAGCTAAAATTATGGGTGCTGAAAGTTATAATGGTTGGACTTACTGGCATTGTGATATAAATGGATCAACAGTAGTTATTGATAGTTTGAGACAAAAGTTTATTTTAGATACAAAAGTTTAATTTTCGTAAACTTTACCCAAATATCCTTCAATAAATTTTTTACGTTTTACTAAAAATTTTAAAATTATATTTCTTATATTTTGTATCAGTGAATTTGAGAGATGAAATGTAAAGAAATTTAAGTTTGATCTTTTTCTGACAATTTTAGCTCTTTTAGATCTTAATTTAAAATAAGTATCCATATCTAATTTATTTTCCTTCAATAAATTAAAGATTTCATAGGCACTCTCTATCGACTGCCCAGCACCTTGCGCTAAAGTAGGTAAAAATCCATTAAAAGCATCACCAATATAGAAAACTTTTTTATTTGATGAGGAAAGAATTTTTGGAGTGAAATAAAGTGGCCAAGATTTTATCTCATTATCAAAAATATCTTTTAATCTAGGGTTTTGTTTTAAAACTAAATTTGTAATTAATTGTTTTGTATTGTCAGGATCAAATTTTTTACATCTCATAATGCAAACTAAATTTAATTCTTTTTTTTTATTAATAGGGTAAAGTACAATATGGCTATTACTCCCTAGCATTAAACTTATATTTTCATCACTTATATCAAGTTCAGATTTTGATTTTAAAATAACTCTTGCCGCTATTGCCTTCTTAAATTTAGGCTCATTTTTTTTCTTTTCAAAAAATGATCTTGTATTAGAAAATATCCCATCTGCAGCAAAAACAAAATCTACAAGGTCATTAGTATTATCATCAAACTTTATTAAAATTTTATCTTTTAATTCTGAAACTTCTTTTATTTTTTTTCCAAATCTTAAATGTTGAGTATAAATATTTTCTTTTAAAAATTCTATTAAAGTTGATCTTTGTAAAGTAGTATATTTTGTTTCCTCGTTATTGAATTTAGATAAATCTAAATCACATATTTTTTCATTTTGAATATTATAAAAATCTAATATTTTTGGATTAAATAATTTATCATTATTAATTTTTTTAAAGTCTATCTCATTTAAAATTTTAATACTGTTTGTAGCCAATTGGATTCCATAACCTTCTTCAAGAGATAAACTTTCTTCTCTTTCATAAACCATAAATTCGTGATCAGTAAATTTTTTTAAGAAATTTGCAAGAGTAAGACCTGCGATTCCAGCTCCAATGATTGCTAATTTTTTTTTCATTAAAATAACACTGAAACTTGTTGAAATATTTTTTTTGTAAAACTTGGAATAAATTCTTTTTTATTATTTAATGAATACCATTTATGAGATAGTGGAATTTTGTTCGAAAACTTATAATATAAATTTATATTTAGTTTTTGATTAGATATAGAGTTTTTGTAATTTTTTAAAAATTTCCATTTTTTGTTTCTTTTAATGTTTTTCATTTTTTTAATAGATGGAAGATTAAAATTTTTTAAAAAACTTATTTTATTTTCTGTAGTTAAAGCAATTCTTTTACTTTTATTTAAATAACAAAAAATATCATAATGCATTATTTTAATCTGTTTTCTTTTATTAGTTTTAATTTTATTAGAAGATTTAAAATACCTGCAACTTTTATTCAAACAACAATCACCACATTTTGGGTTTTTTGGTTTACACACTAAGGCCCCAAATTCCATTAAAGCCTCAACAAAGTCTGAATTTCTATTTGTGCTAAATAGTTTTTTTTTATTAATAGAAATGAGCTTTTCAAAGTTAATGTCTATCTCTTTTTTATTTAGATATCTTGCAAATATTCTTTTAACGTTTCCATCTAATGCAATAGTTGGTTTGTCATGAACTAATCCTAACAATGCATTTGCGGTATATTCGCCAACACCTGGCAGTTTTTTCAATTCTTTTAAATCATCAGGTAACTTTGAATTATATTTTTTTACTAATAATTTTGCAGATGCTAATAAATTTCTTGCTCGCCTATAGTAACCTAGTCCTTCCCATAATTTTAGAATTTGATTTTCATTTGCTTTGGAGAGAGAATTGAGAGTCTTATAGTTTTTGGTAAATTTTTTAAAATAAGGAATAACTGTTTTTACCTGAGTTTGTTGCAACATAAATTCACTTAAAAGTCTGTAATAAAGCTTTTTTTGTGACTTTTTGCTAACACGCCAAGGTAAAATACGTTTGCTATTATCATACCAAGCAAGAATTTTTTTTGATAAAGTTGTGTTTAAATGCATAGTAAAAATAATAATAAAACCCAAACGTTCATACAAGGACTAAGGCCTTTTTCAAGTTCAATTCCAAAAACATTAAAAAAACATCTAAGAAAAGGTGGTTATAATTATTCCAACATCGTAGACAATTGGACAAATATGGTTAGTAAAAAAATTTCCGATGCTTGTTATCCTGCGACAGTAAAAATGGGAAAAGAAATGAGAAATGGCACACTGGTTTTAAACGTTATTCACGGGAAGGAATTGGAAGTTGAATATGAAAAAAAAGAGATAATTGATAAAATTAATAGTTTTTTTGGCTATAATTGTATTGGTAATATTAAGTTAAAAATTACACAAAATAAAATCAAACTAAATAAAAAAATATTTCCAAAAATAAAAAACTTATCTAAAATCGAAGAAAAAATGAGTAGAGTAAATGATAACAGTTTAAAAAGTTCTCTTAACAATTTTTTGAAAGCATTTAATGAACGAAATAAGTAAAATTTTTAAAACAGTTTTTATATTGGTATTTATTTTTTCTGCTCAAGCAGAAAGTAAAATATTAAGCATTGGAAGTCCTGATGCTAAAGTTACAGTAAAAGTTTTTTCATCTCTAACTTGTCCTCATTGCGCAACTTTTCATACTTCAATTTTTAATAAACTAAAAAAGGAGTATATTGATGAAGGTTTAGTAAGATTTGAACATCATGCTTTTCCATTAGACTTGGCTGCGCTTAATGCGGAGATAGTTGTTCGGTGCCAAACTAATAATGAAAAAAAATTTAAATTATTAGAAGAAATTTATAATAAACAAACCTTCTGGGCCGTGGGGTCTGATATAAACAAAATTAATGATTTAATAAAGAAAGTCGGTTCAGATTTCGATTTAACTGAAGAAAAAATGAATACATGTCTAGAAAATAGTGATGTTCAAGATCAAATACTTAATGAAAGGATTGAGGCTCAAAAAAAATATAAAATAGAGTCTACACCTACTATATTTGTTAACGAAAAAAAATATTCTGGTAAAGTAGATTATAAAAAATTTAAAAAGATTATTGAAAAAAATTTATAAATGAAATTTAAACAACTAGATATAACTGGCTTTAAATCATTTTCTGAAAAAACTACGATTTTAATTGAGGAAGGGTTAACTGGGATTGTTGGTCCAAATGGTTGTGGTAAATCAAATATTGTTGAGTCTTTACGTTGGTGTATGGGAGAAAATTCTGCGAAAAGCATGAGGGGTTCAGGTATGGAGGATGTTATTTTTTCTGGAACTTCAAATAGACCTTCAAAAAATATTTCAGAAGTTACATTGTTACTTGATAATCAAAATAAAGATGGTCCTTCACATTATAAAGAGTTTGATGAAATTTCCGTAAGAAGGAAAATCGAGAAAGATAAAGGATCTAAGTATTATGTTAATGATAAAGAAGTAAGAGCGAGAGATGTCCAAACTTTATTTGCAGATTTATCGACTGGAGCACACTCTCCCTCGCTTATAAGCCAAGGAAAAATTGGGCAACTAGTTACGTCGAAACCAATTGAAAGAAAATCTATACTTGAAGAAGCTGCTGGTATTTCTGGAATACATGCAAGAAGACAAGAAGCCGAGACAAGATTAAATGCGGCTGAAAACAATTTAAAAAGAGCCGATGAACTTAAGAGACAACAAGAAAAACAACTAGATAGTTTAAAGAAACAAGCAGAAGAGGCTACAAGATATAAAGAAATTTCACGAGAGATAAAAAAAATTGAAGCAGGATTATATTATTTAAAGATAAGAGAAATAGAAGAAGATAAGAAACAAATTGTCGAAAAGCTAAGTGAACAAGATGATGAAATAAGTGCGGTAAACATAGATTTTAATCATAACAATACGCTTTTAGATGAAGAGAATAAAAAACTTGCTCCTCTAAGGGATAAAAAAATGGAAAGTGCCGCAAGATTACAAAAGCTTAATTTAGATATGTCTAATCTTGTTGAGGAAGAAGAAAGAGTTAAATCTTTGCAGGGAAAACTTGAAAAATCAATCAAGACTATTGAATCAGATCTAGAACGTGAAAAAAGTATTTCTTTAGATGCAGATTTGAATGAAAAAAGAATATCAAAAGAAAAAGAAGAGCTTTTAAAAACTGAAAATGAACTCCTTGAGGTAGAAACAAATTCATCTAAGGAATTAAAAGAGTCTAAAAATCATTTAGATGATTTGCAGTCTAAATTAGATGCTATGTTAGATCAGATTGAAAAAGATATTGATGATAATAAAAAACTCTCAAAAGAAACATTCAATGATTTAAGACAACTAGTAAAAAGTATTACATCATCTCAAGAAGTATATGCTGAAAAATTTGGGAAAGACAAATCTATACAGAGTGATTCTATAAAAAGGAAAGAAAGAATAAAAAATATTGATGTAGAATTAGAAAATTGGATAAACCTAAGATCAAATTCTGAGAAAATGACCGCTGAATTATCAGATCGAAAAAATAAATTGCTTTTAGAATTAAATGAAAATCAAAAAAATCCTGAACGTATAGCAACATCTAAAGGACAAAATTTACAGAACTTAGATAATACCAAAAAAAGGAATAAAGAAATAGAAAACGAATTAATCGACTCTGAGAAAAAATATAATTTAATCAATCAAAATTTAAAGGAAATTCAATTAAAACTATCGAACTTAAAAGAAAATAAAGCAAGAAATGAAGCAACTGTAGAAGGAATTGAAAATAGAAAAAAAGATTTATTATATTCAGTAAAAAGTGAATTAAATATTAAAAGTGAGGAGTCTATCTTATCCCAATCAGATTTAAGTGAAATTTCACCTGAAAAATTACCTTCATTAGAGGATCAATCTCAAAAAGCTGAAAAAATTAAAAAAAAGAGAGAGTCACTTGGATCTGTTAATTTAAGAGCTGACGAAGAAACAAAAAAATACGAGACAGAAATTAAAAAGATGGAGGATGATAGAGCTGATCTATATTCTGCAATAGTAAAATTAAAAACAAGTATTGATGAACTAAATCAAAAGGGAAGAGAAAGATTACTTGAGGCGTTCACTAAGGTTAATAGGAAATTTAATGAAGTTTACACAAAATTATTCAATGGAGGGTCTGCAAAAATAGAACTTGTTGACTCAGAGGATCCACTTGAAGCCGGGTTAGAAATGTTTGTGTCTCCTCCGGGAAAAAGATTGCAATCAATCACATTATTATCTGGAGGTGAACAAGCTTTAACAGCCCTGTCATTAGTTTTTGCAGTTTTTTTAGTAAATCCATCACCTATTTGCGTTTTAGATGAAGTTGACGCTCCATTAGACGATGCCAATGTTACCAGGTTCTGCAGTTTGTTAGACGAACTTACAAAAATAACAAAAACAAAATTTATTATTATAACTCACCACGCTCTTACAATGTCGAGAATGCATAGACTGTATGGTGTCACGATGGCAGAGCAAGGTGTTAGCCAACTAGTTTCTGTAGACTTACAAAAAGCTGAAGAGTTAGTTGCTTAAAAAGATGACAATTCCTGAAGACTTTAAAACTCGCCTAAAAATTGCAAAATCAAAAATAAAAAAACAAGTTCAATCTGATAATGAAAAAAGAGGCTCATTTATGGGGAGCGCATTTAAATTAGGCACAGAACTTGTAGCAGCAGTTGCTGTTGGGACAATATTTGGGTTTATTTTAGATAGTTGGTTTGGTACTAAACCTTGGTTAATAATAATTTTCTTTTTTTTGGGAGCGGCTGCTGGCATGTTAAACGTAATTAGAACTGCCAACCGAATACAAAAAGAGGATTAAAAGGAATTTATGGCAAGTAATCCAATGCAGCAATTTAGCGTTCATAAAATTGGACCAGAGATTAAGATTGCTGGAGTAGATTTATCATTTACAAATGCAAGTTTATTTATGGTAATAAGTGCCTCTATTATTTTGTTATTTTTGTTTTTGGGCACGAGAGAAAAGAAAATTATTCCAGATAAAGTCCAACTAATAGCAGAGATGTTCTATACATTTGTTGCAAAGATGATAAGTGATACAGCGGGATCAAAAGCTAAACCTTACTTCCCTTTCATCTTCAGTTTATTTATGTTTGTTCTTTTCTGCAATATGGTCGGAATGCTTCCCTATTCTTTTACAGTGACAAGTCATATTATTGTAACTTTAATAATGGCTTTATTTATTTTTGTTGCAGTCACTATTATAGGATTTACCAAACACGGCTTTAAATATCTAAGTATATTTGTTCCAAGTGGTGTTCCTGCAGTACTATTGCCTTTGATTACAGTAATTGAGATCATCTCATATTTAAGTAGACCAGTAAGTTTATCAGTTAGACTATTTGCAAACATGATGGCGGGACATACTATGTTAAAAGTTTTTGGTGGATTTGTCATTAGTTTAGGATTACTAGGTGGTTGGTTGCCACTTAGTTTTTCAGTAGCATTAACAGGTTTGGAGATTCTTGTGGCTTTTCTTCAAGCTTATGTTTTTGCAATATTAACCTGCATCTATTTAAATGATGCATTAAATTTACATCATTAATTAATAAAGGAGGAAAAATGGAGTTAGAAGCGGCAAAAATGATTGGAGCAGGTCTTGCTGCAATCGCATTGGCTGGAGCTGGTGTAGGTATTGGAATTATTTTCGGTAACTACCTTTCTGGTGCAATGAGAAACCCATCTGCTGCCCAAAAACAATTCCCTAATTTACTTTTGGGATTTGCCTTGGCGGAAGCGACTGGATTATTCGGCTTAGTAGTAGCTTTGATTATTTTATTTGCATTTTAATTAAATAAATATGAAGAGTTACTTTAGTTTAGTAATAGCTACTTTAGCTATAAACACTGACTTGTTTGCAGCTGAGGCTGGTATGCCTCAGCTGAATCCAAAGTATTGGGCGTCTCAAGCCTTTTGGTTAATTTTAATTTTTACAATTTTATATATTTCGATAGCAAAATTTTACCTACCAAAAATAAAAAATAATTTAGATGATCGTGAAAACAAAATTAAAGATGATGTTGATGATGCAAATAAATTTAAAGATTTGTCTGAGTCTAAATTTAAAGAATATGAAAAAATTTTAGCAGATGCCAAAAAAGAAGTCATTAAAATTCAAATAGAATCTAGAACCATATTAGATAAAAATATTCAGTCAAAAAAAGAAGCTATGGAAAAAGAGATTGAAAATGAAATATCAAAAGCACAAAAAGAAATTGATGAATTAAAAAGAAGTTCTCTTAATGATATACAAAGTATTTCAGAAAACATCACTTCAAGTATTATTGAAAATATTTCAGGAGATAAACTCAACGAGAGTAGTATTAAGGCCACAGTTGAAGATGTATCAAAAAAAAATATAGATAAATATTTATGACTATAGATGCAACTTTCTGGGTAATGATATCCTTCTTTATTTTTATAGGATTGCTCGTTTACTTTAAAATCCCTCAAAAAATTAAGACGACATTAGATGAAAATATCAGAAATATTAAAAATCAAATCGATGAGGCAGATAAGCTAAAAGAAGACGCTAAGAATATATTAACAGAGCATGAAAAAAAAATTAGTAATTCCAAAGCTGAGGTAAAATTAATGGTTGATAAAGCTAATGAAGATGCTGAAAAGAATGTGATAAAAACCAACCAGGACTTTCACAATTTAATGGAGAACAGAAAGAAAAACGCCGAGGAAAGAATCAAACAACTTAAAAACCAAGCTTTAAAGGATATTAAAAATACTTCTGTCAAAATAGCAATAGAATCTGTGGAAAAACTTCTTAAAAATTCATTAGATAAAAGCAAATTAGATAAAATTTACGCCTCTAGTGTTGAGGAAACAAAATTAGCACTTAAGAAAAAATCTAGTTAGAATAGGCCATAAATATCAATGGCAAAAAAAATAATTGTAATAGGATCAGGTTTTGGTGGTTTAGCTGCTTCCCTAAGATTAAAAGCAAAAGGATATAAAGTTACTTTAATAGAAAAACATCCTGATCTTGGTGGACGGGCTAGAGTTTTCAAAAAAGGTAATTTTATATATGACGGTGGACCAACAGTCATAACTGCCCCATATCTTTTTGAAGAGTTATTTTCTTTGTTTAATAAAAAAATTTCAGATTATGTAAAAATTGTGCCATTAGATTTATGGTACCGTTTTGTGTTCAGTGACGGAGAAACTTTTGATTATAATGGAAACGATAAATCAATGGAAGAACAAGTTAAAAAATTTAATTCTGATGATTATAATGGATACAAAAAACTAGTAAATTTCACTGAAAAAATTTTTGATAAAGGATTTACAGATTTATCTGACAGACCATTTAATAATTTAGTTTTTATGATGAAACAAATACCTTCTCTTTTAAAGTTAAAGAGCTATAAGTCTGTGTATAGTTTAGTCTCAAATTATATCACAGATGAAAAATTAAGAAGGGTGTTTAGCATGCATCCTCTTTTAGTTGGAGGTAATCCCTTCAGCACAACTTCTATTTATACTTTAATTCTTTTTTTGGAAAAAAAGTGGGGCATCCATTACTCAATGGGAGGAACCGGAAGTGTTGTCAATGCATTAGAAAAATTAATGATAGAGGAAAATATTAAAATTGTCAAAGATGCTGAAGTAACAGAAATACTCGTAGAAAATAAAAAAGTAAAAGGTGTAAAAGTAAATAATTCTAAAATAATAAATTGCGATTATGTTATTTGTAATTCAGATCCCCCGAATGTTTATAACAAATTAATTAAGTCTAAAAAGGATTATAATTTTTTATTTAAACAAAAAATGAGAAGAATGGATTATTCAATGGGATTGTTTGTTTATTACTTTGGATCTATAAAAAAGTATAGCGATGTTGCTCATCATACGATTTATTTTGGAAAATCTTACGAGAAACATTTAAATAAAATATTTGAAAAAAAAACACTTTCGGAGGACATAAGTTATTATTTACACCGACCATCTGCTACTGATCCAAAAATGGCACCAAAAGATCAGGATGCTTTTTATGTTTTAGTACCAGTGCCAAATAATCAATCAAATATAAACTGGATCGAAGAAGGAGATAAATTTAAAAATCTAGTTTTAGATAAAATGGATAAAACTGTTTTGCCAGGAATAAAAGAAAATGTAGTTAGTGATTTTTATCTAACTCCTGATTACTTTGAGATAGACTTAGCAACTCTACATGGATCTGGTTTTTCTATTCAGCCAAAATTTTCACAGTCGGCGTATTTCAGATTTCATAACCAGTCAGAAATTTATAAAAATTTATATTTTGTGGGCGCAGGTACTCATCCTGGTGCTGGTATGCCAGGAGTTCTGTCTTCTGCGAAAGTATTAGATAGATTATTTTAATGAGCGATAATCTACTAGAAAAACACGCAAAATCTTTTTACTGGGCTAGTTTTTTTCTTTCCAAAGAAACATTTAAGAAATGTTCGTCGCTATATAATTTTTGTAGAACTTTAGATGACATAGTTGATGATAACAGCGAACTAGAGGTTAAAAGGGAAAATTTCTTAAAATTTAAAAAGGAATTTATTAACAAGGATTTTAAGAGTTCAATCATAAAAGAAATGTGGTCAACTATAAATACTGAAAATATTTCTACAAAAATTGTATTTGATTTATTTGATGGCGTTGAAACAGATTTAAAAGATAGAGTCGAGATAAGTAAAAAAAAGGATTTATTTATATATTCCTACAGAGTTGCAGGTACAGTTGGTTTAATGATGTCAAAAATACTTAAAGTTAAAAACAAAGAGGCTTTAAAAGGTGCAATCGACCTTGGAATTGCAATGCAACTTACAAATATTGCTAGAGATGTTTGTGAAGACAAAGAACGCAATAGACAATATATCAATCCTGATTTTTCTTCTATTCAAGAATTAATTAGTGAATCTCAAACATTTTATGAAAAATCTTTTAAATCATTAAGTGGTATTCCTCTGAGATCAAGATTTTCAGTTATTGTAGCAAGGCGTGTTTATAGAAAAATTGGTGATTATATTCTTAAGCAAAAAAACATTGATAATTATAACAAGGCAGGAAAAATTTATGTTCCAATATTAGGAAAAATATTTCAAACTTTTTTATCTATATTTGATTTTACAAAGTTATTATTTGTGAAAGAGTTAAATTACGATAATCATATTAATCACGATATTCTAAAAGAAGAAATAAATTTTAATGAAAGAATTTGATTATGTAATTATAGGTGGAGGTTGTGCGGGATTATCTTTAGCTTATGAACTTGAGATTAGTAATAAATTAAAAGATAAAACTTTAGCTATAATTGAACTGCGTAAAGAGTATAAACGAGATAAAACTTGGTCTTTCTGGAAAGTTTTTGATCATAACTTTGAAGATTGTGTAATTAAAAGTTGGAATAATTTTACAATAAATACCTCAGAGGGTTTTCGAGAATTAAAGAATGATAAATATCCTTACCAAAGTATCGATAGTGGCAAATTTTACGAGAAAATTAATTTGAAACTTTCTAGTAACCCTAACGTCAATTTTTTTGAAAATTTGGATGAAATTAAATCTGAAAATTCATTAATTTTTAATAGTGTGATAAAAGATGAGCTAGATAAATCTCAGCTATGGCAACATTTTCAGGGCTTAGAAATTGAAACACCAAAAGATGTTTTTGATGATGAAATTTTAAATCTTATGGATTTCAATTGTGATCAAAGAAATGATGTACATTTTTTTTACACACTTCCATTTAGTAAAAATAAAGCTTTAGTTGAAACAACTTGGTTATCAAATTTGGAGGATCAAAATCTTATGGATTATGACTTACAATTAGATAACTATATTAAAAATAATTTGGGAATTAAAAATTATAAAATAAATTTTTTAGAAAAAGGTGCTATTCCTTTATTTTACCCTTCTTTAAAAAATGAAAATAAAATTAATATTGGTTCTGCTGGTGGTATGACTAGGTTGAGTACGGGATATACCTTTTTAAATATACAAGAGCATAGTAAATATATTGTGAAAAATTTAGATAAAATTGAAAAAGTAAAAACATTTAGCTTAGAAAAAAAATACCAATTCTTAGATAAAGTATTTCTAAGAGTTTTAGAAAAGCATCCAGAGAAAATGCCAAAGATTTTCTTTGAAATGTTTAAAGCTCCCTCGGATACTCTCATAAAATTTTTATCTAATAAAAGTAATATTTTTGAAGATATTAATATTATAAGTAAAATGCCTAAATTTATTTTTATAAAAGCGCTATTTAATTAATGGAAAGAATAAGCTTCAAACACTCGGTTATATTTTTCAATTTTTGTATTTTGATTAGTCCATTTTATTTCATAGTAAATTTTGAACCAATAATATTTTGTTTATTCTTAATATTAATTCTTGGGATTTCTCATGGGGCTTTAGATAACATTAAAGGAAAAAAACTTTTTAAAATATTTGGTTATAAATCTAGTGTTTATTTTTATCTTGCATATATATTTATCTCTATTTTAATTATAGCTAGCTGGTTGTGTTTTCCTAATACTGTCTTATTTATATTTCTAGTTGTTGCGTCTTATCATTTTGGAAAAGAAGATACGGTGTTTTCTTTTAAAAGAAAGTTTTTGATATCTGAATTTTTATTTTTTTTTAAAGGTTCATCAGTTATCTTAATGCCTCTATTATTAAAAAAAGCTGAAACGATTGAAATATTTAGAATTTTAAATTTTAATGTATTTGAATTATCAATTTTCACAGATCAATTTTTGATAGTGACATTATTTTTAAGCTTTTTATCGTCTTTATATATTTCACAAAAAAAGAATGCTAACCTTATTGGAATTATGGTTATGGATTTTTTTTCATTATTTATATTAAATTTTTTCTTAACGCCTGTATTAGCTTTTACACTTTATTTTTGCTTTCTACATTCTATAAGACATTCTATTAAATTGATTTTTGAATTAGATAAATCTATTAAAAGTGGACTTAGAAAATTTACTAGTAGGGCAATTCCTTTAACGCTGGTCACTGGTGTAATATTTTTATTAGCAATATTTTTTTTAAATAATTTTTATAAGCTCGACGAGGCTATTTATAAGGTAATTTTTATTGGTTTGGCGTCTCTAACTTTTCCGCATATATTGCTTGAATACCTTTTAGAAAAGAATGAAAAAAGAACTTAAAGTTTATTTAGCATCTCCCAGAGGATTCTGTGCTGGAGTTAAAAGAGCAATTGAGATTGTCGAGAAAGCTATAGATAAATTTGGAACTCCCGTTTATGTAAGACATGAAATTGTACACAACAAACAAGTTGTTGATGAATTAAAAGAAAAAGGTGCAATATTCGTAGATGAGCTTTCAGACATTAGGGACACAAGTAGACCAGTTATTTTTTCAGCACATGGTGTTCCTAAATCAGTTCCTGAGGAAGCAAAATTTAAAAAATTATCTTACGTAGATGCTACTTGTCCATTAGTTTCTAAAGTTCATAGAGAATCTGAACAACTAAATAAAAATGGTTTTGATATATTATTAATTGGCCATAAAGATCATCCAGAAGTTATTGGTACAATGGGACAACTTCCTAAAGGGTCTATTAAATTAATTGAAACAAAAAGTGATACCGAAAATCTTAAAGCAAATGATTTTAAAAAACCTTTGGCATATATTACTCAAACAACTTTATCTGTTGACGATACCGCTGAAATAATTGATGCCCTAAAAAATAAATTTCCTAAAATTAAAGGTCCTGTCAAAGAAGATATTTGTTATGCAACAACAAACCGCCAGTCTGCTGTAAAAGAAATTGCTTCAAAATGTGACATATTTTTTGTTGTAGGAAGTAGAAATTCATCTAATTCAGTAAGACTAGTAGAAGTAGCAAAAAAAGCAGGATGTAATAACTCTCATTTAATGCACTCAGAAAAAGATATTCCTTTTAACGAAATAGAAAATTCTAATATTATTGGAATATCCTCAGGTGCTTCAGCCCCAGAAAAATTAGTTCAAGGATTGCTTAATAATTTAAAAAAGGATCGAAAAGTTTCTATAGAAGAGGTAGTAGTTGCAGAAGAAAAAGTTGTATTCAAATTACCAAAAGAACTTAACTAATGGCAGTCTATACAAAATTAAATCAAAATAAAATTGAGGAAATTTTATTAAGTTACGACTTAGGAAAGTTAGACTTTTTCGAAGGTATTGAAGAAGGAATAGAAAACACAAATTATTTTTTATCAATTAACAAAAAAAAATTTATACTAACTATTTATGAAAAAAGAGTTAGATCTGCTGATCTTCCTTTTTTTTCAGATTTAATGTCATCTTTAAATAAAGCTAGCTTTAAATGCCCCGCCCCTATTTCAAATAATAATAATGAAACTATTACAAATTTTGAGGGAAAAAAACTAATGATTGTCACGTTTCTTGAAGGAAGAGCAAAACAAAATCTTTCACCTGCCAACTGTAAAACAATTGGGTCTGAGGTAGCTAAAATGCATGAGCTCACAAAGAGTCTTAAACTAAATCGACAAAATGATCTCTCAGTCAATTCATGGAGAAAGTTGTTTAATTCAGTTAAAGATAAGTGTGAAAATATACATAAAGATTTGCCAAGATTAATTGAGGAAAATCTTAATGATGTTGAAAAAAATTGGCCAAAAAATCTGCCAAGAGGAATAATCCATGCAGATTTATTTCACGACAATATTTTTTTTATTCAAGATAAATTTAGCGGTGTAATTGACTTTTATTTCTCATGTGAAGATTTTTTTGCTTTTGAAATAGCTATTTGCTTTAACGCTTTGTGTTTTGACGGTCTAAAAAGCAATTTAAGTTTTAACGTTACTAAAGCAAAGAATTTTATAGATGGATATACATCTGTAAGAAAATTGTCTGACGAAGAATTGAATAATATTAAGGTTTTATCTCAAGGCGCTGCTTTAAGATTTTTGCTAACTCGAGTATTCGATGCGTTAAATAAGGTAGAAGGAGCAATAGTTAAAATTAAAGATCCGATGGAGTATTTAAAAAGATTAGAATTTCACAAGAATGCAAAAAATCATGAGGATTATTTTTTTTAATGAAATTAAAAATTTATACAGATGGTGCTTGCTCAGGTAACCCTGGGAAAGGAGGTTGGGCAGCGATCATATTAGATGATACTAACCAATCAAGTATTTCTGGAGGCGAAAAAAATACAACTAATAATAGGATGGAATTAATGGCTCCAATTATGGCATTAAAAAAAATAAAAAAGAAATCAGAAATAACAATTTTTACTGACTCAAAGTACGTGAAAGACGGAATTACTGATTGGATTAAAAAATGGAAACAAAATAATTGGAAAAGTGCAAGTAAGAAACCAGTTAAAAATAAAGATTTATGGGTGAAATTGGACAATGCTTGTCTAAAACATAAAATTACTTGGAAATGGGTTAAAGCTCACGCTGACAACAAATATAATAATCTTGTTGATGAATTAGCAGTTTCAGAGACTAAATAGATTTTAAAAAATTCTCAGCAGCAGATAGTTCGCAAGTAGCTGTTTCTTTTTCTTCCTCTACTTTTTTAACTTCGCCATTCTCCACAAGCATAGTGTATCTATTTGATCTAATTCCTAATCCTTTTTCTGACTTGTCTACTTCTGCTCCTATAGCTTTAGTAAATTTAAGAAATGGATCTCCAGCCATGAAAATTTTACCTCCAGCATTTTGATTTTCTCCCCAAGCCTTCATAACATTTGGATCATTTACAGCGATACATATAATTTTTGAAATTCCTTTTTTAGTAGCCAACTCGTAATTTTTTACGTACCCAGGAAGATGACGAGCTGAACAAGTTTTAGTAAAAGCTCCAGGCATACCTAAAATAATAATCTTACCTGTACAAAGATCTAAGAGATCAATTTTTTTTACATCATTATTTTGGTCAAGATAAAATAATTCCGAGTTAGGTAGTTTGTCTCCTATTTTTATTCTCATTGTATTTTACCCAAAATATAATTTTTTACTTCTGAATTTGAATTCCCAATAATATCAAATGTTTCCTTTTTATCTATATTCAATTTTAGATGTTCAGGTGAGTCTAAATTTTTACCTATAGCTTTTTTTATTGTATCGTTAAACTTGTAAGGATGAGCTGTACCAAGAACAACTATATCTCTCAAATTTTTAAAACTTTTTGCTGCGCCTACGCCAGTAGCAGTATGGGGATCAATTATAAATTTATGCTCTTTATATATCTCATTGATTATAGATACTGTCTCTTCATCTGTAACTTTTACTGCTTCAAAATCTTTTTTTATTCTATCGATTTCCTTTTTTTCTAAATTGAATAAACTTTTAGATGACAGATCATTCATTAATGACCCTACCTTACTATCGCTTTCATCTAATATATAATAAAGTAGCCTCTCAAAATTGCTGGCAACTTGGATATCCATGCTTGGTGTGATGGTTGCTTTCACTGTATCAGGTTTATATTCACCTGTATTAATAACTCTTTGTAAAATATCATTTTTATTTGTAGCAACTATAAGTTTATTAATTGGTAAACCCATTTTTTTTGCCACATATCCAGCATAGATATCTCCAAAATTACCAGTTGGTACAGAAAAGCTAATATTGTTTTTTTTTAATTTAAAAAAAGAATAAAAATAATAAACAATTTGACAAACAATTCTTGCCCAATTGATAGAATTTACGCCAGACATGTTTATTTTTGATCTAAAACTATCTTCATTAAAGAGCTGTTTTACAATTTTTTGACAATCATCAAATGAACCCTCAATAGCAATATTATAAATATTAGCACCACCAATTGTTGTCATTATTTTTCTTTGAATATTAGAAATTTTATTATGAGGATGTAGAACAAAAAGATTTATATTTTTTCTATTACTTAATGCTGCAATAGCAGCTGAACCAGTATCTCCTGATGTAGCTACCACGACATTTACAGTTTTATCTTTAGCGACTTCTAAGTAATCATACAGATTGCCAATTACCTGCATTGCAATATCTTTAAAAGCTAAAGTGGGCCCGCGATAAAGCTCAAGAAGATCGATCTCTCCAATCTTTTTTAAATTTACTACTTCTTTATCTTTAAACCCACTATAAGATTTTTGTATCAGTGAGCTAAGTTCTTCCTTTTCAATTTCACCTGAACAGAAATTAAAGATAATTTCTGTAGCAAGTTCGTTATAGTTAAGTTGACTTAAATTATTTAGTTCTTCTTGATTATACTTCTTAATTTTAGCAGGTAAAAATAACCCTCCGCCTGGTGCAAGTCCTCTTAAGAAAATATCTTTAAAACTAAATTTTAAAGATTTATCCCTAGTGCTAAAATAATTCATTTTTTTCTTCTAAAATATAAATAATAAAAAATTATAGAAATTGATATTGCATACCACGTTATAGCATATTTGAGGTGATTGTTTGGCACATCAATGGTGATCTTTTTAGGAATTGGTGACTTAACTTGGTTATCTTCCAAAAAAATTACAAACTCGTTAAATTGTTCTCCTGTAGCCTCTTTCAGATCTTCTAAATTTATTGAAAACCAAATATTATTTTTTATATCATTATCTGGTTTAAACATATTTGGTTCATATATTTCTCTCAGAAGACCGATAATTTTTTGCTCGGCTGATGTATTAAGATTTATCTTAGCGTTACCTTTAAGTTCTTTATTTATCCACCCTCTATTAACTAGAACATTTTCATTTTTATTTGTTCTAAATGGAGTCACTACATCGTATCCTGGTTTTCCTTTTTCATTCAAACTATAAAGGTAAATTTGTTTATCGAAATCAAATTTTCCTTTAGCGTTAATTCTTTGATAGTTTTTTTTAATAGAACTTGAGTATTCTACTGGTTGAGAGTCTAATCCAAAAGTTATTTCGCTAATTAATTCTAATTTCCACTGAAGTCTGTAAAGTTGCCAAGTGCCTAGTGCACAAAATAATGTTATGAAGAAAATAACAAATAATTGAAATAATAATGCTTTTTTCAATTTGAGTTTAACTTCCCCAAATATAGATTGCAGCAAAAAGGAATAACCAAACTACATCGACAAAGTGCCAATACCAGGCAGCTGCTTCAAAACCAAAATGATGAGTTGGTGTTGAATGACCTTTCATTGATCTAAACAAACATACTGCTAAGAAGATTGTTCCAACGATTACGTGAAACCCGTGGAAACCTGTTGCCATATAAAAAGTTGAGCCATAAATATTTCCATCAATAGTAAATGTAGCATGATGATACTCGTAAGCTTGGAAACATGAAAATATAAAACCTAAAAAAACAGTTGCAATCAGTCCATTAACTAAACCTTTTCTATCATTTTCAAGCATCGCATGGTGCGCCCAAGTTACTGTTGTTCCTGATAACAATAAAATTAAAGTGTTGATTAAAGGTATGTCCCAAGGATCAAACGTTTTTATATCAGGTGGTGGCCAAGTCCCCCCTATTGTCTCTGTTGGAAATAAACTCGCGTTAAAATATGCCCAAAACCAAGCTACAAAAAACATGACTTCTGAAGCAATAAAAAGTGTCATCCCATATCGATGACCAATTTGTACTATTTCGGTATGATGGCCCTGATGTTCTGCTTCTTCGATTACATCTCTCCACCACATAAATGCTCCGTAAATAACTAAAGCAAAACCAACTAACAAAAGCCAAAGTGCTTTTGAATGAAAATAATAAACTGCACCAACAGCTAAAACTAAAGTTGCAAACGAAACATAAATAGGCCAAGGACTAGGATCTACTAAATGAAAATCGTGTTTTTTTTTATCTGTCGACATATTCAAATTTTACCCTTTTCGTAAAATTCCGATGCAAAGAAAGTAAAAGATAGAGTTACATCAGAAATATTCTTCGTTTTATTATCATCAACTACTTTCGGATCCAAGAAAAATGTTAAAGCAAATTCTTGGCTCTCATTAGGTTTTAATGTTTGTTTTTCAAAACAAAAACAGCCAATCTTATTTAAATATTTTCCAAATGAAGAGGGAGACACATTGAAAGATGCTGAGCCAGAAGATATCTGATTGCTTGGGTTTTCAACATTGAATTTCACTGTGTGTACTTCTCCAGGTTTTAGATCTATTGTATTTTTCTCTGGAAAAAAGTTCCAATCTGATGTGCTATGTACATTTGTATCAAATCTCATTTTATAATCTTGATTAATTATTATTTTTGGTATTTCTTTTTCCGATGCATTTTGAGTTGTACCACCAAAACCTGTTACCCTACAAAATAAGTCGTACAAAGGAACTGCAGCAAATGATAAACTCAACATCAATAAGAATATGGAAACTAAGGCTATTGGTGTTAAATTTCTTTTATTAATTGTCATTAAAGCTCTCTATTATAAATTCCAATATTATAAAATGTAAGAGCAAATAAAAAAATCATAAAAAGTATTAATAATATTGCTGTTATTATATTTTTCTTTTTTTTGCTCATAATAAAAACTCTTTAGCATTATCGATTAGTAAAACTAAATAAATAAAAAATAAATAAAAAATCGAATAAACAAATACTTTTCTCGCAATCTTATTTGACGTTTTTATTATTTTTGATTTAAATAATTCAAAGCATAAATAGTTGTAATAAAGGGTCGTTATTAAAGCTATTGTTAAGTAAAATAAACCAGCAAAATTAAAAAAATATGGGGCTATAATAATTGGTAACATTGCAAATGAATACAATAGTATATTTGTTTTTGTTGTTTTTGTTCCAGCTATAACTGGTAGCATAGGTATCTTGGCTTTTTTATAATCACCTGACTTATACAAACTTAATGCCCAAAAATGAGAAGGCGTCCAAAGAAAAATAATTAAAAAAAGTATTATTGGTTCGATTGAAATTGTGCCTGTAGCAATCGTCCATCCAATGACTGGAGGCAACGCTCCTGCGGCACCTCCAATAACAATATTTTGAGGAGTCTTTCTTTTAAGCCAAATAGTATAAATAAAAAAATAAAATCCGATTGTTGAGGCTAACAAAACTGCTGATACTAAATTAGCAGAATAGTAAAGAGTTAAAATTGAAATTACTGAAAGGATAACTCCAAAATACAATGCCTGATTTCTTTTTACTTTTCCTGTTGGTATTGGTCTAAGACAAGTCCTGCTCATTAAAGCATCAAGATCAGATTCGTACCACATATTTAACGCTCCTGCTGCGCCAGAACCAATTGCGACTGCTAACAATGAAATTAAAGAAGTTTTTAAATCAACATTATTTGGAGCAATTAATAGTCCGACCATACAAGTAAATAAAACAAGAGACATTACTCTTGGCTTCATTAAATTAAAAAATGAATTTAGATCAAAAACTAAACTTACTTTAGAGTTCTTTATCTTTGAAAGTGCTTGGTTCAATTTACTTTACTTTAGGCAGCTCTTCAAAAGTATGAAACGGCGGCGGTGAAGACACAGTCCATTCCAGAGTAGTTGCTCCCTCTCCCCACGGGTTTTGTTCTGCTTTTTTCTTTTTCGCGAAAGCGTATAAGAGATTTATCAAGAAAACTGCTAGACCGACTACAGATATGTAAGAGCCAATAGATGAAATATAATTCCATCCGGCGAAGGCATCTGGATAATCAGCATATCTTCTTGGCATACCTGCTAATCCTAGAAAGTGTTGAGGAAAGAAAATTAAATTTACTCCAACAAGCGTTAACCAAAAGTGCAGTTTTCCTAAAAATTCCGAGTATTGATATCCGCTCATTTTACTAAACCAATAATAAAATCCTGCAAAAATTGCGAATACCGCTCCCATTGATAGTACGTAATGAAAATGTGCTACTACATAATAAGTATCGTGTAGAGCAGTATCTACTCCAGCGTTAGCTAGCACTACTCCTGTTACACCTCCTAATGTAAATAAGAAAATAAATCCTATGGCCCATAACATCGGAGTTTTAAAACTTATTGATCCACCCCACATTGTAGCAATCCAAGAAAAAACTTTAATACCAGTGGGAACAGCAATAATCATTGTAGCTGCTAAGAAATATGCTTTAGTATCTGTGTCTAGTCCTACTGTGTACATATGATGTGCCCAAACAACAAAACCTACTACACCAATTGCAACCATGGCATAAGCCATACCCAAATAACCAAATACAGGTTTTTTAGAGAAGGTTGAAACGATATGACTTATCATTCCAAAACCTGGGAGAATCAGAATATAAACTTCCGGGTGACCAAAAAACCAAAATAAGTGTTGAAATAAAACTGGATCTCCTCCGGTTTGTGCTTCAAAGAAAGCAGTTCCAAAATTTCTATCAGTTAACAACATAGTTATCGCCCCTGCTAAGACTGGTAAAGATAATAAAAGCAAAAATGCTGTAACCAAAATAGACCAAGAAAATAAAGGCATCTTATGCAAGGTCATGCCTGGTGTTCTCATATTTAAAATTGTTGTAATAAAATTTATTGCTCCTAAAATTGAAGAAGCCCCAGCTACGTGTAAACTTAAAATTGCTAAGTCCATAGCAGGACCTGGTTGACCAGTTTTAGACGATAATGGTGGGTAAATAGTCCAGCCACCTCCAACACCTTGTGCGCCTGGAGGGCCATCAACAAAAATTGATGCGATTAATAAAATTAAAGCAACAGGTAATAGCCAAAAAGAAATATTATTCATTCTTGGAAATGCCATATCAGGAGCACCAATCATTATTGGGACAAACCAATTTCCAAATCCACCTATCATGGCAGGCATTACCATGAAGAAAATCATAATTAAGCCATGACCGGTTACTAGTACATTATATAAGTGATAATTACCTCCAAGAATGCCGTCTCCTGGATGCGCTAATTCCATTCTCATTAAAACAGAAAAAGCTGTTCCAATTATTCCTGCGATAATTGCAAAAATTAAATACATTGTTCCAATATCTTTGTGATTAGTGGAATAAGCCCATCTCTTCCAACCAGTTGGGTTGTGATGATGCTCGTGCGTTGCAGTAGTTGCTGACATTAATTTATCTCCTTAATTTGTTTAGCTAACTTAATATTGTTATTAATTTCCTCTTTAGCAAATTCTACTTTAGCCTTTTCCAGCCATTGATTATATTCCTCTTGAGAAACTACATTTACAGTGATGGGCATAAATGCGTGTTTGATTCCACATAGTTCAGAACATTGACCATAAAAAGTTCCTGTTCTATCTGCTTTAAACCATGTTTCATTAATTCTTCCTGGAACTGCATCCCTTTTGACTCCGAATGAAGGTAGAGCCCAAGCATGCAAAACATCGTTTGCAGTGATCATTACTTTCACTACTTTATTGACAGGAACATAAACTTCGTTATCCACTGAAAGTAATCTTGGTTGACCCTCTTTTAAATCTTTTTCTTCAATCATATATGAGTCAAAAATTATATTTTCATCAGGATATTCGTAACCCCAGTACCACTGATACCCTATAGCTTTTATAGTTACTTCAGCTTTTGGAATTTCATCTTGGGAATATAAAACTTTAAACGAAGGAACGGCTAATACGATTAAAATCAAACAAGGAACCAGAGTCCATATCACCTCTATAAATGTATTATGACTAGTAGTCGATGCCTCTTTATTTTTTGATGCTCTAAATCGGATACAGGCATAAGCAATTAAAAAAAGAACAAATACTGTTATTGCGGTAATAACAGGCAGCAACATATAATCATGAAACCATACAATATCATCCATAGTTTCTGAGGCTGATTTCTGAAATCCTAACTGCCAATCTTTAGGTTGGTTAGCTAAAACTGAACCTGGCAATAGTAAGAATATAGTGTATGCAAATTTTTTAAGCATAAGTTTTTATACAGCTTTTAGACAATTTAACAATTTCAATTAATGCGACAATTAATAAGAGTTTTTGATAAAATTAACTAATGAAATAGCGCTAATTACAGCTGTATCCGACCTTAGAATGTTTCTAGATATTGTAAACGAAGTTACGTTTGAATTTCCGAGGATAAAGTGCCTTTCAGATGGAGAAAAGTCCCCTTCTGGACCGATTAAAACTGTAATTGGATTACCTTGCTTTAATGTTTCAGCGTTTAAATTCTTTTTTGAATTCACGTCAGCAAATAATAATTTTGAAGTTCCATCAAGATTATTTAAAAAATCTCTTAGTTTTGTCACTTCAAATATTTTTGGAGGACTTAGCTGATTCGATTGTTCTGTGGCTTCAATTACAATTTTATTAGCTCTATCGTAATTTAATTCTTTTACTTCAGTTCTCTCAGATATGATTGGGGTTATTTTGCTTACCCCAAGTTCTGTGGCCTTTTGCAGTATAATCTCCATTGGATTTTTTTTAACTAAACAGATCGCTAGTTCAATACTAGATAATCCCTTTGGTTGTTTTATTTTTTCTATTATCTTTACTTCAACTCTATCTTTATCTAAAAAAACAATTTCACTTTTCCATTCACCTTCTGAATTAAAAAAATTAATATTTGAACCTCGTTTTAATCTCATTACATTAACTACATAATGGGTATGCTCTTTTGATAATAGGTTAGTAGAATTTTCTTCTATACTGTCAGGATTATATAATCTAATATTCATTTAATATTATTATACTATAAGTAAAATTTGATTAATCAAAGGAGCTTAATTATGTCAGGAAGTCAAAGAGCAGGTGATACACCAATTGGGGTAGATGTGGAGGAGGGAAAATCATATTATTGGTGCACTTGTGGAAAAAGTTCTAAACAACCATTTTGCGATGGTTCTCACAAAGGATCAGACTTCGCTCCATTACAATACAAAGCAGATCAGTCTAAAAAAGTTTTTTTCTGTACTTGTAAATTAACTAAAGATCAACCTTTATGTGATGGATCACATAACACAAAATAAATCATGGATACAAAAGTCATAGTTTTTGATGCTTACGGAACTTTGTTTGACGTAAATTCTGCAGCAGAAAAATGCAAAGGTAAAATTGGAGATAAGTGGGAAGGATTTGCAAATTTTTGGAGAACAACTCAACTTGAATATACTTGGCTTAGAAGCTTAATGAAAAGACATAAGGATTTTTGGAAAGTCACAGAAGAAAGTTTAGATAAATCCATGAAAGTTTTTAATATAGATATGAGTATGAAAAAGGATTTATTAAATCTTTATAAGATATTGTCTCCCTATCCAGAAGTTAAAGAGATACTTGGAAAATTAAAAGATAAAGGTTTCAAATTAGCTATATTATCTAATGGCACTCAAGAACTTTTGAATGAATTAGTTAAAAGTAATAAATTAGACAATTTATTTGATGATCTATTCTCAATTGAAGATGTTGGGATTTATAAACCAGATTCAAAAGTTTACGACATGCCTGTAAAAAAATACAAGATAAATTCTTCTGAAATTACTTTTTTGAGTGCCAATACTTGGGATGTTTCTGGAGGTGGAAATTATGGTTACAACTCTATATGGGTTAATAGAAATAAAGCTATTTTTGATAATCTTGATTTTAAACCAAAAGATATAATCAGCGATTTAACGCAGTTACTTAAAATAATATAATCATATATAATTATTTCATGATTAAAATTGAAGTAAAAAAAATTGTAAAAGCCTTAAATGCCTCAGATGGGGCTGGGGTAAAATTAAAAAGAAGTATTGGGACTCCAGAAGCAGATTATATTGATCCTTTTTTAATGCTTGATGAGTTTGGATCAGAAAACAAAGATGATTATATAGCCGGTTTTCCTCCTCATCCTCACAGAGGAATTGAAACAGTTACTTACATGTTAAATGGCGAGTTTGAACATCAGGATAGCACTGGTGCTAAAGGGGTTATGGCTTCCGGTGATGTTCAATGGATGAAAACAGGAAGAGGGATTATTCATTCAGAAATGCCAGCTATGAAAGAAGGTAAATTATTAGGTTTTCAATTATGGATTAACATGCCAGCTAAATTAAAAAAAAATAAACCCGAGTATCTTTATATTAAAGGTAATGAACTTGGATCTTATAAAGATAATGACAAAATTGTTAAAGTAATTTCTGGAAAATATAAAAATGTTGAAGGACCTGAAAAAAATCATAATGTTGAACCAATATATTTTCATGTGGTTTTAAATGAAGGCAAAGAATTCAATTTTGATGCTCCAGAGGGACATAATAGTTTTATATATTTGCTTAAAGGTGAATTAAAAATAGGTGAAAGAGAACACAGTAAAACCTTTGACTCAAGTTTAATTTTACTTGAGAGGGGTGATAAGCTTACCGTTAGAGCCAATAAAAAATCAGAATTTTTATTCATTGCTGGAAAACCAATTGGTGAACCAATAGCAAGAGGTGGACCTTTTGTAATGAATACAAAGTCTGAAATACTTGAGGCCATTGAAGATTATAATAACGGAACATTTGCTAAATATTAAAAGTTCAAGTACTTTCCATTTAAAATGCCTAAATCAATAATAATAAAAAAAAATGGTGGACCTGAAGTTTTAGAACTTCAAGACGTTAAAGTTGGTTCTCCTGGTCCGGATGAAATTAAAGTTACTAATTATGCCATTGGATTAAATTATATTGATACATATCATAGGTCTGGTCTTTATCCTCTAAAATTACCAAGTGGAATTGGTTTAGAGGCTGCAGGAAAAGTTGAAGAAGTCGGATCCGATGTATCTGAATTTAATAAAGGAGATAATATCGCCTACGCTTCTGTGCCACTTGGTGCATATTCACAACAAAGAATTATTCCAGCTAAAATAGCTGTAAAAGTTCCGGATGGAATTTCGCATAAACAAGCTGCTACTTTAATGACAAAAGGATTAACAACAAATTATTTAATTTGTAAAACTTATATCCTTAAAGCAGGTGAAACAGTTTTATTTCATGCTGCAGCCGGTGGAGTGGGTCAAATATTTGCTCAGTGGGCTAACAGTATTGGTGCAAAAGTAATTGGTACAGTGGGTTCAGATGAAAAAATTAAAATTGCTGAGGAAAATGGTTACGCGCACGTAATAAATTATACTAAAGAAGATTTTGCAAAAAAGGTAATGGAAATTACAAATAATGAGGGAGTTCCTGCAGTATTTGATGGGGTTGGTAAAAATACTTTTAAAGGCTCTTTGGCTTCACTTAAAACAAGAGGAACGATGGTAAGTTTTGGAAATGCCTCTGGCCCTTTAGATCCAGTTAATGTCCCAAAAGATATCCAACCAAAAGGTCTTTACTTAACGAGACCATCAATCGGCCAATATTTTACTAATAGAAAAGAGCTTCAAGCTGGTGCAGACTCAATTTTTGAAAAAGTTAAATATGGAAAAATTAAAATCAAAATTGCTATGGAATATAATCTGATAGATGCAAATCAAGCACACAAAGACTTAGAGGCAAGAAAATTGACCGGTCCAGCAATATTAATTCCTTAATGATTAAGAAAGTAATATCTCCTTGTATAAGTATATGCAGAACTGATCCTTTATCAGGCTATTGTTATGGTTGTGCTAGAACCAATGAAGAGAAAAAGTTTTGGAAAGATGAAAATACTAAAAATGAATGGAAAGAAAAAAATTTAAAAATGATCATTACTAGAATGCAAGGTTGGCAATTAGAAACTTTTAAAGAGTCTTACGATCATAAAAAAAATAGCGGGATATCTTTATTTAAAAAAAATCTTCTTGAAAAAAAATAAAATTATAAATCTTTTTTCATAGAGTCCATATCACTTAAATGATACTTAAGAGCTTGATTGGAAAGTCTAATCTCTTGCATAAATAAAAAAATTGAGATGATCATACAAATACAACATCCTGCAAATATAAGTCTCGCTGTTTGAAAAAGTCCCAGGTAAAGCATTAAAACAGTACCCATATTAAATAAAAATCCAAATGCAGCAAATCCCATTACGTATTTAAGATAATTAGTCCTTTTATTTAAAACGTGTAATTGATTTTCCCATTCTGGAGGAATTTTTTTTTCGAAAGTATATTGGTCATGTATTTTTCTTATTAAAGCACTTAGAGTATGAAATCTGTTGCTATACATAGTCATCATCAAAGGTATGGCTGGAAACATTAAAGCCGCTACTGTGTAATCTATATTCATTTCGAATCGAATTGATTATGAAGTTAGTGTTTGATATTTACAAGTAATATTTCATGCAACATTTAAAAATTTTCATTGAATTAACTAGACTTAACAAGCCCATTGGTTTTATGCTTTTATTTTGGCCTTGTTCTTGGGGTTTAGCTTACGCACATTATTTTGATCAAAACTTGAGTTTATTTATTTATTACTTATCTTTATTTTTTTTTGGTTCAGTGTTGATGAGAAGTGCAGGGTGTGTTTTCAATGATATTGTAGATAAAGATTTCGACAAAAAAGTAAGGAGAACGAAAACGCGTCCCATTGCTGCTGGTAAAATATCGGTCGTAAAATCTCTGACTTATGTTTTAATAATTTGTCTAATTGCTTTTTTTATTTTAATACAATTTAACTTATTTACAATTATCCTAGGCATGAGCTCAATGATACTAGCCTTCCTTTATCCTTTTATGAAGAGAATAACTTACTGGCCTCAGTTATTTTTAGGTTTAACTTTTAATTGGGGAATTATAATGGCCTGGTCCGCAATAAATAATAATATATCTGCTGAAATTATTACTCTTTATATATCAGCCATATTTTGGACATTGGGCTATGACACGATTTATGGAGCTCAAGATATGTCAGATGATGAAATAATTGGATTAAAATCTACATCAATAAAATTTAAAAATAATATTGGATTATTTGTTTCAATTTCTTATTTAATTTCTATGTCTTTAATATTTTATATATTTTTAGATTTTTTTGGAAAAAATATTTTTACTTTTTTTTTTATACTTTATGTTTTAACTCTCATATATCAATTAATTGAACTTAAAAAAAATGAAAAAAAAAAATATTTAAAACTTTTTAAATTTAATAATTTTTCAGGATTATTTTTATTTTTAAGTATTTTTTCAATAAATTTATAAAATGAAACTAGATGAACTTAAAATTATTTTAATAAGACTTTATAAAGAATATGTTAAACAACATCTGAAGAGAATTTTTATAGCTTTAATATTATCTCTTATAGTTGCTGGAAGCACAACTGGTATAGCTTGGTTATTGGATCCGGCTGTAAAAAAAATATTTATCGAGCAAAATAAAGTTTTTGCTTGGTCAATACCTTTATTAATTGTTATAGCATTTTCAAGTAAAGGGTTGTCTCTTTATTTTGCTAGAATTAATATTATAAGAGTTGCTGAAGAGGTTGCAGGAGCGCTTCAAAAAAAAGTTGCAAATAATATTTTAACATCTGATATTCAAACTTTAGATAATAGACACTCTGGTAAATACATCTCAAATGTTATGTATGATACTCATCATGTGCAAAGTCTTGTCGGTTCAGGTGTATTAAATTTAATGAAAGATACGTTTTCAGTCATAGCGTTAGTTTCATTAATGTTTTACCAAAATTGGAAATTGGCTTTATTTGCAATTTTAATGATGCCTTTAGCTGGAGGACTTGCAAAATCTTTAGGTAAAAGAATTGGTAAAGCTACATCTGAGGCAGGAATATCATCAGGAAATCTAGCATCATTTTTAACTGAAATTTTTAAAGGCTCCAAAATGATTAGAATTTATCAGAAAGAAATTGAGGAAAATAAAAAAGCTAATCAAGTAATTGATGATCTTGTAGAAAAAAATATAAAGATTGGAAGTGTCATGATTAGAGCAACTCCAATAATGGAAACATTAACAGGTTTTATGATTGCTGGCTTCATAATTTTTTCAGGTAAACTCATTGCATCTGGAGAGTTAGGAGTAAACAACTTCTTTTCTTTCTTAGCAGCAATGATGCTGGCTTATCAACCAATAAGGTCTTTAGCTACAATCAATATGGCTGCTTATCAAGGTGCAGCGGCATTTAAGAGAATTAGTGACATTATTGATATGGATATAAAAATCAAAGAATTAGCTGATGCACCAAAATTAATTTTAAAAAATTCTGATATTAAATTTAATAATATAGAATTTAAATATGACTCTACTAATGAACAAGCCATTAAATCAATAAGTTTTGATGTTAAGGGTAATACTATGACCGCTTTTGTTGGTCAAAGTGGAGCCGGAAAAAGTACCATAATAAATTTACTTCCAAGGTTTTATGATCCTCAGAAAGGATCTATAGAAATTGACAGCCAAAATATAAA
Source organism: uncultured Pelagibacteraceae bacterium (assembly GCA_902633595.1). Classification (GTDB taxonomy): domain Bacteria; phylum Pseudomonadota; class Alphaproteobacteria; order Pelagibacterales; family Pelagibacteraceae; genus Pelagilacustribacter. The sequence continues at coordinate 23,296 of CACPGV010000001.1, read as the reverse complement.
AAATGTCTCCCTTTATTCACTTAGAAAAAAACTATCTTTAGTAAGCCAAGATGTAATTTTATTCGATGATACTGTAAAAAACAATATTGCCTACGCTAAACCTGAAGCTTCTGAAAAAGAGATTGTTGAAGCTTGTAAATTCGCAGCATCAGACGAGTTCATAAATAAATTACCCCAAGGTTATAACACCATGATTGGTGAGAATGGAGTAAGACTTTCGGGAGGCCAAAAACAGAGAATATCAATAGCAAGAGCAATATTAAAGGAATCCCCAATTATTTTGTTAGATGAGGCTACTTCCTCTTTAGATGCAGAGTCTGAAGAAATTGTACAAAATGCTATTAATAATCTAATTAAGAACAAAACAACTTTAGTTATTGCTCACAGACTTTCGACTATTCATAACGCAGACAAAATTTTTGTTATGAAAGAAGGAAGGATTATAGACTCAGGAGATCATGATTTTTTAATAAATAATTGTGAAGAATACAAATCGCTGTATCAAAAACAACTAAAATAAAATGTTTCTTGTTTATAGAGTCTTAACAACAATTTTGTATCCATTTCTATTTATATTTATCTATTTTAGAATAATAATGAAAAAAGAGGATCCAGAAAGGTTTAAAGAAAAAATTTTAGTTTCACATTTTAGAGTAGTTAATAAAAAAAAATCTAAATTAATATGGTTTCACGCTTCAAGTCTTGGTGAATTTAAAAGTATAATTCCAGTTATCAATCAATTAAATACAAAGTATCAACATTTAAAGTTTTTAATAACTACCTCTTCGTTAAGTTCGGGAAATCTCGCTGAAATAGAATTGAGAAAAATTAAAAATGCAGAACATAGATATCTACCATTTGATGTGGATTTTTTAATTGATAAATTTATACGCTCTTGGAAGCCTGATAAAATATTCCTTGTAGACTCAGAGATTTGGCCAAATTTAATTTTTAAAACAAAGAAATATAAAATTCCAATAGCTCTTTTTAATGCTCGTTTAACATCAAAATCAATTAGCAAGTGGATGATTTTTCCAAACATTACTCAAAAAATTTTTAGAGTATTTAATTTATTTTTATGTTCTAATTTAGAAACAAAAAATTTTTTGGAAAAATTAAATCTTAAAAATGTTTATTTTAAGGGAAACATAAAATTATATGATCCTATAAATGAGATAGAAATAGAAAATTTCAATAAAAATTTTTTAGAAAAAAAAAGATTTTGGTTTGCGGCAAGCACGCACAAAGAAGAAGATTTATTTTGTTTAAAAACTCACATTAAACTGAAAGAAAGCTTTAATGATATAATCACAATTATCGCTCCAAGACATGTTGAAAGGTCCAAAGAAATAAAATCTTTATCAGAAAAATTAGGACTTGAAGCTCAAATATTAAATAAGAAACAAAATATTTTAGATAAAAAAGAAATAATAATCATTAACTATTTTGGCGCTTTAAAGAATTATTTTAAATATGCTAAAAGCGTATTTATAGGAAAATCGATGATTGCAAAACTTAAGGATGTTGGAGGACAAAATCCAATCGAGGCCGCAAAACTAGAATGTAAAGTTTACCATGGGCCCTTTGTTTATAATTTTGAGGACATATATAAAATTTTGGAAAAAAATAATATTTCAAAAAAAGTAGAAAATTTTGAGGAACTAAGTAAAAATTTATCATTAGATTTAAAAAACCCTCAAAAACAAAACCATGAAAATAAAGATTTATTAAATACTTTAGGAGAAAAAACTTTTACTGATACAATGATGCTTATTGATAATTTTTTAGATGATAAAAATAAATAAACCAAAATTTTGGGACAAAAAAATCGGTTTTCTCTCAATTTTGTTTTTTCCTTTATCTTTAGTTTTCCTCTTTCTCATTTTTTTAAAAAAAAAAATTGTTAAAGGGAGAAAATTTAAGATTCCAATTATTTGTGTAGGTAATATTTACATAGGTGGTACTGGTAAAACTCCCACTTCAGTGCTTTTAGCAAAAGAACTCTCAAGATTAGGAAAAAAAACTGTAATTTTGAGAAAGTATTATAAGCATCATAATGATGAATATTATCTTATCAAGAATCATTTTAAAAATTTGATAGTAACCAAAAATAGACTTATGGGATTAAAAGAGGCTGAAGACTCAGATTTTGATATTGCTATATTAGATGATGGTCTTCAGGATTATAAAATTAAGAAAAACCAAAAAATAGTATGTTTCAATAGCAATCAATTAATAGGGAATGGACTGGTTTTACCTGCTGGCCCTTTAAGGGAAAATTTATATGCATTGGAAAATGTTGATATAGTTTTAATTAATGGAAGTAAAGTACAAGATTTTGAAAACAAAATCTTAAATATTAATAAAAAAATAGAAATATTTTATTCATCGTATAAACCTACAAATTTGGAAGAATTCAAAAATAAAAAGTTACTTGCAATAGCTGGAATAGGAAACCCTGAAAATTTTTTTCAAATGATGGAGAAAAATAATTTAAATGTTATAAAAAAAATTACTTTCCCCGATCATTATGAATTTTCAAGAAATGAAATACAAGATATTATTGATGAGGCTAAAAATAGTAATTTTCAAATTATAATGACAGAAAAAGATTATTTTAAAGTAAATAAATTTAACTTGGACAAAATAAATTATCTAAAAGTAACTTTGGAAATTTATGAAAAGGAAAAATTTCTTAGTAAAATAAAGTCTTTGTATGATTAAAATTATCAATTATTTTTTTCAGTCAATACTTATTTATTTATTTTTCTTAATAGCACGAATTTTAGGGTTAAATTTTAGTAGAAAATTATTTTCTAAATTGTTTCTAATAATTGGCCCCTTTTTTAAATCAAAAAAAATTATTGATAAAAATCTAGATATATTTCTAAATAAAAATTCTTCCATGAATAAAAAAAAGATTATTAAAAATATGTGGATAAATTATGGGAAAACATTTATTGAATATATTTTCTTAGATTACTTTAAAAAGAAAAAATCTCACATAACTTTAAGTGGTAAAGAGAATTTAGCTCAAATAATAAAAAAAAATAAACCAGTAATTTTTATTTCTGGGCATTTGGCTAATTTTGAATTAATGTCAATGGAAATTACAAAACAAAATATTCCCCTAGCAACAATTTATAGACCACTCAATAATTTTTTTTTGAATCCTTTTATGGAATTACTTCGAAAAAGATATGTTTGTTCTAATCAAATAAAAAAAGGAATCACAGGTGTGAGAGAATCAATTGAATATATCAAAAAAAAACATAGTATTGCCCTGATGATTGATCAAAGAGTGAGTGAAGGTGAAAAAATTATTTTTTTTGATAAACCTGCTCTTACAACCACCTTGCCTGCACAACTTTCAATTAAATTTAATTTGGAAATTATACCGGTTTTCATCGAAAGAGATAAAAATAATAAATTTAAGATTGAGTTTCACAAAGCAATTAATCCTAAAAAATTTAAAAATAAACTAGAACTTACTCGGGAATTAAATATTTACTTAGAAAAAATGATCTTGAGAAATCCAAGTCAATGGATTTGGACACATAATAGGTGGAAATAATAATTATTTTTTTTGTGATTTGAATTTTTCGTTTGCCTCTACTGGAGAAAAATAAGCCTCTTGTGTATCCACATTCCAATAATGTAGATTTTGTAATTTTATCTCTTTTCCAGAAATAGCACACAATACATAGTCGCCATCTTCAACAATTTCGAAATAATTGTGCTTAAAAATAAGTTTAGCTTTTTTTTTACTCATCATTAAATTATACAATATAAAATCTAAGATGAATATTGGATTAATTGGTAGCGGCGGAAGAGAACATGCTTTATGCAAAAAAATATTTGAGTCAAAATTAGTAAATAAAATATTTTGCTTCCCGGGTAATGCCGGTACTTCCCAGATAGCAATCAATGTTGAGGTAGACATTTTAAATTTTAAAAAAGTACTCAAATTTATCAAATTTTTTAAAATAGATTTAGTCATTGTCGGTCCTGAAGAGCCTTTGGTAAATGGGGTCGTTGATTATTTAAAAAAAAATAAAATCAAAGTATTCGGACCAAATAAATACGCTTCAAAATTAGAGGGATCAAAAGCATTTATGAAAATGATCTGTGCTAAAAATAATATTCCTACAGCTAAGTTTAAAGTTTGTAAAAAAGTAGAGGAAGTTAAAAATTTTTTAAATATTTGTAAACTTCCAATTGTAGTAAAGGCTGACGGCTTGGCTGCTGGGAAAGGTGTAACAATTTGTAAAACAGCAAAACAAGTAATTAAAAAAACTTCTGAGATATTTAATGGAAAATTTAAGTCTTCAAAAAAAGTTGTTTTGGAGGAATTTTTGGTAGGAGAGGAAGCAAGCTACTTTGTAATTGTAGATAATAAAAGTTTTAAATTTTTTGGTACCGCCCAAGATCACAAGCGAGTTTATGAAAAAGATAAAGGTCCAAATACGGGTGGAATGGGCGCATACTCTCCAGCTCCTATTGTTTCAAAAAAAGTTGAAAAAAAAATAATATCAAAAATAGTTAGGCCAACTCTTAAAGCTCTTAGGAAAGAAAAAAATCCTTATAATGGTTTTTTATATGTGGGTTTAATGATAAATAATAATGAACCATATTTAATAGAGTACAACATTAGAATGGGAGATCCTGAATGCCAGGTTATTTTACCTAGATTAAAAACTGATATTGTTAGAATCTTTAAAAACGCCATATCAAACAAATTAAAAAATACACAAATTAAATGGGAAAAAAGAAAGAGTATGACGATTGTTTTGTGTGCAAAAGGATACCCTGGTTCTTATAAAAAAAATTTACAAATAGATAACGTTAATAAAATCAAATTATTAAAGACAGATTATATATATCATGCTGGAACAAAACTCATTATGAATAAATTAAGATCAAATGGTGGTAGAATATTGAATATAACCTCCATAGGAGATAACTTTTTTATAATTAGAAAAAAAATAATTAATATTATAAAAAAATTGAATTTAAAAAATATTTTTTATAGGAAAGATATTGGCTGGAAAGTAATTAATAAAAATGAGAATTATTAGCGGAGTATTAAAAGGAAAATCCATTGAATTTTTAAAAAACTCCAATACAAGGCCACTTAAAGATAGTGTCAGAGAAAATATTTTTAATGTACTTAAGCATTCAAATAAAATTCAAATCGATATTGAAAATTCAAATGTTTTAGATACATACTGTGGTATAGGATCATTTGGAATTGAATGTTTATCTAGAGGGGCATCGCATGTAACTTTTGTTGATCAAGATTTAAAAGCCTCAAGTATATTGAAACAAAATTTAAGTAAATTATCTATATTAAACAAATCAAAAATTATTTTATCAAAAATTGAAGATTTTTTAATAAAAGATATGAAAGAGAAATTTAATATTTTTTTTTTTGATCCGCCTTTTAAAGACTTTAATTATCTAAATAATATAAAAATTATAAAAGAAAAAAAATTTTTTCACAAAAATCACGTTGTGATTACTCATAGAGAGAAGAGTTCAAAAGATGAATTAATAGACTTTTTAGAAATAATTGAAACTAAACAATACGGTAGATCAAAAATTTTATTTGGTATTTTCAAGTAAGCAATTTTTTTGTATGAATTTTTACCTGCTCAACAGCAGGTTGATTAAAAGGATTTATATTTAACAATTTTCCAACAATAATTGTCTCAATAATAAAAAAAGAAAACAATTCGCCTAAAATCTCTTCGTTGATTTTTTTTATTTTGAATTCTCTAAAGGAAATATTTTTTTTTGTAAATGTTTTTATTAGAGCTTTCTTTTGGGCATTTTTTATATTACTAAATTTTTTTTTGTCAAAAAATATATTAATTCCAAAATTCTTACTAACATTAATTTTCTCTTTAGTTTTTTTCTCGAAACTAAAAATATTAAATATTTTATCTTTTGGACCATCTAAATATAATTGTAATAAACTATGATGATCTTTTGGAGCTTTGGAAACCGTTGGTAAAAAACCTTTATTTTTTTTACCTAAACTTTCAGCTATTAGTTGCTGGCTCCAATATAAAAACTTATCTAACGCAGGAAAGTAATTTAATAAAACAAGATTATTAAATTTATGAGATTTCATTAAGTTTGCGAGTTTTATTGTATTGCTTTTTATGAATATTTTATTTTTTTTTTCTAAACAAACAAGTAATCGTGATCTTAATTTAAATATATTTAATCCCATCAAATATGCAGGAACAATACCAACTTCAGATAAAACTGAGTATCTTCCCCCTATATTGCTCTTGTGCTCTATATGAAATAAATTTAATTTTTTTGATAGCAAAAATAACAAGTTATTTTTTTTTTCAGAAATAATAATTATATTTTTTGAATTTTTTTTTAGAATGTTTAACGAAAAAACGTTTGACAGTGTTTCTATTGTGTTACCAGACTTTGAGATTATTATAAAAAGCACTTTAGAAAAATTCTCTTTTTTTTTTAAATCCAAAATTTTACTTTCGTCAAGGTCATCAAGAAAATAAATTTTTTTCTTCATTTGAGTCAAAAAAAAATTATATATAGCATTTGCTCCTAAAATAGATCCTCCCATACCTATTATAACAATTGATTTAAACTCTTTAAATTGTTTTAAATCTTTAATATTAAAATTAAATTTATAATTTTTGTCTAGAACGTTTAATGTTGTGTTAGCATTCTTAACATCATTTTTTATTTCTAAAAAAATTTTATCAAATTTTTTAGATAATTTTTTTGCTAAATCAATTTTTAATTTTTTAGATTGAATATTATCTTTTATTTGTAAATCTTTACTAATCACTTACGGATTCTATTTAAAATTGACTCTTCAATTGAGGACGACTTTTGTTTGGTGATGTTATCTGTTTTTGGAACCTTAAGAATTTTTTTAATCTTTTCATCTTCATCTTCTTCTGTTTCAGATATAGATCCAGGTTCAGGAATTTTTTCAAAGTCTGGAGGTAAAACAAGAGGGTTTCTTTTTTTTACTAAAAACTCATCTGTTGTTTTAATTTTTTCATTTCTTAAAACTTTGCCTACATCTTTCATGCCTCCGCAAGAAACTAAAAGAAAAGTAGATATTAATAAAAAGTATATATTTTTCATTATCTAATTTTTTATAAAAAAACTCCTTATAATAAAAATCGAAATCCCTATTGTAATGAATATATCTGCAACATTAAAAGTAAACCAGTGAAAATTATTATAGTTTAAATCTATAAAATCAGGTACTGCTTTAAACGCTAATCTATCAAAAAAATTTCCTAAAGCACCACCTATAATAATAGAATATATAAATTTATCTATCTTTTCTGACTGAGCAAAAACATATAATAAAAATATTATTACTATTCCAACGGTAACGGTAACCAAATTATATAATAACGATGAGTCAGTGCTTAAAAAACCAAAACCTATTCCAGTATTCCAAATTAAATCTAAATTTAAATATTTATTTACATAATGAGTTCTTTCACTAAAATTATTTATTATGGTAAATTTTGAATATCTATCTAAAAAAAAAATAATTATAATTAGTACAGAATAATAAATATTTTCTTTTTTAAAGAAATAATTTTTTATTTCTTTTAGATTAGTTAATAAATTCATTTTTTATTTAAGTGGACAATCTGGTCTGTTACAATTTTTTTCCAGAATTTTCCAACATCTCTGGCATTTTTCTCCAACAGCTTTGCTTACTTCAATTGTTGTTTCATCATTTTCTGACAATATTTTTTCTGCTTTAGATGTAATAAAATATTCAGCCAAATCTAGATTATTTAATAATTCAAATTTATTTTTATTTACTGTTAATTTTATTTGGGCTTCTAAACTTGATCCAATTTCCTTACTGGATCTTTTTCCCTCTATCGCTACGTTGGCTTCTTGTTTAATTTCAAATAATTTTTCCCACTTTTCATTTAATTTTCTGTTTTCCCAATTTTTCGGGATTTCTACAAAAGAATGTTCGTGAATACTTTTATTCTCTTTATTTATTAAAGTAAAAATTTCATCAGTAGTAAATACAAGAATAGGTGCAAACCATTTAAGTAAGCTTTCTAAAATTATATTTAAAACTACTACACAATTTTTTCTTTTTTTAGAATCTGTGCTATCGCAATAAAGAACATCTTTTCTTATATCAAAATAAAAAGATGAAAGGTCTAAAGTACAAAAATTGAGTAAGTCCTTATATAATTTATGAAAATTATAATTTTTTAAATTATCTTCAACAGATTTATTAATATTATAAATTTTATGTAAGATATACTGCTCTAGTTCATCAAAATCATTCAATTGTAATTTTTCGAAATTTTGTTTTTCAAATTTATCTTTTAAATTTCCAAGCATGAATCTAAAAGTATTTCTAATTTTCCTATATGACTCCGCATGTTGAGTTAAAATACTCTTGTCAATTCTTAAGTCTTCAGCATAATCAGAGGCTGCAACCCACACTCTGAGAATATCCGCTCCATAATTTTTCAAAATATCCTCAGGAGAAATAACATTTCCCATTGATTTAGACATTTTCATACCTTTGCCATCAACAACAAACCCATGCGAAAGAATACTTTCAAATGGAGCTTTGCCCCTTGTTCCACAGGACTCCAATAAAGACGAGTGAAACCAGCCCCTATGCTGGTCGGATCCTTCCAAGTACATATCGGCAGGCCATTTTAAATCTTTTCTTTTTTCCAAAACAAAACTATGTGTTGATCCGCTATCAAACCAAACTTCAACAATATCTTTTAGTTTCTCATAATCATCAGGATTATATTCATCTCCCAGAAACACTTTTGGATCATCCGTAAACCAACAATCAGATCCTTGTTCTTCATAAATATTTGCTATTCTATCTATTACTTTTTGATCTCTTAAAGGCTCTTTTGTTTTTTTATTTATAAAAATTGGTAAAGGAACTCCCCAAACTCTCTGTCTTGAAACACACCAATCCGGTCTTCCTTCAACCATAGATAATAATCTTTCTTTTCCCTTATTTGGAAAAAAATTAGTGTCATTAATTGCTTTAATTGCTTTTTTTCTAAGATCGTTTTTTTGCATAGAAATAAACCACTGCGGTGTTGCTCTATAAATTAAAGGGGCTTTAGATCTCCACGAATGAGGGTAACTATGATTAAGTTTATCATTTTTAAGTAATTTTTTTTGCTCTTTTAACTTTTCTATAACGATTGGATCAGCTTTAAATATGTGAGTATTAGTAAAGTAAGGTATTTCTTTAGTATAAAGACCAGCATTATCGACAGTGTACAGAGAAGGTATGTTATTTTTTAAACATAAATTAAAATCATCTGGACCATGGCTAGGGGCGCAATGAACAATTCCAGTCCCTTGTTCTAGATTAACAAACTGAGCGTCTAGCATTGGAACATCATAATCGAAATTCATCTTAGCAAATGGATGAGAGCAAATAGTTCCTTGAAACTCCGATCCTTTGAAAGTCTTTAATTCTTTGTAATTTTTTATTTCACATTCCTTAGTAATCGTGTCAATTAAGTTTTTTGCTACAACAATTTTTTTTTCTTTAAAATTCTCAAGATCATCAATTTCTAAAACTGAATATTCTATACTACTATTAAAAGCTAAAGCTTTATTAGCTGGTATAGTCCAAGGTGTTGTAGTCCAAATAATTATACTTGTATCTTTTAAAAAATCCTTTTTGGTTTCTTTGACATTAAAGGCTACGTAAATGGTATTAGAAGTATGATTCATATATTCTACCTCTGCATCTGCTAGAGCAGTTTTTTCAACTGTAGACCAAAGAACTGGTTTAAAACCTTGATACAAACTTCCGTCTAATAGAAATTTACCTAGCTCTCTTACTATTTGAGCTTCAGCTTCATAGCTCATTGTGGAGTAATAATTTTCAAAATCACCTAATACCCCTAACCTTTTAAACTCTTTTATGTGTACTTCAATCCAATGTTTAGCAAATTCTCTACACTCTTGTCTAAAATTTTTTATTGGAACTTCATCTTTATTTTTTTTCTTTTTTTTATACAGTTCTTCAATTTTCCATTCTATTGGTAATCCATGACAATCCCACCCGGGTACGTAAACTGAGTCCTTGCCATTCATTTGATGAAATCGAGTAATAATATCTTTTAAAATTTTATTTAGGGCTGTACCCATATGAATATGTCCGTTTGCGTAGGGTGGGCCATCATGTAATACGAATTTTTCTTTTCCCTTAGAATTATTTCTTAGTTTCTCAAAAATTTTATTTTTTTCCCATTTTTTTAAAATTTCTGGTTCCTTAGTAGGCAGACTGGCTTTCATTGAAAAAGCTGTTTTAGGAAGTTGAAGAGTATCTTTAGACATTATTTTTTAGCTTGTTTGATATCAATTTTTATTTGTTTCTTTAAATACTCAATATTTTTAAATTTTTTTTCTGCTCTTAAAAATTTTTTAAATCCAACAGTAATTACTTTATTATATAAATTTCTGTTAATTCCAAATATATTTGTCTCTAATAATAAATTTCGTCCATTAAAGGTTGGCCTATAACCTATATTTGCTATGCCATTATTACTAATATTGTTAGTTTCTACTTTTACAGCATAAACGCCAAGTCGAGGTATGACATAACTATTTAGACTAAGATTGCATGTTGGAAAGCCAATTTTACGACCTCTTTTTTGACCTTTAATAACTTTACCTTCAATGCTCCATTTACGATTTAATAATTTATTAACTTCTACAATTTGACCTTTTCTTATTTTATTTCTTATAATTGTTGAAGAGATTGTTTTCTTTTTCGTTTTAAAGGGCTTAACGATTATATTTTTAAAATTATATTTTTTTTCATATTTCTTTAGAGTTTCAACATTGCCTTTTCGCTTAAATCCAAATCTAAAATTCTTACTTACATATAAAAATCTACAATTAGTTTTTTTATGAATTATCTTTTTTATAAATTCTTCAGCAGATAAAGACGAAAAACTTTTATTAAACTTTATTACAATTAAGAAATCTAATTTCAATTTTTTAAGTTGGTCTTTTTTTTGTGCTAACGAGCTTATTCTATGATTTTTTATTTTTTTATTAAAAAACATTACTGGTACTGGCTCAAAAGTCATTAAGCCAAAAGGTAATTTATTTTTTTTGGACTTCTTTTTTGCTTCATTAATAACTTTTTGATGACCTAAATGTATTCCGTCAAAATTTCCAATTGCTATTACACCTCCCCGGTGTTTTTGATTTAAGTCTAAATTATTGTAAGTTTTCATTTTACCACTTAAGTTCTTTTTGGAAGAAATTAGTTTTCACCTTATATTTTTTTAAAACAGCATCAAGTTTTGACATATCGTTAATTTCTTGTCGATGAACACCTTCAGTGATAAATATTGAGTCTATATTTAAATTATTAGCTCCCTTAATATCTGTCCTTAAGTTATCTCCTATAGCTAAAACTTTTTCACTCTCATTAAAACATTTGCTGTAAACTTCTTTATGTGGTTTTCCGTAATAAATAACTTTTCCACCAAGCTCCTCAAATACTTTAGCTACAGAACCTGCACAAAGTTCTTCGATATTTCCTCTGTGAACTGTTAAATCAGGATTAGTACAAACAAGTTTTTTAGAAATTTGTTTTTGTAAAAATTTTTTGTAAAAATCTATATCCTTATCGTGATCATCAAATAAACCTGTGCATAAAATAAAGTCACATTTTTCAATTTCAGTTTTATTATCTTTCTGTTTTTCAAAGAGAGAGGTATCCCTAGGCGGGCCAAGATGAAAAAAAGTTTTTCCAAATTTATTTTGATTAATTGCATGCATTGCGGCTTCTCCAGATGTCATTACGTTTGAAAGATATTTTTTGTCCATATTCATCTTTAATAAAAAATTAATAACTTTAGAACTAGGTCTCGGTGCATTAGATAGAAAAACTATTTTTTTTGAATTTTTATTGAGAAAATCAACAGCCTCTATAGCTTTTGAATTTAATTTCACTCCGTTATGAATTACTCCCCACAAATCTATTACAAATGTGTCGTAATTTTTATATACTTCTGATAGATGTTTAAGTTCCTTCAATGTATTAATTCGCTCTCTATAACTTTTTTTCCCTCACAAAATACAGCATTTACTGGCTTTTTTAATGATTTTTGCCCCTTGAAATCTAATCAAAACACACCATATCAACACTACATCAAAATTTATAGGAGAAAATACATATGAAATTTAGACCTCTGCACGATCGTGTGCTTATAAAAGTACTAGACTCTGAAGAAAAAACTTCAGGTGGAATTATTATCCCGGACTCAGCTAAAGAAAAACCACAAGAAGGTGAAGTAGTAGCTGCGGGTCCCGGTGCCATGAATGAATCGGGAAAACTTGCTCCAATGGACGTTAAGGTTGGAGATATAGTTCTTTTTGGAAAATGGTCTGGAACTGAAGTTAAAATTGACGGTAAAGAATATAGCATTATGAAAGAATCAGACATAATGGGGATATCAAAAAGTAAAAAATAACCTTTAGAGGAGAAAAAAATGGCAAAAATAATTAAATTTGACACAGAAGCTAGATCTAAAATGCTAACAGGAGTTAATACTTTAGCTAATGCTGTTAAAGTAACTTTAGGTCCAAAAGGACGAAACGTAGTTATGGATAAATCATATGGTGCTCCAAGAACAACAAAAGATGGAGTTTCTGTAGCTAAAGAAATTGAGCTAGAAGATAAATTTGAAAATATGGGTGCGCAAATGGTTAAAGAGGTTGCTAGCAAAACTAACGATAACGCTGGCGATGGAACAACTACTGCAACAATACTGACTCAGGCAATTGTTAACGAAGGACTAAAATACGTCACTGCAGGTATGAACCCTATGGACCTCAAAAGAGGAATCGATAAAGCTGTAGAACATGTAATTGAAAAATTGAAAACATCTTCTAAAAAAGTTAAAGCTAATGAAGAGGTAGCCCAGGTTGGAACAATTTCTGCAAACGGTGAAAAATCAATTGGTGATATGATTTCTAAAGCTATGCAAAAAGTTGGCAACGAAGGTGTTATTACAGTTGAGGAAGCCAAAGGAGTTGAAACTGAATTAGATGTTGTTGAAGGCATGCAATTCGATAGAGGATACCTATCTCCTTACTTTGTAACGAACACAGAAAAAATGATAACAGAATTAGAAAATCCTTTAGTTCTTTTAGTTGAAAAAAAATTAACAAACTTACAACCAATGGTTCCTCTATTAGAGTCAGTAGTACAAGCTAATAGACCATTAATGATAATTTCTGAAGATGTTGAGGGTGAGGCTTTAGCAACCTTAGTCGTTAATAAATTAAGAGGCGGATTAAAAGTTGTAGCAGTCAAAGCTCCAGGTTTTGGTGATAGAAGAAAAGCAATGTTAGAAGATATTGCCATTCTAAGTGGTGGACAAGTAATATCTGAAGACCTTGGTATCAAGTTAGAAAATGTAAAAATTGGAGATCTGGGTTCTTGTAAAAAAGTTAAAATCGATAAAGAAAATAGTACTATTGTAGCTGGAGAGGGGAAAAAATCTGATATCGAAGCAAGATGTAATCAAATTAGAGCTGAGATTAATGAGACAACATCTGACTACGATAAAGAAAAGCTTCAAGAAAGACTAGCAAAACTTGCTGGTGGTGTTGCTGTAATTAAAGTTGGTGGTGCTACAGAAGTTGAAGTTAAAGAGAGAAAAGATAGAGTTGAAGATGCACTTAATGCTACAAGAGCTGCAGTAGAGGAAGGAGTAGTGATTGGTGGTGGTTGTGCCTTACTTTATGCTGCACAAGATTTAGACGGTTTAAAAGTTAAGGGTGATGATCAAAAAGCTGGTGTAGAAATTGTTAAAAAAGCTCTTCAAGCACCTGTGAGACAAATAACTGCGAATGCTGGTGTCGATGGTTCTGTAGTAGTGGGCAAACTTATAGAGGGTAAAAAAGCTACTCAAGGATACGATGCTCAAAACGAAGAGTACGTGGACATGTTTGCTAAGGGTATTATCGATCCAACAAAAGTTGTAAGATCAGCGTTACAAGACGCTGCATCTATAGCTGGATTATTAATTACAACAGAAGCAATGATCGCTGATAAACCAGAAGAGAAAGATGCGAGTCCAGCAATGCCTCCAATGGGTGGCGGTATGGGCGGTATGGGCGGTATGGGCGGTATGGGAATGTAATCCCAATTAATCTCAAACAAAAATTCAAAAAGGGCAGTTTTTACTGCCCTTTTTTTTTATTTGCACTAAAAAAATAGTGATGAAGGATTTTCGAAAATATCAGATAAAACAATAATTATTCAATTAGTGAATGAGAATGTAATTCATTTTCATTTAGATAAGGCCTCTAAGTAAATCTATTTAATAAAATTAGAACCCTCGAAAAATTCTTCGAGGAGTTTTTTTAATCAATTAAAGTATTAAAACTATCTGCAATAAACACAAACTGTTTGTTTTTTTAAAACACTAAAATTGTTATCCTTTATAGTAGTTAGAGTTTTTTTCTTTTTTAATAATACTTCTTTTTTTGATAATCTAACTGTAACATCGGTCCACACTGGAGTCGACCAATAATATTCCGCATAGCTAATTGGCGATGGAAACTTAATTTTATAATTATGTTTAGTTATTGAAATTTTCTTATTTTTTAAATTTTTTTTTAAAATTTTAAGAACATTTGTTTCTAGAAACTTCATTCGATCAACATATAAAGTGGCAGGTCTTTTATTAAATACTAAATAATGCAATTCGTTTAGTTGTTTTGAATTTTCTTTCCCAGGTGCAATGAATACAAGTTTTGTATTATGTTTTGATATCTTAATTATTTTTTTCAATAAATTTTTAAAATTTTTAGTATATTGAATTGCGTATATGGAAAAAAACCAATCTATTTTTGTTTTTATTCCCCATTTAGCATCAAAATTTCTTTTGATAATTGAAAAATTTTTTTTTTTGATTTTATCTTTTTTTTTTAAATTATTTATTAATTCTAGATTTTTGTCTAATGCAATTAGATGTCCACTAGACTTTATTTTTTTTAAGAAAAGCTCACAATACCTTCCATCTCCACATCCTAAATCAAGAATTTTTTGTCCTGCTTGAATTTTAAATTTTTTATCTATGAATTTATATAAATTAAAATTTCCAAATTTATTGTTAAAGTTTATTCTAGAATTAAGAGTTTTTGGGGTTTCTATATATTTATAGTTTTTCATATCATCCTAGTTTCATAAGTATTTTTTTATATTTATACCAATGTCTAGATCCATCACAATTTTTGTATTTTGGAAAATATGGACCGCCTGATGTATAATGAATGGCCTTAATTTTTTTTGGTATTCTTTGCTCACCGACTAGCACATTCCAATTTAAAGGTAGTGCTCCAATTTTATTTTTATTTGTCCACTTGAATTGATGCAAATAAAGACCTGATGCTTTGCTAACCAACTTTGGAGTTAAAATTTTACACTTTTCGTTATTAAATACCATGAAACTTGACCAATTCTTATTTTTATATGGAAGTTGTTTTTCATTTAGAAATTTTATTTTATTTTTAAAATTCTTTGAATAGTCTTTATGTTTGACACACCAAACTGATTTTTTCTTATTTCTTTTAATAATTCTTAATAAATCAGCTATGTCACCCAACATTATAAAATCACAGTCTAAGAAAAGGCTATAGCCCTTATAATTTGACAAGTAGGGTGTCAAAAATCTAGAAATAGAAAATTCGGTGCTATGTATATTTGCTTTTTTTCTTTTATAAATTTTTTTTAGATTTTTTAAATTTATTGGACTTATAGATACGGGTATACTCGAATTTTCAATAATACTTTGAGATAATACGTGGTAAGCAATTTTTTCTCTGTTATCATAGCCGATAAAAATTTTTAATTCTGACAACATAAATATTTAATAATGAATGATGTTTATTAAACAATTTTTATTAAAATTACCACAATGTAATTTCACTTAACCCAAAGAATTTAAAAAAGACTGTAAGTTTTGAGCTTTTTTTTTTGCCACAAATAAACATGCCGTTGAAATTAGAATCTTTCCATCTTTTAGTACTCTTAAATTGTTATCAGAGAGAGTCTTACCAGTAGAAGTAATATCAGTAATAATTTCTGAAGAACCTATAAAAGGATAAGTCTCGGTGGCTCCTAAACTTGGTATTAACTTGTACTGTGTAACCCCTCTTGAGATTAAAAAGTCATTAGTTAGATTTGGATATTTTGTTGCAACTCTTAACCTTGTATTTCTTTTTGACCTCATATCAAATGATACTTCTTCAAGATCAGCAATAGTTTGAACATCTATCCAATCATCTGGTACAGCAACAACTAAATTCGCATTTCCAAAATCAAGTTTTTTTATTATTAAAATTTTTCTACGTAGATTTTTTTCAGACTCGTTTAAGAGATCTAAGCCAGATATGCCTAGATCTAGTGTACCATCTTCTAATCTTTGAATAATTTCTTTAGCGTGCAAATAAATTATCTTAATATTAGGTTGATCTTTAATAGTTGCAAAATAATTTCTCTCTTTTTTACTTTGCAAAATTTTTAAGCCTTTGTTTTGAAAAAAAGCTGTTGCTTTATCTTTTAATCTACCTTTACTTGGCAATCCTATAGTAATTAGATTATTCATATATTTTTTAAGTTAATTGCAGCACCAACAGCTGGAATTTTTTTTTTTGCCCCTAAACTTTTGAGTAAATCATTATAACGACCGCCTCTTGCAATTTCTTTGGTTCCTGAAAATACTTCAAATACTATTCCCGTATAATACTCAACTTCCCTGCCAAAATTTGCAATAAAATTTACATCCTCTTTTAGTTTTTTTAAATTTTGAATAGATGTTAATTCTTTAAAAATATTTTTTTTAAGATTATTCTTTTTTGCAAATTCTGATAATGTTTCATCTAGCTTCGATAGTTTGCAATTTATTTTTAGAAAAGATTTAATAATCTTAACAATTTGTTTGCCGTCACTAAAAGATCTCGGATCTTTTATCTTTTTGCTGAATCTATTTAAAATTTCTGCTATTGACCTTCCTGCAACTTCTTTATCCTGTTTCATTTTTTTCATTTCATAGAACTTCTTTTTATCAGTATCAAAAGTGACTGGGTCAATATCTGTATTTTTTTGAAGTCGTTTTAAAAGTTCTTCAAAATAATTTGGTCTCCAAAAGTGTCTTATTAGTCTTAACTTCCATCTTTCAGGCATATCAAGAGCATTGATTAAATTTTTAAATAAACTGATATTTCCTACTCTGACTTTTATCTTTTTATTTTTAATCTTTTTAACGGAACTTAAGATTGTACTAATTACTTTAAAATCATCTTCAATTTGATTTTTTGACCCTAAAATTTCAATCCCTAATTGTTCGTTTATAAAACTTGAATTTTTATTGTTAGATCTTCTGTATGCTTGTCCAGAATAGTAAATTTTTGAATTAGTTTTTTTTTTTAAATAATTAATGCAAGACGCAACAGTTAGATCGGGTCTTAAACACATAGTTTTTCCATCCTCATTTTCAAAAGTAAGCATGGAACTTCTAAATTTTTCTCCCGATCTTTCTATAATATATTCCGAGTCTAATAATACGTCAGGTTCCAATAAAACAAAACCGTTGCTTTTAAAATTTTTTATTATAACTTCAGATAATTTTTTTGATTTCATAAACTAATTCTTTCATTTCAATTATTTTTTCCTCACCAGAACTTAAGTTTTTTAAAGTTGGTTTTCCTGTTTTGATTTCATCTTCACCGTATAAAATAACAGCAGGAGATTTAATTTTGTTTGCATATTCCATTTGTTTTTTTAATTTATTTTCTCCAGGATAAATCTCAGTGCTTATACCAGATTTTCTTAATATGGTTTGTAAACCGACATATTCCTTCATTAAATTTTTATCAAAGACACAAATAATAACTGGTTTAGATTGTTTGATTTTAAATTCTTTTTTTTGTGTTAAAGCATAAACTAATCGATCTAAACCTATTGAGATACCGGTCGCTGGTGCATCATAGTTTCCAAAGTTATTAACTAAGTTGTCATATCTTCCTCCGCCCCCAATAGAACCAAATTGAATTACTTGCCCTTTGTTGTTTGTTACATCAAATTTTAAATTCACTTCGAATATTGTGCCGGTATAGTATTCAAGTCCCCTTATTATTGATGGGTCAAATTCAAAATTATCGAAGTTATAATCTTTAAATATTTTTAAAACTTCTTTTAAATCGTCTGTCTTAGGAATCTTTTTTTTTAATTCATTTTCTATAATCTCTATGTTTTGTGTACTTAAATTTGCACCTTTTGTAAAATCTCCTGATTTATCTTTTCTTCCTTCGCCTAATAGTTCTTTAACTCCCTGCCATCCAAGTCTATCAATTTTATCTAAGGCTCTTAAAGCTGTAAGTTTTTGTTGATTATTATTTATATTTAACTTTTTAAATAGTTCTTCTGTTATTTTTCTTGAAGAAATTTTAATTATATATTCAGATTTAGTCACACCACATTTTTCAAGAATTTCTGAGATCATAACGCACAACTCTGCATCTGCTTGTAAGCTTTTAGTTCCAACAAAATCTGCATCAAATTGTAAAAATTCTCTAAATCTTCCAGGTCCTGGTTTTTCGTTTCTCCAAACAGTACCTAGCTGATATCTTTTAAATGGTTTCGGAATTTCTAAATAATTTTTAGCAACGTATCTTGCTAGTGGTGCTGTAAGATCATATCTCAAAGACAACCATTTATTTTCATCTTTAAATGAAAAGACGCCTTCATCCGGTCTATCTTTGTCAGGTAAGAATTTTCCAATACTATCTGAATACTCAAAACTTGGTGTTTCAAGATACTGAAAACCATACTTAATCATAACCTCTTTAATATTAGAAATTATAAAATCTCGTACGAGTAGTTCTTTTTCTTGTCTGTCTACAAACCCTAACGGAAGATCTTTAGAAGGTTTGCTTTTTTTTTCTTTTGTCATTTTTTGGTACAGCAGGGTGGATTCGAACCACCGACCCCTAGTTCCACAAACTAGTGCTCTAACCAACTGAGCTACTGCTGCATCCTTATTATATTTATCTTAATTTTAGTTAAATTTATATATTTTTGATTATAAGCTAAGCAATAGCCTAG
Source organism: uncultured Pelagibacteraceae bacterium (assembly GCA_902633595.1). Lineage (GTDB taxonomy): Bacteria > Pseudomonadota > Alphaproteobacteria > Pelagibacterales > Pelagibacteraceae > Pelagilacustribacter. The sequence continues at coordinate 4,125 of CACPGV010000001.1, read as the reverse complement.
CGTGCATTCTGTGAGAATGTGATCTTAGATTAGGAATTTTTTTTTTTACAACCATTGTGTTTATTTAAAAAAAAAATGTGTCTTTTTCAAGAAGGAATTAGCGGGACATTAAAAAAGCTTTAGGCTTATCTTATTGCCCCGTTAACCAGTGATTTTGGAAATTTAGATTAAGATGTTTTCTGCAGTTTTACTGCTGAAGGACCTTTTTCTGTGCTCTCCACTTCAAACGTTAACTCATCACCTTCGTTTAAATATTTTAAACCTGCGTCTCTAACAGCTGAAGAATGAACGAACACGTCTTTTTCTTTGTCTTCTCTTTCAATGAAACCATATCCTTTAGTACCATTGAACCACTTTACTTTACCTTTTAGTGTACTCATATTATTTGTTTTTCCTTATTATTATTAACTTTAACTAATCAAAGATTAGTTATTTGAACTTTAAATAGATTTGATTAGTGAAAGTCAATAGAAGAAAAAACTATTTTAATAGATTGTTTTTTTACAACAATGGCTAAAATAAAAGAGCAAATAAGCTAATCATTGATAGCAGGCCTATTCCACCATAAATTAGTTTATTTTTGCTTATATGAGATATTAATTTTTGAACATTCGACACATTATAGCTTAACCCTCCTCCTTCAAGATTTGAAGATTTGCTAAATCCTTGATCTCTTCCGATTTGTAGAAATTTTGCTTTCCTATGATCATAAATTTCTTCTTTGCTGAAATTATCAAAACTTTTAAGATTTTTCATAATTGCATACTTAATATCTTCAGCAATACTTTCTGGATCTCTGTGAGCCCCGCCTAGAGGTTCAGAAACTATCTCATCAATAACTCCTAGTTTTAATAAATCCTTTGCTGTTAGCTTCATAGCTTCAGCTGCTTGTAATGACTTGCTTGGATCACGCCATAAAATAGATGCACATCCCTCTGGAGAAATTACTGAGTAAATAGAATTTTCCAACATGATAACTTTGTTTGACGAAGCTAAAGCAATTGCACCTCCTGATCCACCTTCACCAATAATGATTGAAATATTTGGAACAGTTAATGACATGCAACACTCTATTGAATTTGCAATAGCGGAGGCTTGCCCTCTTTGCTCAGCTCCTAAACCAGGATAGGCGCCAGGCGTATCTATAAAACTTACTACTGGAATTTGAAAACGATCAGCTAACTTCATTAATCTTATACATTTTCTATATCCTTCCGGTCTCATCATTCCAAAATTTCTTTCAATTCTGCTATTTAAATCTTCACCTTTTTCTTGACCAATGACTAAAACAGATTTGTTATCAATTAATCCAAATCCAGCAATAACAGATTTATCATCACCAAAGTAACGATCACCAGATAATAATGTAAATTGAGAAAAGATTTTTTTAATATAAAAATTTGCTTTAGGTCTATCTTCGTGCCTTGCAACTTGAGTTCGTTGCCAACTATTTAGATTAGCATATGTCTCTTTAAGTTTTTGATTTATTTCGTCTTGTGTATTTTTTATTTTTTGCGTATCTACTTCTGAAATTCCTTCAGAGCCAAAAGGGCTTTTTAAACCATCTACTTCTTGCTCAAGCGCCTTTACTTCTTTCTCAAAATCTAAATAATTTTTCATATTGAGTTAATAATGCTACTATTAATGTATTATAATAAAATGTAAAGAACGGTACATTATGAGTTTTATTGAGAAAAAAGGTCTAAAAATTAGTTCCATACTATTTAATTTCGTAAATAAAGAAATTATGCCTGGGACAGATATCCAAACCGACAAATTTTGGGATGGTTTCGAAAAAACCGTTCATCAACTTGCCCCCATAAATAAAAGATTAATTGAAAAAAGAGAAACTATTCAAAAACAGATTGATAATTGGCATAAAAAAAATAAAGGTAAAGAATTAAACAAGAAAATCAATTTCTTATATTGTTGAGGAAAAAGAAGATTTTAATATTGAAACTAATAACGTTGATAGTGAGATTGCTACAATTGCAGGCCCACAACTTGTTGTACCGGTAGATAATGCAAGGTACGCTTTGAACGCTGCTAATGCACGATGGGGTAGTCTTTATGATGCTTTGTATGGAACTGATGTAATCCCTGGAGACAAAGGAAAAGAATTTAATAAGGAAAAAGCAAAAAATGTAATCACTTATGTTAAAAAATTTTTGGATGAAAGCGTACCTATTGATGGCTTAAATTGGAGTGAAATATCTGAAATTAAAATAAAAGATAAAGATTTAATATTTTTAAATGGTAAAGATGAAAAAAATCTAAAGAGCAAAAATCAATTTGTAGCTTTTAATGAAAGAAGTGGGAAACTTAGTTCAATCTTAATTCAAAATAATAAACTTCATATTGAAATTTCAATGGATCCAAATCATATGGTAGGAAAATTAGATAAAGCTTCAATTTCAGATGTTGTAGTTGAGTCAGCAATTTCAACTATCGTTGATAATGAAGATTCAGTTGCAGCTGTTGACGCCGAAGACAAGGTTAAATGTTATCGTAATTGGCTCGGTTTGATGAAGGGAGATCTCACGGCTAATGTGGAAAAAAATGGAAAAAAATTTGTAAGAAAATTAAATTCTGATCGAAATTATACTTCTCGAGATGGAGAAGAAATTTCTCTTCACGGAAGAGCACTTTTATTAAATAGAAACGTAGGTCATTTAATGACCAATCCAGCTATTCTGTTAAAAGATGGTTCAGAAATACCTGAAGGAATAATGGACGCTTTTTTTTCCACAATGTGTGCTCTTCATGATTTTAAAAATAAAAAGAATTCCAGAACTGGTTCTGTTTATATTGTAAAACCAAAAATGCACGGACCAGAAGAAGTATCTTTTACAAATACTCTTTTTGAAAAAGTTGAAGAAGTTTTAGGTATAAAAAAGTTTTCAATTAAGGTTGGAATTATGGATGAAGAAAGAAGAACTACGGTTAATTTAAAAGAGTGTATTAGACAAGTTAAAAATAGAATTGTTTTTATTAATACAGGTTTCTTAGATCGAACTGGAGATGAAATGCACACATCTTTTGAGGCAGGTCCTATGATATTTAAAGGAGATATGAAAAAATCAACTTGGCTAGGAACTTATGAAAATTGGAATGTTGATATAGGATTAAATTGTGGTTTTTCAGGAAAAGCTCAAATAGGAAAAGGTATGTGGGCTATGCCAGATCAAATGGCAAACATGATGGAACAAAAAATTGGTCACCCTAAATCAGGAGCAAATTGTGCATGGGTTCCTTCACCGACAGCAGCAACGTTACATTCAATGCACTATCATAAAGTAAACGTTTTTGATGAACAAAATAAAATTAAATCACGAAGTAAAGCTAAACTAGAGGATATTCTAGAAATTCCAAAAGCAGATAGACCTAACTGGGCATTAGACGACATTAATCGAGAATTAGAAAACAACGCCCAAGGAATTTTAGGTTATGTTGTAAGATGGATTAACCAAGGTGTTGGTTGCTCAAAGGTGCCTGATATTAATAACGTTGGTTTAATGGAAGATAGAGCTACACTTAGAATTTCATCTCAACACATTGCTAATTGGTTGCACCATGGAATTTGTAGTAAGGATCAAGTAATGAAAGTAATGAAAAAAATGGCTAAAATTGTAGATACACAAAATAAAAATGATCCAGGTTATCAAAATATGTCAGATAATTTTGAAAAGTCAGTGGCTTTTTCTGCGGCTTGTGATCTTGTCTTTAAAGGAAGAGTGCAACCTTCAGGCTATACAGAACCTTTACTACATCAAAAAAGATTAGAAAGAAAAGCTACTAATTAACTTTCGGTTACAGGCACTCTATTTTTAAAAGCTGAAAACAAAGTTCCATCATCTAATTGTTCAATCTCTCCGCCAACCGGTAAGCCTTGAGCTAATTTTGTAATTTTTAACTTATCATTTTTAATGGTATCTTCGATATAATGTGCAGTAGTTTGCCCTTCAACAGTAGCACTTGTTGCAATAATTACCTCTTTGAGATTATTTTTTTTTATTCTTTTAACAAGAGACTCTATTAAAAGATTTTTTTGTTCATAGTTTTCATTAGAATTTAATGTTCCACCTAGGATGTGATAATGGCCTTTATAAATATTCGCAGAATCTA